>JABHZE010000006.1 GCA_018653485.1 archaeon | reverse complement strand
TACTCTCTGAAATATATCTCCTGCACTAGTTTTATATACCCAAGCAGAAATTGTTAAATTAGAATTATCAAACATTAAAGAATCTCCTGAACTAATAGTTCCAAGATTAATATAATCACCATCACCATCAAAACTAAATCCCTTCCCAAACTTCCCACCATCAACCTGCACAGCATCAGCAATAGCACTCCCATTATTCACACCCAAATAATCAACCAAATCCCCTGAACCATTTACATCATCCATTCTCCACCAAGCAACCAATCCTCCATCCAAATTAGGAACAATAAATCCTGTTCCAACATCACCAGAACTAACATTAAACAAAACCGAACTATTCGCATAACTCACATTCAAAGGCGCATCAATACTCAAACTAGAAGCAGTATCAATATTAACATTTAATTCTATATAATCTGTATAAAGAGAACGATGAGGTTCTACATTTTTATAATGCTCAATATAATAACCTTCTGCTACAAAGAACATCTTCCTACTATAACCCTCTTCCAACCCACTAACTCCAAACCCTAACTCATCCTCAAACCCTTCATTCATAATTAAATAATCATCATCAGATTCTAAGGTCAATGAATCCTGCCCAGTAGAATTAACAACAACTTCATCAACATAATTAGGAATCTCATCAATCAATTTCCAATTATATTTATTAACAACCTCAAAACCATTCTCCATCCATTCATTAAACTCAACTTCATACTCAACAGGATAATCCCAAACAACTAATTCATATTTATCTAAATAAGTTGTCTCGTCTAATTCTTCTGTAATCTTCAACTTAACCTCCCCATTAACAACTTCACCCTCAGAAACATCAGTATATGAAACATATTCTAATTCAGGAGAAACAGCTCCTGAAATAAAGTCTGAAATCTTCACATATTTCCCTTCTTGCAATGCATAAATAAATGGAGAAGCTGAAAGAGTATAAACAACAGTTAATTTAGGATAATAAGTTTCATTTCCTGAAGCAAATAAATTTATTCCAAAATTTGCAGTAGGTTGTTTTAAACCAACCCCCCACCAGTTTCTAGCTCCCAAAGCACTAGTCATATTTGTAGAAGCATTAGCATTCAAGGTTATATTATAATATGTTTTTATAGCAGCACAATTTAACTCAGTATAATAAATAGAGCCATCTTCAGCATCATCAAATAGAGTTTGATTACTTGCACTAGTTACATCATTTTCAATACTATAAACATTTATTCCATTAGGACCATTCTGAGTACAAGCATAAGTAAGATTAACAGTATCTATTGTAACACTATCAGGTATTGAAGTAATATTAAATTGAAAATAACCATTATCACCCAAACTAATTCCAGGGAAATAATCTATATACATAAAATTAGGATTCCTAGTTACAGTATAATCAGATTCATACCAAGTAGCAACTCCACTTTCAATTATATCTGCAGGAGTATTAAAAAACGCAGTACAAGTACCATCCCCATTATCAGTATGTCCTGCACCACACTCAGGTGGAGGACTTTTTCTAGTTGCAATCAAAACAGCAGCCTCCAAACTTGTAGAATTAACAAAATCATCTGCACCAGAACTAATCACTTCAGACACATTTAAATCACTAGCACTTGTAAAATCAGTTACATTAACTTCATACCAACTTCCAGAAGAATAATTCCAAAAACTAATATTAGTATAATATCCTGCAGTAGTTTCACCATAACCTTCCCAGTCTAATTGAAGATTAGTAACTTGTTTAGTATTATTAACCTCACTACTTAAATTAAAAATAAATATCTGCATATCAAACTCTCCATCTGCAGTTGCATTTGTTGTATTAAACCAAATATTATCACTTTTATTCATTGCAATATAATCAGCAGAAGTTGCCTCCTCAGTAAAACTATAAGGTGAAGAAGGAAGCGAAGTATCATTACCTCTATATGCTTTTAAAATTCCACTTGAATAATTATAAACAGGATCAATAATCAAATCAAACTCAACCCCTAAACATGGACTATTAACTAATGTTCCATTAGCATTACTCATGCCCTCAGACTCATTAGAGTCTGAAATACCCTCTACACACACTATCTTCAAATCAAAAACAAAACTCTCGTTCACACCCACTCCAGAACCATTCATACCACTACCCAATCCTGCCCCAGAAGAACCATCCAAATAAACCTTATACTCCTTCTCCTCACTAACATTTTCAAACAATGCAATAACCTCTTCTCCATCTTCAACATAAACTTCTATTTGCGAATATTCAAACTCACTAGAGTTTGAACTTCCATTATCAGAACCCACTACCCGAGCAAACAAAGTTATATCCTTACTACTATCCAAAGCTTGCTCAAATGTAGCCCTAACATATTCACCCTCTTCAACAACCTCACTCCAAACATCATCCAAACTAGAAGTCTCATTATAAATATTACTAATATAACTCCTATTAACATCCAAATGCTCTGCATCACTTATTTCAATAATTATAAGAGTAGGATCTAAATAAACCACATCACCAACACTAACTCTTGCATCATCATCTAAATCTTTGAAATCAACTAACCCTTGATCTTCAACATCAAAATCTCTCTCAATATAAACCGTCAAAGTATTTTCATATTCAACATCTTCAATAAATTCTTCACCCTCATCATTATTTCCTAAAGGATTTGTAACTCTTCCAGTAATAGTCATAAATAAAGCACCCAAAACATCTCCAGCAACATCAACAACACTTTCAACTAAATTTGATTCTTCTGATTCTTCTGATTCTTCTGATTCTTCTGATTCTTCTGAATTAGAAATACCTTCGTCACTAACAACATTCCCAGTAACATCTCCTTTTTTATTCTTATCATTACCATTTCCATTGTTTCCATTTGACTCTTCTTCATTTTCCTCTTCTTCCTCTTCATTTTCTTCTTCATCTTCTTCATCTTCTTCATCTTCTTCATCTTCTTCATCTTCTTCATCTTCTTCATTCCCATTACTCTGATTATTTCCATTATTCCCATTGTTTTCATTACTCTGATTATTTCCATTATTCCCATTGTTTTCATTACTCTGATTATTTCCATTGTTTTCATTACTCTGATTATTTCCATTATTCCCATTATTTCCATTATTCCCATTCCCTTGACCATTATTAGAACCACTTGAACTCCCTCCACTAACATCCCCCTCAGTTTCCTCTTCTTCATCTTCCTCAATCTCTTCTTCAATTTCTTCCTCAATATTCTCTACATCCAAAATTATATTATCAATCTCAATATCTAATGCAGGTTTTTCAATTCTAACATTATAACCTGCATCAACTAAATCCTTAAAACTCAACACTTGCCTACCAATTTTAATAGAATCACTAGAATAAACCTCTAAACCATTATCACTTGTAACATCAATCTTAGCCATAAACTTTAAATCATTAATTTTAACCTTATAACCCCATTTATAATCCTTTTTCTTATCAGCACTTATTGAAACTCCTGTTTCAGTTTCTATATTAGTATTTTCAGGGACAGAACTAACAACTACTTCAAATTCATCTCCTGCATCAACAACAACATTATCTTCAATAATTTCAATTTCAAGATCACTTAAACTATCTAAATTATCACTTACATCATTAAAATCAACCTCAACTTCACTCACACCCTCTCCAATAACATTTGCAATTTCCTCACTAATTACATTTCCAGTAATTCCAGGTTTAATTTTAATTTTTTCTTTCTTTTCCTTATCTTCTTTACCGACCTTGTTGCCATCATCAACAGATGTAGGTACGCCCTCAGGTGCTGTTTCATCTTCTCCGTCTTCTTCAATCCCATAACCATCTCCAATTTCTAAATCTTCAACTTCTTCAGAAGTTAAAATCTCTTCATCAGAAATACTTCCAACTTCTCCCACACCAATAACCCCTTCTGCAACTAATTCTTCTGCAACATCTTCAACAAACTCACTATAATTTAATAAATCAAAATAAAGCCTTATTTTCATGCCTTCAGACGCCTCTGAAATTCCCTCCCCTAACTTAAACTCCATTCTTTTATTCTTATTTTTAGAAACAGCATCATCTCCAAATTTAACAGGTTCTTTAATCTCCAAATCAACAACATCACTATCAAATTCTTCTAAGATAGTTTCATTTTCAAAACTAGCATAATATAAAACCCCTCCAATATTTTCAGAAGAATTCTCAGAAACAACAAAACCCGTAAGACTAGATTCTACTAAATTAAAATTTCCTAAACTAAAAAAAATACTTCCTAATAAAAATATCAAAGAAACAATAAATATTAGACTAAAATTAGTGGGAACAACCCCTTTATTCAAATTATTAGGATCCTCTGTCCCAACATATTTTTTACCAACATTCCCCTCTGCATCCCTATAAGATTCATAATAATAAGGTCCAAACTTTTTCCCTTTTTTATAAACATACCTCTTATACGCCATTAACAACACCTTTCTTAATTTTAATAACCTCTTTGACTTTAAAAAGGTTTTCTAAAAATAAAAATATGTGGGAACAACCAACAAAACACCCTCAATAAACCTAAAATAATTAAATTATCAAAAAAACAACTTAAAACATTCCTAAAACAAATCATAAACTAAAATTATTTCTTATTTTTTGAATCTTCAGAGCCACTTTCAGAATCTTTTGATTCTGAACTCTTAACATCTTTTGATTCTAAATTTTTTTCCACTACTTTATTAGTAACATTATCTTGCTTTACCTTCTTTTCTCTTTTAACCCAATTAACTTTTTTTGGATCTCTTTTCAAGGCAAGATTATTCCTACATTTACTAGAACAAAAATGATGTGTCTTACCATCAAAAGCAAACACAGTCACTCCCTTATGCTCATGATAATTTTTCTTACAAAATGAACAAACTGGCATTTTATTTTACTCCTCCGCTTACCAAAAGAATTCCACATAATAATTTCCCAAGTCCAGAAAGAGAAACTTCTCCAGTACTAGCCTGAGATCTAAAAGCATCATAATTAACTTTGCCATAATGTCCAAAATCATTTACAAAAGTTCTAGGACGTTTATTACATCTTGATCTAAGTCTTGAATGATCATATTTAGGATCCATCTTAAGCACCACCCTTAGAATATTTACCTTTAATTCTTCTTGCTTCAATTTGTGTCTCTCTTAACATTAAAATATCTTTTTTTCTTATAGGTCCTTTAACATTTCTTCTCATAACTTTTCCTTTATCATATCCTTGTAAAATTCTGCATTTAACCTGAGTAACTTCTCCTTTAGAACCAGTTCTTCCAACAATTGATTCAACAACAGCTGGAACAGCATTTTCTGCTAATAAGCTTTCAGCTCCTTTTGAGCCACTTCCTTGCCCTTCTTTAGTTTTTTGAGTTTTACTTCCCATTCTTAATTAATGTCCCAATAAACTTCTTTGTGAAAAGAAATTTACTTAACTTGAGTTTTAATAAAAGCTTCAAGATCTTTCTCTGCGTCACCTGCTTCAATAATTGCAACAGAAGCGCATTTGATATTCAAGCCAACAGATATACCTAATTTCTCTTTATTATCTGCATCTATACAAGGAATTTCTTTTTCCTTACATAAGATTGGAATGTGCTGAACTATTTCTTTTGGTTCAACATCTGTAGCATAAGCAACTAACTTAGCAGTACCTCGCTCTATAGCTTTGGTTACTTCATTAGTACCTTTCTCAATTTTTCCAGTCTTTCTTGCTTTTTCAATCAATTCGTATACAGAAACCATTTTAACCTCCTATCAGTCATTGGTTTATAAAAAACAAACAAAAATTAGGTTTATAAATATTCCTATTTTATAAAAATAAAATTTTTATTCCTTCCATTTAACATCCACATCATCTGTTCTCTCTCTAGCATCAATATCTATTTTCTCAATGCCTTCATCTTCGACAAAAATACCCTTCCTAAACATTATCTCACCAAGATAAGCAATCATTGCACCATTATCAACTAACAAAGGCCTTTCAGGAACAAAAAATTTACACCCTCTTTCTTTACACATTATCTCACACATTTCCTGAAATCTTCCATTACATCCAACTCCTCCACCTAATAACAATTCATTTTTACCAGTATGAGCCAAAGCTCTTTCAGCAGATTCAACTAACATAGCAAAAACAGTTTCCTGCAATGTAAAAGCCAAATCTTCAATTTTATAATTACCACTTTTATACATTTGTTGTAACTTAGTTAAAATTCCAGAAAACGCAACATCCATTCCTTTTAACTTATAAGGAACTTCATCAATATATTTTCCTTTTTTAGCTAATTCCATAATCTTAGGCCCTCCAGGAAAACCAACACCAATAACTCTTGCAAAATTATCAATAAAATTTCCAACACCTATATCCAATGTTTCTCCAAATACTCTATACTTTCCAGATTCATAAGCAATTATTTGAGTATTTGCACCAGAAGCATAAAGTAAAACAGGGTCGACAGCACCAGTAATTCTACCAATTTCTAAATGCGCAACACAATGATTAACACCAACCAAACCAACTCCCAACTCCTCAGCTTTCCCCTTAGCAAATTTCATACCTTCAATTAAACAAGGAGCTAATCCTGGAGATTGCGAAAAAGCAATCGCATCAATATCTTTCTCATCAATACCTGCTTCCTCCAACCCCTTAACCCAAACATTATCAGCAATTTTAGCATGATGTTTTGCAGATTCAATTGGAATAATTCCACCCTTTTCAGTAGTATACATCTCTCTAACATTACTCAAAACTTTTCCATTCTTAACAACACCAACTCCAAAAGTATGTGCAGTTGATTCAATCCCAATAATGATTGCCATAAATAACAAACAAAAATTTAATTTATAATTCTATCGATAATAAAAAGCCATGAACAAAAAACTAATCCCAATGAAAAAAGATAAAATAACTATAAAACTTACAAAAATCTCAATCATATCTTTTTTCATTTTCCAAAAGCAGCCAAAATATTTATTCCTAAATTTATAAAAAGAGTTCCAAAAGAGATAAAATAATCAAACCAAGCAAAACAATCAGTTCCATTAAATCTTCCAATCCAATATAAAATCAATGCAAGAGTTGTTAAGGCAATAATTATATTCAAAATATTAGATGTTCTTATCATCCTAAAAACCATACATTAATATTTAAAATTATCAAAAAAATAATTAATAATATTCCTACTACTAATCCAATTCTTTGTAACAATTCAATTAATTTCATAATTATAATAAGTCAAATTTTTATATAAATTTAACTAAATGCATTTTATCGATAATAATATCTTCCCAAAAATAAAACCTCTCTCTAAAAAATATCACCCCCCATAATAAATCTCCCCCCTCATAAAAACCCCCGTCACTCAAACAAAAATAAAAAATATAAACAATAAAAAAATAAAAATCACCTCTTTTTCCTCAGAAAATTAAATATTATTTTTTCTTTTTCTTTTTAGCTGGTTTTTTCTTTGCGGCTTTTTTCTTTACAGGCTTTTTAGCGACTTTTTTCTTTTTCTTTTTACCGCCTCTTGCCATCTTAGCTTCACAAACATTCCCTTGACCATCTACATAATAAAGGTAACCAGATTTTCTTTCAACAACTTTTTTTGCAACAACTTTTCCCATTTTTTTACCTCCTTCTCTATAAATTAATTATTAAAAGTCGTTTTAGTATTTAAAGGTTTCTCCGACGAGAAATCTCTCCAAACATTTTATTCCTAGCAGGAATTTCTAAAAGCATATCAAATTTTTCAGAAGGATAAATAGATGGCTTCCATTTATCAACTAATTTATCGTCGATAACATGCATTTTATCAAACCATATTGCAAAAAAAGGCTTACAAAAAAAAGAATGAATTGCACGAAGTTTACTATTTGAAAAAATAAATAATAATGCTTTCCCATCATTTCTAAACATCAAACCTTTTGCCTGAGAAAAAACATTATCACAAACTTCAACATCTAATTCCATATTTTCTCCTCGATAATTAAATTTAAATTTTTTTGTTTTCATTTTTCTTTTTTAAAATTTTAGTTAAAAAAAGCTCATCCTACCACCATTTTTTACTGCCATAATTAGTTTCTTCAACTTCTTCAACTTCTTCAACCTCATTAGCCTCTTCAATTAAATCTTCTGCATTATTATAATTTTTCTCTTCCTTTTTTTTAAGATTAACATATCTTTGATACTCTACTTCAACATTTCTATCAGTAACATAATCATGATACTTAAAACCCCCTCCAAAACTTTTTGGAATATGCATCAACTCATGAATTAAAGTTCTAATTTGATCTTCTTTTTTTTGATTATCAAATCTTTCTGAAATAACTTCAATAACATAAAATCCTTTTCTTCCCATAGCCATCTGCATTGCCTTTCCTAATGCATGACATCTTGCAATTACTCCTCGAGAACTACTTCCAACACTCCGAAGACAAATAACAGAATCTATTTTAACATGTGGAAAAAGCATACTAGCAATTTCATTCATAATCTCTTGCAAATCCTCTGCAATACCATATTTTATACCCATTTTATATTTAACAAATAAATTCATGATTTATAATTTTAACTACATTAATTAAACTCGTTTACTCCAAGGCCCTCCATGAAGATACGGAAAATAAATTATTGCATTAGGAGTATCCATCTCATTATCATCATAATCTTCTTCACCCACATTTTCCTCCAAATTCTCCTTATTATCACCCTCAACCTCATTCTCACTCCAATCATCCCTGCCCCAATAATCATCCCACAATGGATCACTCTCTTCGCCCCTTAACCACCAATCATTAAGATAATCTTCTTTATCATAAGGATAATCTTTTTCAAATTGTTTAACATAATCTGATTCTCTACCTAATTCTTCCCTAGAACCATCATAAAAATCATCGCCCTCTTCAGCAAGTTTTTTATATACCTTATCTTCAAAAGCTTGAAGATCTTCAAAAACACTTCTAACAATTCTAAATAATTTCTTCTGTTTTTTTCTTAATTTTCTAGGAGATTTATTTTTAAAACAAGCACTAACAAATTTCTTAATCTTAGATTTAGAAATCTTCAAACTAGCAATAGACCACCCCTTATTATCAAAATAATCTTCCCCCCCATTAGTTCTAATTAATTTACCAACTAAACTTAATTTCTCTGGATCATAAATATGTCTAATTTTTTCTTCACGCCCTTCAGTATATTCAAAACTTAACAAAACTGAAGGGATATAAAAAAACTTTATTTCATTTTTTGTCCACCCTGCATAGGCTATCATTCTATTTGTAAAATTTTATTTCTACTTTTTAATCCTTTAATAAACCTAACACACCTATTAAAGTATTTATGTAATAAATAAAATTTAAATACCTTAACCAATTAACCATATCATGAAAATAGGTGTTAAAACATATGATAATGAAGATTTCCTAAGGCACTTCCAAAATAAATGCGACTTCTTTGAAATTCAAGCAATTCAAAAAAATAATTATGATTTTCTAAAAAATTTCAAAAAACCTATAATAATTCATGCAGAACATCAAGGGTTTGGAATAAATAATACCGATTCTAAATTAAAAAACAAAAATTTAAAATCAATTAATTTTGCAAGAAAATTAGCAGACAAAACAAATGCAAAAAAAATAGTTATGCATCCAGGAAGAATTGTAAACAAAAATTGTTCAAAAGAAACTGCAATTAAATTTGCTAAAAATCTCGACGATAAAAGAATTGTAATTGAGAATATAACTGACATGAAAACCGCCCTTTGCAAAACTCCAAAAGAAATGAAAGAATTTATGAAATTAACAGGAAAAGGATTTTGTTTAGATTTTAATCATGCAATTTCTGTTGCAAATAAATTAGGAAAAAATCAAATAAAATTTATTAAAGAATTCATTAAACTAAAACCAACTCACTTTCATTTAGGAGGACAAAAAACTTGGAATTTCCTAAATTTAATAAAAGGAGATGAAACACATCTTCAATTATCAGAATCAAATATAGATTTAAAAAAGATAGTAAAATTAATTCCAAAAAATGCAACAGTAACTTTAGAAACAACAATAGACAAATACAAAACAGAAAGTGATTTAAAAATTATGAAAAAACTTGGATGGAAAAGTAAACAAAATTAAAACATTAAATCTAAACATTTTATACCCAGACATAAATAGATAATTTTAATATTTTCAAACAATAAGAATATTTAAAAACCCTTTTTCTTTTGAAAAAATATAAAAAAAGAAAAATGACACAAAAATTAATTTTTATTGGCCCTCAAGGAAGTGGTAAAGGAACTCAAGCAAAAATACTTGCAGAGAAACTTTCTATACCTCATATCTCTACAGGAGATTTACTTAGAGAAGCAAAAGGAGAACTTAAAGAAGAACTTGATAATTATATGAATGAGGGAAAGTTAGTTCCAGATAAATTAATCATAAAAATTTTAAAACAAAGAATTGAAAAACCAGATACAGATAATGGATTTATACTTGATGGATTTCCAAGAAATACTGCTCAGGCAAAACTTCTTGAAGAAATAACTAAAATAGATAATGTAATTGAAATAACTCTTTCAGATGAAGAAGCAATCAAAAGACTTTCAGGAAGAGTAAATTGTGAAAATTGTAATGCAAATTATAATGAATTAACAGCACCTAAACCAAAACAAAAAGGAATTTGCGATAAATGTAATGGAGATTTAATAAAAAGAAATGATGATACAAAAGAAGCAGTTAAAAAAAGATTAGAAATCTATAAACAAGAAACACAACCTGTTTTAGAAATTTATGATAATTTATTAATCACAATTAATGGTGAACAAACAATCCAAAAGATTGCAACAGAAATCTTAGAAAGATTAAATATTAGATAAAAAATTATTTCTTAAAAATATAACCATTACTATACTCAACAATACAATTAAAAACTAACCTCTAACTCTTCTTAAAACATCAGGACTTATCTTACTACTTAATTCTTTTTCTAAATCTTCCATACTAATTGAACTACCATACTTCCCTTTAATTTCTTCAACAGAATTTTTAACAATTTCTTTGTATGCTTTTTCTTCTTTTTTCTTTTTTGCTTTAACACTTGCTTGCGCTGCTGCAAGACGAGCAATAGGAACTCTAAATGGAGAACATGAAACATAGTCTAAGCCAATATCATGACAAAATTCAATTGAACTAGGTTCTCCACCATGTTCACCACAAATTCCTAACTTTAAATCTTTCCTAACACTTTTCCCCTTTGACACTGCAATTTTCATTAACTCTCCAATACCTTCTTGATCTAAGGCTTGAAATGGATCTCTTTTGAAAATTCCTAAATCAACATATTCCTTTAAAAATTTACCAGAGTCATCTCTTGAAAACCCACAACCCATTTGAGTTAAATCATTTGTTCCAAAAGAAAAAAATTCAGCACTATTTGCAATCTTATCAGCAGTAACAGCGCCTCGTGGAACTTCAATCATTGTTCCAACTTTATATTCAAAATTAATACCCTTCTCTTCCTTAACTTCCTTAGCAACCCTATCAACTATTTCTTTTTGATGTTCAAATTCTTTTGTATTTCCAACTAATGGAATCATAACTTCAGGTACTATGTTTTTTCCATTTCCAATACATTCACAACAAGCTTCAAAAACAGCTCTAGACTGCATCTCAGCGATTTCAGGATAAGTTACAGCTAATCTACACCCTCTATGCCCTAACATCGGATTAAACTCATGTAACTCTTCTATTTTACTTTTTATTTTTTCAACACTAACACCCATATCCCTTGAAAGTTCTTCTATTTCTCTCTCTTCTCTTGGTAAAAATTCATGTAAAGGTGGATCTAAAAATCTAATTGTAACAGGTCTTCCATCCATAACTTCAAAAAGCATTCTAAAATCTCCTCTTTGCATTGGAAGAATTTTATTTAAAGCATTTTTTCTTCCCTCCACATTATCAGATAAAATCATTTCTCTAACCGCCTTAATTCTTGACTCTTCAAAAAACATATGTTCTGTTCTACATAATCCAATTCCTTCTGCACCAAATGAAATAGCCATCTTTGCATCTTTAGGAGTATCTGCATTTGTTCTAACTTTTAATTTTCTTAAATTATCAGCCCATTGCATTAAAGTTTCAAAATCTCCACTCAAAGTTGGAGAAACTAATCTTAATTCACCTACAAAAACCTCCCCACTACTTCCATCTAAACTAATAATATCTCCTTCCCTAAATTGCATTCCACTTGCATCAAAAGATTTAGCATTTTCATTAATTGATAAATCAGAGCAACCTGCAACACAACATTTACCCATCCCTCTTGCAACAACCGCGGCATGTGAAGTCATTCCACCCCTAGCAGTTAAAATACCATCAGCAGCATCCATCCCTTCAATATCTTCAGGACTTGTTTCAATTCTAACTAAAATACACTTCTCTCCCTTTCCAGCCAAAACCTTAGCATCTTCTGCATTAAACACTACCTTTCCAACAGCTGCACCAGGTGAGGCAGGCAACCCTCTAGCAACAACCTTAGAATCTTTTTTATGAACTTCATCTAATTGTTTATGCAATAATTGATCTAAACTATCTGCTTCAACCCTTACAATAGCTTCTTCTTTAGTTATCAAACTTTCATTAACCATTTCAACAGCATTTCTCACAGCAGCATGAGCAGTTCTTTTTCCATTTCTAGTTTGCAAAATAAATAATCTTCCTTGCTGAATTGTAAATTCAACATCTTGCATATCCTTATAATGTAATTCTAAATCATTTCTTATTTTCAATAATTGATTATAAACTTCAGGCATTATCTCTCCTAAATCTTCAATTTTTTTAGGAGTTCTTATACCTGCAACAACATCTTCCCCTTGAGCATTCATTAAAAATTCTCCATAAAATTTATTTTCACCAGTTGAAGGATTTCTAGTAAAACAAACACCTGTTCCAGAATCATTACCCATATTTCCATAAACCATTGATTGAACATTAACCGCAGTTCCAATTAAACCATGAATATTATTCATTCTTCTATAAACAATTGCACGATTATTATTCCAACTTGAAAAAACAGCATTAATAGCCATCTCTAATTGTTCATGAACATTATTCGGAAACAGCCTCCCTGTTTTTGCCTGAATTACTTCCTTATACATACTAACAATTCTCTTTAAATCTTCAATTTCTAATTCAGTATCAACTTTAACACCCTTACCATCTTTAACTCTTTGTAAAATTTCTTCAAATAATTCATGTTTAACATTCATAACAACATCTCCAAACATTTGAATAAATCTTCTATAAGAATCATAAACAAATCTTTCATTTCCAGTTTTCTGAATCAATCCTTGAACACTTTCATCATTTAATCCTAAATTAAGAACAGTATCCATCATTCCAGGCATTGAAACAGCAGCTCCACTTCGAACACTAACTAATAAAGGATCGTTTGAATCTCCAAATCGTTTATTCATATCAGTTTCTAATTCTTTTAACTTTACAGAAATTTGATTTTTAACAACCTCATTTAATCTTTTACCATCTTTATAAAAATTATCACAAGCTTCTGTAGAAATTGTAAATCCAGGAGGAACAGGCATACCAATATTTGTCATCTCAGAAAGATTTGCCCCCTTTCCACCCAAAATCTCCTTCATATCTTTACTTCCTTCCTTAAAACTATAAACATATTTTTTATCAACCATTTTTCAATAATAAAAAACAAAAAAAATTCTTTATAAACAAAATTGCAATACAATATCTGTAATTCTACTACAATAATATTATAAATAAAGAACCACTTTCTAAGTCTAAAAATTCTTCAGATTTTTTATGAATTAGAAATCCTTATATAATTTCTAAATTATATTTTCTATTAACAATAATCAAATTAGATTATTAATAAACCCAGATCTCTCAAATCTACTCGCCACAATAATATAAATTTTACAACATTTCAAAAATAAATGAAAAAAATTTAAGTGATTATTTCCAACCCATCCCTATGCTTCAACTTATGCTCCTTACCAACAGCTTGTTTAGTTCTTGCATTAATTGCTCTAATAAAATTATTCCCTAAATCACTATGTATAGCAAATGCAAAATCTAAAGCAGTGCTTCCATCTTTAATTAAAAAACAATCAGGTAAAATATTCCCCTTACTATCTGCTAACTTATTTGCCGAAGCAGGAAAGACTCCAATATATTTCAATAAATCAAAAATAACTTTATCTAAGATATCTTGCACACCAGTACTTCCATAAACCTCTAAAACATTTTTCTGAATATTCTCTAAAGCACTTTTCTGTTTTTCATTAATATCTCCTTTAATTTTAAAACTTTTAGAACCTGGAAGATAATCAATTAATCCAGCCTTATTTGCTTCTCTTAATGCTAACTCTGAATCCGCAGAACATGGAACAATCATTAATTCAGGGTAAGCTTCTTTTAATTTTTCTAAATTTTCTTTTGAAGTTTCTTTATCAATTTTATTAGCTGCAATAATCATTGGTTTAGTTAAATGTCTTAATTCATGAGAAAATCTTTTTAATTCATCATCATCCCATTCAGAAGGTTTTTCAATATCAAATTTATCTTTTAAAATAACTTCCCTAATATCATCTTCACTAACTTTTAATCCAGAAAATTGAATTGCAACAGACTTTGCAAACTCTCCTTTTGTATTTTGTATACTTTTTGAAAAAGTTTTCCAAACTTTTTTTAAAATTCCAAGATACCACAAATCTAATTCATTCTCTAACATATCAATATCTTTTACAGGATTATACCCTTTTGTTTCTTTTCCTTCAGCATCAGTCTCTCCACTAACATCTACAATATGAATAAAAGCATCTGCAGAAGTTAAATTATCTAAAAATTGATTACCCAATCCTTTCCCCTCTGAAGCTCCTTCAACTAATCCTGCAACATCCAATAAATCAATTGGAACAAACCTAGTTCCTTTCACACAATAACCTTTTGAAGGATTACATTGAGCATTAAATTCCTTATCAATACACTCAACACGAACATAACCCACGCCCTGATTAGGCTTAATAGTTGCAAAAGGATAAGCTGCAATTAAAACATCTGCCAGAGTCGCAGCTTTAAAGAACGTACTTTTTCCCGAACTAGGCTTACCAACCAAACCAATTAACATTTTACATTATTCTCCATAAATCCTATCAGATTAATTTATCTTCCTTAAATGAGCCTACCAAGATTTGAACTTGGGACCCCTGCCTTATAAGAGCAGTGCTCTGACCTGACTGAGCTATAGGCTCGTATGTTTAATACAATAAATCAACAAATAACATGCTTTTAAAGTTTTTTAATGTATCTCAAACCAATCAAGAAAAGCAAAATCAACCAGTAAAACGCAACCTTCTTAATTTTGAACAAGTTCTTCTAACTCCCTCTTGTCTTGACTCCACATACCTCAATGCAACTTCATGAGCTTCTAAACTTATAAGTCCTAAATCCATCCCATAATTTTCATGATACCATTCACTCCCTTCATCTGTTTTTGAAAATTCATCTTCATAACAAAACATCTCAAGAGCTAATCCGAGTTTTCTCTCTGTTGTTTGACTATCCTGTCCTATTCTAAACCTCTTCCTTAAATCATCAACAACCTCTTCAGGTAAAAATCTTTCAATTGCTTCTTCAACAGAAATTTTTTCCATAAATAATTAAACAAAACATACTTTTTATAGATTATTATAATCTTTTTTCATATAAAATTTATTCAAATCTCTAAGTATGATTCATTATATCTCTCAACCTAAAAAATTTATCAATTATCAATACTTCCAAAAAAACTTATAAACCAAAACAGCCTCTAATTAACATAACCTTCCAAATAATTAAGAGACCATCAAAATGCCTAAACAAAAACCTCAAACCAAACCAACATTAACAATAGCAATTATAGTATTACTAATAAATTTAATACTCCCTGGAATAGGTTCAATAATTGGTAAAAAACCAAAAGAAGGAATCTGGCAAATAGTATTATTTATAATAGGTATTCCCTTAATATTAATATTCCTAGGAATTGTCCTTATCTTCACAGCCTGGATATGGGGGATTGTAACTGGAATTAAACTAATAGCAGAATCACAAAATGGCAAAAACAAATAAAAAATCAAACCAAAACAATGACAAAATAGTATTTGCATTCTTAGCAACTTTCCTAAGTATAATAGGATTTGTAATAGCCTTAATTGTAAAACCAAAAAACAAATATGTAATGTTTTATGCAAAACAATCTTTAGTTATATTCGTCATAGGCACCATCTCAGGAATAATTTTAAAATTTATTTTCTGGATCTCATTAATGGGAGGATTAATTTCCTTTGCACTTAAAATCTTAATTTTTATAATATGGTTATTATCCTGGATATATGCACTTTCAGGAGAGAAAAAGAACATCCCAATAGTAAGTTATTGGGCTGAAAAAATAGACCTTTAAATCTCTTCATCCAACAAACCAACAACTTTAAAAACCAAATTTATCTTTAAATTTTATATTAGTTATTAATTCTAATAATTAATAGGCCCCGATAGTGCAGCGGCCAAGCATCCGGCCCTTTCAAGGCCGTGACCCGGGTTCGAATCCCGGTCGGGGCATTTACGAAAGATAAAAAAGCCCTAAACCTTTAAAAATCCTTAAATTAACAGAAATTTATGGAAAAAAAACAGCTTAATGAATTTTACGAGTTCTGCTCTACGACTTGCGGAGAAAGAAGAATTTATAAAATTAAGAACACTTTAAAGAATATTAAGAAGTTTCTAAAAAAAGATTTAACAAAATTAACTATTACAGACATTATAAAATATTTAGCCTACCTAAATAATTCTGATTATTCTTTGCATACTAAAAATGACACTAAGAAAATCTTTAAAAGATTTTTAAAAATACAATATAAAAATAAAATAGATTTAGAAGATTTGAGGCTTAAAGAAGCTTTTAGACTTGTTTCAGATGATTTACTAAGAAATAAAGATAAAATAAATAAAAATACCTTACTAAAACCCGAAGAACTTGAAGCTTTGATTAGAATTGCGAATAACCTAAAATGGAAAGCCTTAATTTCTTTAATGTATGAAGGGGCTTTGCGTCCTTGCGAAATTAGAATATTGAAATGGAAAGACTTGAATTTTGATGAAAATAAAAATATTTGTAGAATTCATATTGTTTCGCCTAAAACTCAAAAAGAAAGATATATTCCGGTAAGAGATTGCATTCTTCATTTAAAGAGATGGAAAGATGAATATAGTTTTGCGAATAGGGGCTATAACGATTATGTTTTCCCTTCTCAACACGATAAAGAAAAACCTATGGGGGACGGAGTAATAACTCAAATGTTTAAAAGGCTTTCAGAAAAGGCTAAAATAAGGCACATATTCCCTTACTTACTACGGCATACACGATTATACGATATTCAGAAAACTTTGCCTGAAAAATTAAGTTGTAAATTCGCCGGGCATAATTCTAAGGCATCCCAATTTTATAATAATTTAGATGACGATGATGTTGAAGAAAGTATGTTAAAAGATTTTTTTCCAACTCAAGAATTAACCGAACCAGAAAAAAACAAAATGGAATTAGAAATTGAAAATCTTAAAAAAGAAATCGCATTAATGAATGATAATTATAAAGATGTATTATTAAATCTTCAAGACAATTTTATTAGAAAAGATTATAGTAAAGAAATGGAGATTGTAAAATGAAAGATTTAGTTGTTGAATTTGGCGAAGTTTCAGACATAACTTTTTCAGAATTAAAAATGTTAAAATGTAGAATTTGCGGTATAAATTTTGTAGGCTATGAAGATGTTGAAAAAGAGGTTGTTGAAGAAATGTTGGGTAGTAGTTGCGAAAAAGAATTTGTAAATGATATTAATAAATCTAATAGTAATAATCAGAATTGTTGTAATATCTGCAAACAGGGGCAGTATCCAAGCAATTAACCCTAAGGACAAGCTAACACAAAGCCCATTGCCGTAAGATTAATTATTTTTAATATATTGGCTTACCTATTTCTTTTTCTTACCTTTTTTTCTACTTTTTTTCCTTTTCTTTCTTCTCTTTTCTAATCAAAACCTCTTCTTTCTTAATCATTTTTTTCTTCTCATGAATTGGTTTTTTCTCTCCTTTTATCTCCTCTACTTTTTCTTTTTCTTTCATCTTCTTAATATACTCAAATAAATTCCTCAAAGGAATTCTTATTAAATTTAAAATCACAATTAATAAAGCAAATATAATTAAAAGAGAAATAAAAATTCCCCAACCATCTTGTATCTCAGAAAAAACATAAAGAATTACAACATAAGCAATTAAATTTAATGTTAAAGGAGAACTCACATATCTTGCTATTTTTTCAGGAAGAAAATGTTCAAAATTCAAAAACAAAATTATAATTCCTATCAACAATATAACTAAAGATACAACAAATTTACTTATATTCTCAACAAAATTAATCATTCCCAACCCATCAATATTATAAATCTGTCTAAATAAAATCATAGCAACAAATAACAAAACAAGTGAATTTGAAACATGAGTATTCCATCCAGGTTTTTCATCCTTATATTTTTCAAAATAAAATAACATAATTATTGTTGCAATCAACAAAGGAAAAACTATCCATAAAACATTTTTATCAAAACTTAATTCTAAAAAATACAATACATTTTGATAAATTTCATTTATCATTTTTCTCACCCTCCTCTAAATGTTTTTTAATCAATCTTTCAACTCTCTTAGAAAGCATTACATCATTCTCTTCACAAAATTTTTGAAAATTTCCATAGACTTCATCGTCGATACTTAAGGTCACCTTTTTTTGCATTTTTTAAACTCCAAGCTACAATTATTCTAAGTAATTTTCCTTTTTAAACATTTCTGTAGAATTCTATATACTTCTTTATACTTCCATAGAAATACAGAAAGATATCACTATATTCTAGATAATAATTAATAAAAAACAATCCTAAAATCTACTCCACATTACTCAACAAAACCCTTATTCCCTATGCCCCAATAACTCAAAAGGTTTCTTATAAACCTTAAAATTAGAAATGCAAACCCCATTAGCAATTCTCTCTTCATCATTCTTATTACAAAAAACAACTAAAGTAGCATTATGTTTTTCAACAAGTTTTGAAAGTCTATCTATAAAAGAACAAGTTCCTTTTGTAGAAGAATGATATGTCAAAACATTAGATACAGAATCTAAAACAACTACATTTGCCCCATTTTTCAAACCCTTTTTAACATAACCGATTAATTTAGTAAAACCATCAGACATTTTGACAAAATCACAATTTCCAACATCTCCAGGCTTTTTAATTATAGGAGAAACACCATCAATAAAATAAAATTTATCCTCATCAAAATTACTAACATTTAATTTCCCATTCAAATACTCACAACTCTTATTCAAAGTTATATAACAAATCTTACTTCCCTTTTTTTTAATAATTTCTCTTATTTCTTTAAGATAACCCTCATGCCCTAATAAAAATACAAGTTTATGTTTCATTTTAACCCCCTATCACCCACTCTCAGAAATCTCTGAAAAAACTTCCTGTTCAGGATAAACCATTATTCCCTTACCAGTAATCTGCATTGCAACAATTTTTTTCTGATGTGCAGCCCCTCTTAGTTTCAAAATCTCAATAGCATTCTCTCTAACATTTCCATGCTTTAAATTATAAAACACAATTACACCATCTGCTAAAAACTCTTCAACACCAGTCTTACTAAATATCTTAGGTATTTGTTCAGTCTCTGTAATCAAAAAACTTGTAGCCCCAATTTTTTCAAAAAATCTAAATAATTGTTCAATATAAATTCTATAATTTTCTTCTTTCCCAGTAAAAGCACTAGCAATAGCAGTTAAACTATCAAGAGCAATAAAATCAGGCTTAAAATCCTTAGGAATAATCACAGGGTCTATCTCAATTAATAATTCTCCCTTTTGTTTAGCCAATAAGGCATCAACATTTCTCGTAATATCAAAAGGATTTATCCTCATAATTTTTAAATTTCCTTTCTCAATTAACTCTTTAGGATTCCATCCAAAATCTTCCATATGAGAAATCAACCTACTCTCTCTTTCTTCAAAACTCATATACAAACATTTCTTACCCTTTTTAGCCTGATGCACAAGAGATTGCAAACTAAAAATAGTCTTTCCACTTCCAGCACCACATGCAATTAAAAGAGCATTTCCTTTAGGAATTCCTTGTTCTAATAAATCATCAAACCCAGGCACACCAGTAACAACATATCTTCCAGAACCTTTTTTTATTTTCTTATCCTTCCCCTCATTAGCCAAGTCACTAACAGGTTCTCTCTGTTCTTTAATTTGTTCTTCCTTAATTTCTTTAGCAATCTCAGAAACATCTATTTTACCTTTTTTCTTTTCTTTTATTGGCTTTTCAGCAACATCTTTATTTTTAATAACCTCTTTATCCAATTTACCACATTTTTTAGGGTTAATCTCTTCACAATATTTCTTATCCTCTCCTTTAATATGTTCAATAATCCAATTACCTAAAAACTCGTGAACCTTTTTCACATGTTCTTTTGCAAAAGATTTTGCATCTACAACCTTAGTCAGCTTTAGAGTTAATTCTTTTTTAAACTCCTCATAAAATTTAATAAATTCATTATGAATTCTCTTATGTTCTTCTAAACCCGAATATTTATTTTTTTTCATATAAGCTTCTTCATAGGTAAAATGTTCCTTAACATAACTATCTAAAAAATGAATACACTTCCTAACTCCAGGCAGAGAATTATCTTCCTTCAAATTCTTTTCTAACTCTTCAATCTGCCCAATCAATTTCTTATGTTGACTATCAATTGTTTTCTCACCAACACTTAATGCAGAACTCCAACTAACTATTTCTTTAGAATCTTTTTTCTTAGAATTATTTTCAACTTTTCTTACTTCATCAACTTTTCCAACCCTCTCAACCTTTTCCTTAGAATTCTTCTTTTTCTTCACATTCTTTTTTCTCTTATCCACTTTCTCCTTCTCAGCCTTCCTCTCAACCTTCTTCTCAGCCTTCTCCTCAACCTTCTTCTTCTCAGCCTTCTCCTTCTTAGTATCCTTCTTCTTTTCTACACTCTTTTTTCTTTTCACTTTCTTTTTTCTAACCATATAATCATCACCCATTAAAATAAGAAAAAAATATTATTTAAATCTATCTTATGCCTCACAAAAAAACAAAATACAGCTCTACCCAATAATAACAATTCTTTCTCTATAACTTAAATAAAAAATTTATAGATTTATTAGAAGAATTAGAAAATTGAATTAACAAAGTCATTCAATTTTCCATAAAATAAGTGTGAGCATAGCGAACCTATTTTTTAACTAACTCCCTTCTCAAACATGTCTTATCAAAAACCCAAATCAAAACATTACTTCAACCCACATTTTTGAAAATTATCAACATACTTCATATCCATAACTTTCAAATGATTTTCCAACCAATCCTTAAGAAACCCTAAAAACTCTTCACAATTACACTTCCCAATTTCATAATCTCTTTTAAATTTCAAAACTTTTTCAATTAATTCAACATGTTCTACAATATGTTCTTCACTCTTAGGATATTTACATTTTTTAAAGTATTTTTCTTCAGTAGTAAAATGCACTCGAGTAAATTCAATTAATTTATTTAAAATCTCATTTCCTTTTTTCTTATCCTCTCCCATATTAATCTTATGAGCTTGATTGATAATCTCAATCAACTCTTTATGTTGTTCATCAATTTCTTTAACTTTGACACTTAATTCATCACTCCATTCCATAAATACCATTATTTTTTCACCTCTTCCTTATCAACATTTTTTTTAATAACAGACTTAGAAACAGGACTTGGAGGAACTAATTCCTTTTTAATATTTTTTTTCTTCACCTCTTCTTTATTTTTTTTATTTCCACTAACCATATCTTTCTTAACACTCTTAACCAATTTATTAACAACCTTACCTTCAGATTTCTTGGCAAGAACTTGTTTCTCCCCCTCTCCTTTCTTCCCTGATAAATCCCGAACAGTTGCTTGTAAAACATCTTTACCATTTAATTTCATCTTAGTTAACAAAACACTTGCATAAAAACTTTTACCATTAATTTTTTTATGAGTCCAATAAAAAGAATAACTTCCTTTTTTCATAGCAATACCAATCATTTTCTTAGCTTCTTCAGAAGATAATTTCCCATTCAACTGATTTTTAGGAGATAATTTTCCAGGACCATAGGAAATAAAATCTTTCTCATCCTTAGCACCAAACATTTTAACAGTTGCAGGATTTCCCGCAGTAAAATTCCATTTAGGAGGCTCTAATATCATAATTGCATCCTGTGAAGTTTCATAAAGAATCTTATATTTCTCTTCAGCCTCTTGTTTAGCCTTAACAACCTCCCCTAAACCTAACGATCCCTTTGCAGAACCTGTTTTCAAAATAGCCAGCTTTAATGAAGCTAAAATCCGATTCAATGAATTAACTAATCCTTGAATTTCAAAAAGATTACTCTTACCTAATTGAAGATCTAATTTACCTTTTGTTATTTCGTCAACATCTTGTGTTAATTTCTTAATAGGTTTTGAAATTAAACGCGAAACAAAAAAACCAACTAAAGTAATAATCAAAGTAATTATAATTATCACAATCAAAGAAGTTCTAAATAATCTATTCCTAGCAATACCTAATGCCTCTGCTTCATCAATTTTAGTAACAAGCCCCATATCTACATCCTCAATATATCTTGTTGCAGCAATTACAGGCACATGACGATAATCATATTCAAAAAATATTTCTTCCTTCCCATCTAATGCTTCCTCTATAGGTAAGGTTACATGTTCTGCTTCATGTCCATCAGGACCTACCTCAAATTTCAACTCAGTAAAAAAAACAGCTTCTCCATCATCACCCTTATAACCTAATAAACTCTCTCCTGTTTCACCTAATCCAGTCCTATCCGAAATTAATTTATTAAATGCTTCTAATTCAATTCTTGCAACTAAAACTCCTCCATTATAAGGAGTAGAAACCGCAATTGATTCTATAAAAGTTATATCTGAAAAATAAGCTGTTTTAATATGATCTCCTTTTATTCCTCCAATAAAATAATCATCCTCAGCCCTATCTAAACCAATTTTTGAAACATCCGAACTTGCAATAATAATCCCCTTAGAATCTAAAACAAAAACCTCATAAAATTCATCCTGCAAATCCCTTATCTCAATTAATTCTTCAACTGAAAGTTCTCCATGTGTTGCAACGATATTCAACTTATCAATTTGCTCTTCTAAAAAACCATTAATAGAGTTTTCCATTCCTTGTGCAACAGAATCTAAATGATTTATAACCTGATGCTCTAATAAATCTCCAGATTCCAAATAAAAATAATAACTTCCACCAATACTACCAAGTACTGCTACAATTACAAATGAGATAATTAAGATAAATGCTATTTTCATTTTCCGAAATTTAACCTCCTTAAATGAGAATTTGAAAATTTTTTAATTTTCATTTTAAATTATTTTTTTATCAACCCCATTTCATCAAGCTCAGTTATCTTAACAACTTTTTTCTTATCAAGAGGTTTAATCAAATCAATCTCTTTTAGATTTTCAATACTAATTCTAATTTTAGTACTTTCTTTAATTAAACCCTTCTCTAGCAAAGTTCCAATTGTTACAATTTTCTCTTTCATTTTATTTAGTAATTAATTACTTAGCCCCCTTTTGAACAGATTTACCAACAGAATTTCCTGAAACACCTTTAGCTACTTTGTAAACCCTATAAAATCCATATGCAAGGAAAATATAAGCAACAGCCACTAAACCATGATATGTCAAAGAGTGTAAAACTCCTTCTGGAATAATAAGAAACTCCATATGGGCAAATTCTTCCATAACACTATTTATACCAAGAAAAGCCATTCCGACTCCAATTAATTTCATTGCCTTTCCTAAACCTTCAGCAAACATTCCCGCAGCCATAAAAGCAAAAACAATTACAACAACAATTAATACCATAGATATCCAGTGAGAAGCAATTCCAATACTATTATCACTATGTTCTGTAGCAGCACTAATAAAAGGCATAGCAAACATTAATCCTAACATTACTAACACCAAAATATTTTTCTTCATTTTTTAACCTCCTTTTTATTTATCTTTTTATCATTTTCAGAAACATTTAACAAAACCTTAAACAATTTTCTAGCACCGACTACAAATAAAATTCCCCCTATTAAAGAAAAAGTTGAAATAATCAACCAAACTCTCTCACTATAATGAATATCTTTAACAGCCATTATTCCTATTCCAAATCCCATAAATAAATAAAATAATAAAGCGCCAAGTAATAATAAAATAGATTTCTTTAATTCTCCTGTCATTTTTTTTGCAGCCATAAATGTAATAAAAGAAGCATAGAACATTAAAATTCCTGCAACTCCTCCAATTATCCAATTTATTGTTATTATATTAACCATTTATTTTCTTACTTCTTTTTTATTGATATTTAATTTAGACTCTTTCTTTAATATATCCTCTGCAACCAATTTTTTCTTAGGAGATGAAATCAACCCCTTCTTAACTAATTCGTTAGTCCCAATACCTCTTTTTTTCTCACCTAATATAAATAACAATTTATCTTTAAATAACTTCCCCTTCTCTTCACTCAAAATACCTTTCTTAATTAAAAAATCCGAATACCAAATTAAATTCTTTTTATCTAATTGATTTCTTTTCTCTAAATTTTCAAACTCTTGACTCCCCATAGGCCCCAAAACATCTAAGAAAACTTTCTTAATTTCTTTTTCAATATTTTTAGATTCAGAAAACAATAATTTAATTGCCTTAACATTCCTAACAGGTTTCAAAGGAATAGTAAAAAAGAAAGTTGTTCCCTTACCCTCTTCAGACTCTAACCAAACATTCCCTTCTTGAGACTCAACAATTCCTCTAATAATTGCTAATCCTAATCCAGTCCCTTGATGCTCCCTATACATAGTCTGTTCTGCTTGAAAAAATGGTTCAAAAATTCTCTTCTGATCTTCTGCCTTAATACCAATACCTTCATCTTTAACAGAAAACTCAATCATATTTCCTTTTAATCCTGCAGAAACAACAACTTTCTTTCCTTCAGGAGAAAACTTAATAGCATTATTAATCAAATTTCTCAAAACCTGCATAACTCTATCTGGATCAACTTCAATCACAGGCAATTTACCAATCTTACTATATAACTTAACTTTCTTCTCAGGCATAAAACCAACCATCTCTTTCATTAACCTTTTAATAGAACCAGTCAAATCTTTTTTAACAAATCTAAACTTTAATCTCGCAGCCTCTATACGAGAAATCTCCAAAAAATCAACAATAATATTATCCAATCTTTTCGTATTTCTTGCAACAATATCTAATGAATTTTTTTGTTTAGGATTTAATTTTCCATAATACTCTCCAAGTAACATTTGCAACTGAGCTTGCATTGGAGTCATCGGACTTCTTAATTCATGCGAAGTAATACTCAAAAATTCAGTCTTAGCTTTTTCCAATTGCTTATGTTCTTCATCCATATGTTGCAAAACTTTTGCAGTTTTATTAAAAGATTCTCCTAAAACCTGTAATTCATCTCCTGTATTAATATCAACCCTTGCTTTAAAATTTCTTTTTTGAATCTCAGAAGTTGCATTATTCAATTTAGCAATAGGATTTATAATTTTTAATTTAATAAAAAAACTAAGAATAATAATTGCCAAAATAAAAAGAACAACCATAAACAATAAACCATATTTTATAGCAGTTATAAAACCAATCTTCTTAGAAGAATCAATCAATGCAAACATAGCTCCAACTTCATTTCCAGAAGCATCAATTAAAGGAAAACCACCACATACAAAATCTCCTTTTTCAGAATCAAAAGTCCCAAAAACCCTTTCTCCATCTAAAACCTTTACAACATTATCAGAATTAAAACAATGCACATTATTTTCAATAGTAGATTCAATAGCAACATGATTCTCTAACTTATCCCAATTATTCTCTAATCCTTTAACCTCCCTAACAGAAGCCCAATTTTCTTCATCTATAAACTCCTTATCAATAATAATTGAAAATTCATTATTTTTACCTTTCTTCATCTCTTCTAAAAAATGATCTATTTCTTCACCTAATTCCATATAACCAATTAATTCATTATCATTATAATAAGGCTTAACAACTCTTAATGCAAACGCAGTTTTTCCTAATTCAATTCCAGCTCCAATATCTTTTGTCTCTTTAGACTTTAAAAAAGTAGCCCTTTTAATTTCATCATTAAACTTATCCTTATTATGCAACCTAACAAAACAATTCCCATCAGGTTCAATAAAATAAAAATGAGTAACAGCATACTTATCCTTTAATTCATTGAATAAATTTTGCCCATAATTATAAAGTTTATCCCTATCCTTTTCTAAATAAACTTCCTTCAAATCCTTATCCTGAACAGCAATTTCCAAACCTACCGATAAAGTCCTTATATCTCCTTCCCTAAAATCATTAAAATCTGCTTCAATCTCATTAATAGCATTAATATAATCAGATTTAGCTGCTTTTTCCAAATAAAAACTACCTGCTCCCGCAATAACTCCAAACAATAATGCAACAATTAAAAATCCTAAAATAATCTTCCTATTTAATTTACTAAAGAAAAAGCCACTAATATCTTTTTCTTTCTCTTTTTCTTTTTCTTTCTTTTTCTTAAAGAAAATAAAATAAATCCCTAAAAAAATAAGAATACCTAAAAAAATATAAATACCTAAAAAAACAGGAGCCATGAAATCAACAACACCCTTAACAATAGGAGATTCAACAATTAAAATCCAAAAATAATCTTTACCCTGAACCTTAGATAGACTAGGGGCATAACTCTTAGGAGAACCACTACTTGAAATTATTTCCAAATCAGAAGGAAAAATTTTAATATAATCATAAGTTTTTCCATTAAAATTAAATTCACCCTCATCACTATCAAAAACTCGACTAAACTCTCCTCCAAATTCATTTCTTAAAGTAATATCATTCTCAAACATAAAACCAAATTCTTTTGAAGAATCAGAATGAAATAAAAAATAACCCTCCTTATTTACAAGATATCCCCTATCTTCAGACAACCCTGCACCATTTTTCTTAAAAATATCCAAAATATAATCTGCATAAACATTAAGAATAATTATCCCTACTTTTTTCTTTTCTGAATCAAAAACAGGAGTAGCATATCTTATAACAGGAACATAAACAGGGTTTCCTTCACTCCCCCTATTTTCTAATTTACCTTGTTCAATATTTAAATCCAAAGGTGAAACAAAAATATCTCCATCATCTAAAAGAAAAGCATCATCAAAATAATATCTTCCTTTTTTATTCTGAAGATTATCTTCAGAGATAATCTCAGTCTCTCCTTCAATATTATCTACCCTAATAATTTCCTTTCCACTCTCATCAATATATCTTACTTGATAATAAATCTGTTTATTTTTTGAAAAACTAAAAAAAGTATCCTGTAAATGCTCTTTACGAGATAAATCTCCATTAATAAAAGCATTAAAATCAGGCAACTCCTTTAAAAATATTAAATCATCTTCAATAAAATTAAGTTCAGTTAATACTTTTTGAGATAAAAAATCTTTATTCAAAGATTCTTGAGCAAATACTAAATTAACATTTATTAAAAACAAACTCAAAAACACACTTACAAATATAAATTTCTTTAATCCCAATTGTTTTACCACTTTTTCAATTAACCTCTTTTTCAATTAACCTTTTTATTATATAAATCCATTATTAAATAAACAGATTTATTATATAATCTAATTAGAAAAAAACCTTTTTATATTCTCGCTTCCTTATTTCTTATCTTTCTTACCACTATTCACATCATCCTTCTTTTTATCCTTCATCTTTTTTTTCTTCTCATCCTTCTTCTCATCCTTTTTCTTATCAACCTTATTATCCTTTCTCCCACCCTTACCACCAACTTTCTTACCCTTAATACTTTTTTTATCCACTCCATCATGTTTATAAAATTTCTTTGCAATCATAACTCCAAAAATACCTGCAATAATTACTCCTATACCTATAAACAACAATAATGATGACGAAGAACCACCCCCATCAACCTCTGCTATCGACAATCCAGTCATTGTCAAAACAGAACTAGCTAAGAAAAACCCTCCTACCCCTAACAAAAACATACTAAACGCAAAAAACATTTCAAATTTCATTTTAATTACTCCTTTTAATCACATTATAAATAACAATCCTGATTATTTATATCTTCGCATTTCAAAAACAAATCAATCAACAAAATAAAAATAAAAAAGGAGCAAAGCTCCAAAAAATAAAATCCCTAACAAAATTATTTCTTAATCTTCTTAGGTAACTTTTGTTCAAAACTTCCTAATCCTTTTAAAAATTTTGTAATCTGTATAGAGGCTAAAAACATTAAACCTAACCCCAGAATAAAACTAATATCATGAATTAAACCAACAGTTAATTCACTAAAAACTCCTTGAAAAAAAGTTACAGCGATTAAAGAAAAAGTTGCTAAAAAAATACCTACTGAAAGATAAACAAAAGGTTTTTCAAAAACATCTCCTTTTAATTTCCGACTATTTAAAAAAGTTATAACTGTTGCAATTAATCCTAAAACAATAGCTACCATCAATAACAAATCTCCTTCAAAAGTCATTGGACCTACTGCCATTTTACACCTCCTTCTCCTCTTTCTTTTTTTTACTTAGTCTCTTCTTAATAACTTTCCCTTCCCCCTTAACACCATCCACCCCACCACTCTTAATCACCTTATCCACAACCATTCCAGCATGATCAATTACCCAAGCTTGCTCAACACTATCCAAAGCATAAAAAATAGCTTTTGTTTTAGTCTTCTTAATTTTATCAGCCAAACTAGAAATAAACTTAGAAGTCATATTCTTTTTTTGATATACAGCAAGATTAGTAACAGAATCAAAAATCAAATAATCAAATTCATGCCTTAAAAATTTATTAATAACTAAAGACAATTCAGTCAATGCTCCAGGAGAAGAAACATAATAAACACTATCTGCCTGGTCAGGAGTTTTCTTCAAAGTCTTTGAAATAGAATCAATAAAAACTACATTATCAATATTCACCTTACTTTTTTTAAAAGTTTCTTTTAAAGAATCAAAAGTTTTATTTGAAGTAACATAGCAAATATTCCCTGACAATTGTTTCATTGCATCAACAAGAACCTCATTATATTCTGCACTAGGCATAACTAAAAGTAATATTTGATTTGAAGAAAGCGATGATTTCATATCTATCATCTTAACCCACCAATTTTTTAACTTTTTTAACCAATTCTTTTATATCAAAAGGCTTCTGTATAAAATCCACAATATTCTTACTCTTCATTAAATCCTCTTTTTCAGCCTCAGAAGTTCTAACAACAGAAAGATAAGCAACCTTAGTTCCAGTCATCTTAGGAATAATATCCTTAACAGGAGTTCCAGGCATCATAATATCCATAAGAATTAAATCAGGTTTCTGCTTAGTCCATTTTTTCAAAGCATCATCTCCACTTATAGCAGTTATAACAGAATAACCTTCTTTTTCTAAAACAGTCTTAACAGTCTCTCTAATATCTCCTTCATCATCCACAACCATAATTGTTTTACTCATTATATTTCACCTTTTTATACAAACCTTAATCATTTACCATTTATAAATTTATTCACAACAAATTATCATTCAATTTATTATCTCAAATAATCCCTCAACAATCACTTCTCACAACATTCCTCATATGCTAAATAAAGAATATTCTCCTCTGCATCAACTCTTTTTGTAACAGCCTTAATAACATCATCTAATTCTTTTCTAAATTCAGAACTCTTCATTAAATCAGAAATACTTTCACTCATATATTTTCCAAAAAAAGCCAAAGCCACTTTTGAAATCCCTAACATTTCTTCAGAAAACTTTTTCCCTAAATCCTTTGCTTTTTTATCATCTGAATTCAACAGAGCAGGATACAACATTTTATCTTCCAAATCTAAATGAGCAACTAAAATTCTTTTTAACTCTCTTAATTCACCAATCAAATCAGCATCACCTGATTTACCACTAGAAACTCCTTCTTTAATTGATTCAAACGAATGCATAATTTCTACATGCTCTTTTTTTAATTGAGGTATTAAATTCATAATAAAACAAATAATCAAGTATATTTAAATTCTCTCTTTCATAAAACTCTCCCAAAAATAAAACTCTCCCAATCTCCCCCATAAAATATAATTCTCCTAACCAATAATTTCCTTAACTTTTTTCAAAAACTCTTCAGGAGAAAACGGCTTTTGAATAAAGCCCTCAATATCATTCATATCAACTTCTTGTTCAGGAACAATTGAAACATAAATCATTTTTATTTTATGATTAACCCTCTGTCTCATTAATCTTAACAAATCATAACCAGATAATGTAGGCATTTTTATATCAATTATTATCAAATCATAACCATCATCCTCTAGTTCATCCAAAGCATCAGCACCATTTTCAACACTAATTACCTGACAACCATCTTTCTCAAGAACCATTTTCATAGTTTCTAAATCATTTTTATCATCATCAACAATTAAAACTTTTTTCTTTGCCATTTTTTTAATCCTTATAATTATAAAATTATAAGATATCTTTCATTTTTAAACATTTCTAAGGTTTCCAAACTAATATTAAACTAAAAAACAAATACACTCATAAAAAACCCTCTTAAAACTTACTCTTTCCTCGAGCCATCCTTAAACCAACCCCAACAAAAACCAAACCAAGAATCCCCAGAACTACTAAATCCCTCTCCCAAGCCAAGATATAATTTAATGCATTAAATAAAATCATAATAAACCCAACAAAAACCATAATCTTCCCTCTTGTTTGATTTCCTTTTGTATTTGATTTCTTTTCCATATTTAATCTAAGAATTAATATTTTTTAAACCTTTTCTAAGGTTTCCAAACTAAACTACTCCCTGTTTAAATGAGAATAACCTGGAAGAACAACTTCAATCCTCTCTTCAGGATTATCTTCTTTTTCATAAACACACTTATAACCTTCTTTTGTTCTTCTAACATGATTAATTAATAAATCCATAGCATCTCTTACAAATTCTGCTCTAGTTGCACCCCCTGTTTCAGAAACAACTTCATCCACAACTTCAAGTAATGAAGGACGAACATTTATTTGCAATCTAAACACTTTAGGTGATCCTTTCATCCAATTAAATATTCTAATAATTTATAAAGATTATTATGATAAACAAACCATGAAACAAATAATAAACCTAAACAAACCAATAAGCATAACTCCTTTAGAAGCAGTTAAAAAATTTCAAAAAAAGAATCCAGAATATAAAAATAAAAAAATAGGATATGCTGGAAGATTAGATCCAATGGCAGAAGGAATTCTCTTACTTTTAATAGAAGATAAAAACAAAGAAATAACTAAATATATGAATCTAGATAAAACTTACAAAGCCAAAGTGCTCTTTGGCTTTTCAACAGATTCTTTTGATATTCTAGGACTACCAAAAAAAGCAAAAGCCATCCCAGAAAAAAACAAAGATTTTGAAACCAACTTAAAAAAACAAATCAAAAAATTCAAAGGAACTCAAACCCAAAAACTTCCCCCTTACTCCTCATATAGAATAAAAGGCAAACCTCTCTTTCACTATGCAAGAGAAAATAAATTATCAGAAATTAAAATTCCAAATAAAAAAGTAGAAATCAAATCAATTTCACTTAATTCTCTCAAAAGTTCTACTTCACAAACACTCCTAAAACAAATACAAACCAAAATAAAAAAACTAAAAGGTAATTTTAGACAAAAACAAATACAAACTAAATGGAAACAAATCCTACAAAAACAACCCACGACAAAATACCTAATAGCAGAGATAACAATTTCTTGTTCATCAGGAACATATATTCGAACAATTGCAAATGATTTAGGGAAAAAATTAAACACCTCTGCAATTCTATTAAACCTTCAAAGAACAAAACTAGGAAAATACAATATAAAAAACTCAATAAAAATATAAAATAATTTTTATCCTATCAAGAGTGGTGCGAGGGAGGGGAATCAAAAATAAAGATAAAAAATTCTAAAATCACTTCAACAATTTCTCTTCAACAACAATCTCAGGCCAACCTTTATCCAAAAATATCTTTTTTATTTTATCTTCAGAATAATCCTTTTCTCTTAATGTTAAAACAAACTCTTTAGCTTTTCCTAGTCTTTCTTCATTCCTCTGAATCTTATTTGAAAGTTTTTTAATCTTAAACCTATCAAATAAAAATAAAAATAAAAAAATAAACACTGCAATAATCCCTAAAATTACTATTAAAATTAATCCAAGATACAGCCAATCAAGTTTCCCATCTTCTCCTTTAATATAAACTGCGGGAGATTCTCCAATAAAACTCCCTAATTCCCCATCCCCCTCAATATTTTCATAAAATCCTTTTTCAAATAATTCTCTTTCAACATCATATCGAACATAGATTGAAAGTAAAAGCATAACTAAAAAAAACACAAACACTCCAAATAATATTCTTTTTTCTTTCTTAATCATATAATAAAATAAAATCTAAACTATATAAATTTCTCTAAATTTATACAACCTATTTCCCCATATATTTTCTTTCCCATTCATCAATATATTCCTCAGGGATATCAAATTTCTCATTCTTATGAAATACCCTACTAACAAATGCCCTCAACCAAATACCATAAATTAATCCAAACCCCATACCAGATAAATGAGCGATATTTCCAATCCCCTCTCTTCCAAAACCAAATATCCCCATTATATCTCCAATTATCCATAAAATTCCTGCAACAAACATTGGCATCATTATTCCAAAAGCCCAAATCAACATCATAGGACGAAGAATAATTATACAACCTAAAACACCATAAATCGCCCCACTAGCACCTAATGAAGAATCATAAAAATTAACTGCAATAAGATTAGATATAATCCCGCTTACAAAAAATACAATCAAAAACTTTTGTGAACCAATTAATTTTTCTAATATAAATCCAAAAAGTAAAAGCGCAAATAAATTATAAAATAAATGAGCCATCCCTCCATGTAAAAACATAGAACTAACTAATCTCCAAATCTGCCCTGAATAAACCAAATCATTTAATACAAAAATCTCCGTAAAACCAGATATTTGCTGTAAAAAGAACATAATTAAGATAATCCCCGATAACCATAAGAAATAAAAAGAGATTTTCTTTACCATTTTTAATATAAAACATCTATCTTTTTAAAATAATTGATAATCAAATACACAAAATGACATTCACAATAACTCACAAAGATGAAAAAACAAATGCTAGAATAGGAATTATTTCCACAAAAAAAGGAGAAATAGAAACTCCTTTCTTCATGCCTGTTGCAACAAAATCAGCTACAAAACATATTAATTCACAGCAATTAACAGAACTAGGTGCAAAAGCAATAATATCTAATGCATTAATACTATCATTAAGACCTGGAAACAAACTAATAAAAAAATTAGGAGGAATTGGGAAATTCATGAATTTCCAAGGAATAAATGTTACAGATTCTGGAGGCTTTCAAATGTATTCTCCCTCAATTTACCTCACCTCCACAGAAAAAGGCGTCCAATTCAAAAATCCTTTTTCAGGAGAAAAAATATTTATAACTCCTGAAAAAGATATGGAAATTCAATTAGATATTAATTCAGATATTGCAATGTGTTTAGACAGAATGCCATTATATGAAGATTCAAAAAAAGAAATAGAAAAATCAGTAAAACTAACTACACTATGGGCAGAAAGATGTAAAAAACATCACACCAAACTTCAAAAAAAATTACCTCAAGAAAAAAGACAACTTTTATTTGGAATAACCCAAGGAGGAGTCTATAAAGATTTAAGAAAAGAATCAATTCAACAATTAGCAGAATTAGATTTTGATGGATACTCTATTGGAGGATTAGGAATGGGAGAAACTAAACAAGAACAATACAAAATAGTAGAACTTCAAAAATCAATTCTTCCTGAAAACAAACCAGTTTATTTAATGGGAATTGGAGACCCAATTGAAATAATTAATGCAATTGAAAAAGGAGTAGACATGTTTGATTCAAGAATGCCTACAATGAATGCAAGAAGAGGAACATTATTTACATCAAAAGGAAAAATAAAAATTCTAAACAAAAAATATGAAGCAGACTCATCTCCATTAGACAAAGAATGTAATTGCATGGCTTGTAAAAACTACACCAGAGCATATATCAGATTTTTATTAAGACAAAATGAATCTGTTGGAAGAGAACTAGCCTCTTATCATAATCTCTTTTATCTTCAAACCCTAATCAAACAAGCAAAACAAGCAATAAAAAATAATAAATTTAGCGAGTTTAAGAAAAGTATTGAGAAGATGTATAAGAATTAACCAAACTTCCCTAAAAAATCTTCCAACTTACTTTCTAAAATAAAACTTTCTTTTCCACTATTCATTTCCCGAACTTTAATCTTCTTTTTCTTAATTTCATCTTCACCAATAAAAATAACTAAAGGAATATTATATGAATTTGCATAATCCATTGCTTTCCCAGGCTTTCCATAAGACACACTACACCCAACACCTAACTCTCTAATCTTTTCACAAACTTCAATTGCTTTTTTATCTTGATTAAAACTAATAATTAAAACTTTTTTATACTCCTCAGAAACTTTAGCTAATAATTCTAATCTATCTAATCCAAAACTAATCCCGCAACTCTGAACACCATTAACCATATAACTCCCTCCAGCAGCAATTGTTTCTTTCACCCCTGATTTAGATAAAGTCTTAACCTCAAAAATACTTCCATTATAATAACTCAATCCTCTTGCTAAAAACGGCTGAAAATTAATCTTCACACCATATAATTTACAAATATCTTTCAAATCTTTAATTTCAGAATAAGATTTATATTTCTTAAAATAACTTTCTTTTTCTTTAAAAATTTTCAAAACCTTCTCAGCCCCAAATTTCTTTAGATTAGCCCTAACTTCCTTCTCACTTAATTTATCTAATTTATCAATCTCCTTAATAACCAAAACCTTATCCTTCCCAGAAACACCTTCTCCCTCCAAAATCTCATTTAACAATTTTCTATTATTAAAATTAATAACAAACTTAATTCCTAATTTATTCATAATATCACTAATCAATTTCAAAATCTCAGACTCATCTTTCAAACCACAACCTACAATATCTGCATCACATTGAGTAAACTCTCTCCATCTATTTCCAGTTACAGGCTCATCCCTAAAAACCTTCCCAATCTGATATCTCTTAAATGGAAGTTTCTTATTCTTCGCAATTCTCTTTAATTGAAAAGTAAACTCATATCTCAAAGCCAATTTTCTCTTACCCTTATCTTGCAATTTAAACACGTCAGAAACAGCTTCATCACTAGGATTATCTCCAACAACAAATTTCTCATTTTCAATTATAGGAGTTTCAACAGCTTGAAAATTATATAATTTAAACACATTTTCAATTACATCAACAATTACTCTTCTCTTAGAAGCATTTTCAATATCCCTAAATCCTTTTATAGTTTCCATTTTATACCTCTTCTCTTAAACTATTTAATTCATCTTGATTTAATAATGTTTCTTTAGTTCTTAGAAAAGCGAGAGAGGAGAATCGAACTCCTGTTTCACGGACCACAACCGTGCGTTCTACCACTGAACTACAATCGCCATTATATAAAAATTTAGTTAAAAACCTTATAAAAACTTTGTCATTTCTTAAATTTATACTATTAGAAGCCAAGCTAAAATTATCTATTTCTCTGATGATGGGAATTTTTAAACTTCCCTGCCTCGTAAAATCTTGCGATTTTACAATGATGGGGATAACTCCCAATTATTTTAGCTTTCATAAATATACTAGAAAATAGCCCTATTTAAAATTTACCCTCACTTCCCAACCTTAACAACTAAATTCTTTTTAGAAAATCTATCATGCAAATCTTCTCCATAAACTTCTAAAACCTTAAACCCAACATCCTTCAATAATTTCAATAATTCATCTTTAGAATACAAATAATAATATCTAAAATACTCATTACCTTCATTTCTCCAATTCATATAGATATCTCCTTTATTCCCAACAACATCAAATCTTTTATCTTCTGCATCCCAAACACTTATTAAACCTTCTCCACCCTTTTTTAAAATCCTATAAAATTCCTTCAAAGCATTTAATCTAGCTTTTTTACTTTCCAAACAATGCAATGTAGCAATAAATACTCCATAATCAAACATTCTATCCTTAAACACTTCTCCATCTAACTTCTTCAAATCCATTTTAAAAACTTCAGCATCAATTCCTTCATCTTCAGCATATTTCTTAGCATGTTCTAACTGATTAGCAGAAAAATCAACACACCAATATTTTAATCCCTTTCCTTTAATCATATTTCTCCCACTTCCACAACCTAAATCCACTACATTCCCTTGTTTCCCTTTTAAGAATTCTTCAACAAAAGGAAGATTCTTTACAACATACTTTCCCCAAGGAACAGAAATACTATCCCAAATTTCTTCCTGACTAGGTTTATCATGCTTTTCTAAAAATTCTTTCTTACTAATTATTTTTATTGGAACTGTCATTTTATTTAAAAAACTTAAAACTTCTTCACCATATAACCTTCTTTATTCAACTTATATCCTAACTTTTTATAATACTCTCTCACCCCTACACCTGAAATAACTTTCAACTCTTCAACACCCTCAGATTTACAAATCTCTTCAGCCTTAGCCATCAACTTTTTACCTAATCCTTTATGCTGTCCAAAATCTTTTCCTTTTTCACCAACCTTTAAAGACTGCCCATAAACATGCAACTCCCTCAAAAAAGCATTTTTTCCATCATCACTCTCACCATCCCCAATCATCTTATTCCTCTCCTCAATAACTCTTAACCTACACAAACCAAATAAAATATTATCTTTATTAACAAACTCTAGAAAATACTCCTTTCCTCCAGAACATTTATATTTACTAATCTTTAATTCCAATTTATTATCAATACTCTCACCCTTTTTCAAATCCCTAATTGCAAAACCAATTTCTCTAAATCTTATCTCTTTAATTTCCACTCCCTCCACCCTCAAAGCCAATTCAATATCTTTCCTTAAATCAATTCTCAAAATACCTTCTGTCAAATAATCTGGAGGAATCTCTCTCATCACCCTCATAACCCTGCAATAATTAGGTATAAGTTTCATTATCTTTATAATCAAATTCTGAACATCTTTTTGAGAATAAGGCATATACTTACCCTTTTTATGTAATTCTTCCAACTCAGCCCCCTTAATAACCTGACAAGGATATATCTTCAACTGATCTGGTTTAAATCTCTCATCATTAAACAACATTTTAAACATTTGCAAATCTTTTTTCTTATCACTTCCAGGCAAACCTAACATCATATGATATCCTATCTTAAACCCAGCATCCCGCAGATGTTTGCTACTTTTTACTACAGCTTTAACATCATGTCCTCGATTAACTTTTTTATAAATCTCATCATCTAAAGCTTGAACACCTAACTCCACACGAGTAGCCCCCCAATCCAACATCTTCTCAATATTCTTAGCATTTATACTATCTGGACGAGTCTCAATACACAATGCAACACACCTATGCTTAGCTTTCATATTCCTCTTCTTAGCTTCTTCCAAACTCTTACTAACTTTACCATTAAGTGCATCATAACATTTCTTAACAAACTCATACTGATACTTAGGAGGATACTCTAAAAAATTTCCACCCATAATAATTAATTCAATTTTATCAACAGGATGATTCATTAATTTAAATGCCCGAAGTCTAGAAAGAATCTGTTCATAAGAATCATACTTTAATCTAACTGCACGAAGAACAGGAGGACTCTTAGGAGTATAACTTTGAGGAACATTAAGTGATGGACAATACAAACACACTCCATGCTTACAACCTCTAGGCTTACACATAACAGCCACAGGAGTCACACCTGCCAGTGTCTTTGACGGTTTCCGAACTTCTCCAGCTTTTGGTATTTCCATATTGTAAAATTATCTATTTTATTATAATATAAATTTTATATCTAATACATTAAAACATATATTCCAACATATATAAATCATTCAAAAAATCAGTATATAAAACTTCTTAAAACATCCCATCAAACTCTCGCTAATCATCTCCGCCATCTAAAATAAAAACATCTCAGTTCTCACTAACCCCTAAAAAAATAAAAAAAATTTAAAAAAATAAAAATAAAAACTATGCACTTGCAGTTACACTATCCACTGGTTCACATTGAAAGCCATCAATTAATGCAGCAACTTCAACTTCATCCCCATCAGCAACAGTAACACTAGCAGTATCACTTCCTAAAACTCCTAAATCAGAAATTTCTCCAGGATATGCAGTATCTCCTACAACAACAGTAACATCAACAAATTCGACATCTGCCTTAGCAGCACTTCTCTTAACAGTTACAGCACCTGTTCCCGCAGCAACAGCCGGAGTCCATGTTCCACCTGCACTAGTACAAGCAGAACTATCTACCTCATTACCTGTAGCCATTCCACCAGTACAACTCGCAGCAGTAGCAACACCACCAACAGTCACATCAGTTATTTCCAAACCAACACCCACACAAGATGCTTGTCCTTCAGCTTCTTCACTAGTTGTAGTAACAGCATTCTGAACTACTTGCCATACAATTACGATTGCAGCAAGAACCAATAGAATTATCAATACAGTTGTTATAATCTGTGATTGAGCTTTTTTCATCTTAAAATTTAATAACCTCCTTTCATTCCTCTTTTTAACTATATAATTTATTATCTAACAAAAGATAAACTCCTTTATAAACATTTTCCCTCGGGAAAATGTTTTTTAAATTTTTTAAATTTTTTAAAAATTATCTTTAATTAATTTTAATCATCTATTAAACCCATCTAACAATAATAAAAATTCTTTTTTATCAATCTTTTTATCAACTTCCTTTAATCCAATTTGTTCTGCTAATTTCCAAAAAGCTTCAGGTTTATATCCTTGTTTCTTTAATGAAGCAATTGTAAATAATTTTTTATCACTCCAATTAGAATATTTCCCAGCAATAACTCCTTCCCTTATTTTAGATGAAGATAATTCAATATCCTTTAAATGAATTCTTCCTAAAAATCCAACCCATGGAAACTTCTTACCTAAAACTTCAAAAATCATTCTCTGTCTTTCAGCATTATCCCTATGATCTTTAGCCCTAATAATATGTGTCATCTTCATTTCAATATCATCAACACTAACAGCTAAATTCATTAATGGCCAAACTCTAAATTCCTTCCCTCTTAAAGGATGTCTTCCCTCATTAATCCTAGCCAATGGAAAATCTCTCATAGCAACATTCTTATGTTTAATTCCTCCAAACTCTTCAGGAGTTTTAAATCTTAAAACAGCTTCTCCTTGTTCATAACCACCATTCAACATTGCCCTCCATCTTCTCTTATGCTCTTTCATATCCAAACCTCTACATTCACAAGCTTGCTTATTTTTAATCAACTCTCTAAAATCATCAGAATCACATTCACAAACATAACAAGCTCCTTTTTTTAATAATTTATCAACATACCTATAATATAATTCCATTCTCTCAGATTGAATCACCATCTCAACATTATTTTCAAACAACCATTTAGATTCTCTCTCAATCATCTTATATGCAGGAACATAAATATTATCAGGATTAGTATCTTCAATTCTAATATAAAATTTCCCACCATATTTTTTAATATATAAATAACTCAAACTTGCAGTTAAGGCATGTCCAATATGCAATGCTCCAGAAGGCGAAGGCGAAAACCTCATAATAACTCCATTTTTTCCAACATTTTCTAATTCAGGTATTCCCTCTCTTTCAACCCTATGCCCAATTAAATCTTTCAAACCCTCAAACTCATCTTCCATTCCCTCCATTTTCAATCCTTTAATCTCATTAATAGATTCCACAATATCTTTCATAACATCCTTAATTTTATCTTTTTTCAAACCATGATTAAACAACCCACTCACAACACTTCCAGGATTAACATTACCTTTATGCTCTAAAGCATTTTTTAAAACATACGCCCTAATTATCTTCTTACTAATCATATAATCTAAAACAAACATCATTATATAAATATTTATAAAAATCATTCACCTCTATCAATCATGAAAGCAAAAAGATTAGTAGATTTATTTAAAAAAAATCTAGCCCGTAGTTCTCAAGAAACAGATCAAGATATTAACTACACATATATCCTACTCCCAGATAATAAACCAAAAACAATAGGGAGACATCCAAATTGCGATATAGTTACATCAAATAGTCCCTTAGCTAGAACAGTATCAAGATGTCATGCAGAAATAGTTTATGAAACAAATGGGACAATGGCTATATGGAATAAAAAAGGTAGAAACGGAACTTATATTTCTAGAGAAAAGGACTCTGAAAATCCTAATGGAAAACCAGAAAGAATAGAAGTAACAGAAAGAACACAAATATATGATAAAGATATAATTCAACTTGGCCCACTTTATTGCCTAATGGTTTTACCATATGATGAAAAAGCAGAAGAAAGCAAAGATGATACAATAAGAAAAGCAGATACAGAGACTGATTTAAAGGTTTAAAGAAATTAAATCTAAAGATTACCAACTTTTTGCAAATAATTTAGAAGTCTTACCTTTTGAAGAAAAATAAAAAAACTCAAAACTTTTCTTCACTAAAACCTGTTACCTCGTCGAGCTTTTCATCTTTATTCACAATTCCTAACTCTGCTTCTAATTCTTTTTTAATTTCTTCAGTCATTCTTTTTTTCTCTTCTCTTTTTAATCTTGCTTTTTCTAATCCTGAAAGATTCATTTCATTAACTGATTCAGATTTATCCGAATCAGCATTTTTTAAATCTTTGGAATCTTCTGATTCCAAAATATCATCCCTCATCTCCTCAATATCTTCTTCTAACTCTTCAATAAATTTATCCCGATTCTTATCAAAATAATTATACAAATAAATCCAAATATCATCTAAATGTTCTTCTTGCTCTAACCATAATTTTTTAGTATTACTTAAATGAAGCAATGGAAGAAAACAAGCCAACTTTTCTTCTTTTTCTTTTCCAATTAAATCATGATAACAAATTTTATTCAAATGTTTATCTGCAGTTTCAGCTTTCTTTTTTACACCAGTTAAAACCCTAGCATAAAATTGTTTTATCCTATCTTTCAAATCAACTCTTTTTATTTCAGGAATATCAACCTCTGAAAGTTTTCTAGCCCTAGTAATTGCAACCTCTCTTTTAATTCTTCTTGACTCTGTATTAATTGCCTTATTTAATGCACTCATTAATTCAGGCAAAGTAACTCTTCTTGCCCTAGGTAAAGGAGTTTTAGGAATCAATAAAGGCAACTCATCAATATCGATTTCAATTTTTTCAACAACTAATTTTTCCTCATCTTTTCTACCAAATAAAATTTCATCAATACTCTTAATATATTTATTTAATAAAAATTCAGACTTAATTCTTAAAAGCAAAGCAGCTGCAAACAAAACCTTACTTGAAATATAAAAATCAGGTTCATCCTCTAACTCATAAATTTTTTCAAAATATTTTTGAGTTAAAACAACAATATCAATATCCCAAGGATCTAATTGTTCAGTATGAATCAAATCATAAATAATACTCTGCCAATCAGGTTTTCTTCCAACAATAACATCATAAACCTGATTTTGTCCTATTTTCATGCTTTCTGCATTTTCTAAATCTTTGGAATCTTCTGATTCCAAAGCACCTTCTTCATCAGAATTAGAAATACCATCATTTAAATCTTTGTTAACTGATTCTTTAGAATCAGCATTTGTCATGCCTTCTAATTCATCAGAATTAGAAATACTATCCGGCAAAAACTCTTTAAAGTCCATATTCATTCAAAAACAATTAACCTTATAAACACTACTCTACAAATCTAACTATAATCAAAACACAAAAACACTAGTGTCATTTAGCAGTTACGACACACCGAAAGCTTTATATACTTCTATTCACTACATATACTATCACCTCTTTTTCCCCAGAAGAGTCAGGACATACTTTTTTGTGTGACACCGGCTTTTCTCGGGTTTATAATCTTTTATGACTAAATTAGTAATTTAATCCCTTCTAGAATGGGGCACTGAATTATTAATTATCCTCTAATCAATTATCTCTCTCAACCTTCTAAGAAAAACTTCCAACATTATCTTTTACTATTTCTTCTCCAGTATTGATATTAAAATAAGCCCACCCAATAATCCCACAACTACAAAAACATTCATTAGGTTCAGCACCCTCAACACTAACTTGTCCATCATAAATCCCGGCAATACTCGCACAAAAACCTCCGCAAGAATTACCACATCTTTGAAGAAAAAGTTCAATATTACCCTCACTTAAATTATCATTCTCTACATCTCCTTCTTTTGCAAAAGGATTAAAAAAGAAAAATCCAATTAAACCAGCTACAATAATCACAATAAATAAGACAATCAAAATCTTTGTTATCTTAGAAGAACCCTTCCAAACATTTAATTTTGAAACTAAATTTTTTAAACTAAATTTCGAACCTCCTTCATCTGCAGGATTTGATTCTTCACCAGGTTCTGAACTTGGTTCAGAACTCTCAGCTACATCTTCAATTGGTGCAGGACTAGCCTCTTTTTCTACCATAAATATTAATAAATAACTAAACTTATAAATCTTTAGAATAACAACAGATTATTTTTCGTTCATAATATAATTACTACTAGAAACAGGAACTTGAAATCTTTCACCACATTTACTACATTCTGCAGTTATTATAGTTGTCATAGAAGTTAAAATCTTACACCCATCACAATCAACTCTCGCACCCATTCTAATCTTAATTTCATTTCCACATTTACATAACATCTTAATAATCTCCAAAACCTTACTCAGAACTCTTTCCTAAAAACTCAGTATATCTGCATTTTCCACAATACACTCTATCCTTAGCTTCCATTAAAAAAACACCTGGACCACATCTTGGACAACTCTTTGCCTTTGAAACAATTTTATCTCCTTCAATCTTATATTTAGAATACTTCTTAGAAGTAGGCTTGTTCTTTGCAGGTTTCTTTCCTTTTGCTTCTTTCTTCTTTCCCATAAAAATAGACTAGAATTAGAGTTTTTAAAGGTTTTGAATCAATTTCAAACACCTTTTACATTCAGATAAAAATTAGAAAAAATTAATAAAATAGTTATAAAACCAACAACCCATGCTAATTTAATCAAAAATCTTTTTCTTTCATGCATCCATTTTTCAGCTTCCAAAATTTCTTTTTTCAAATTTCCTTTAAAACCCTTTTCAACTTTTTTCTTTTTCATTATGTCTTATTAAACACTTTTTAATTTAAAAACTATTCTATCATTAAAAACTATTCTATAATTCATTCCACTATAAACTCATAATCTGAACTAGCAATTCCCCTCTCAGTCACAAAGATTACCTGAACCCTATATAATCCAGGTTCATCTGCACCAATATCTTCAGAATTCCAAAATTCCCTTAAATCAAAATTTTCCTCCACAACTATTTGTTGAGAAAAACTATCTTGAATTAACCAATTATTACTTTCAAATTTTTCTAAACGAATAATTAAATTTCCAGATAAACTATTACCTGAATTAATTACCCTAGAATTTTCTTTAAATTTAATTAAACCTTCAAAATTAATCATTCCCGCCCCTTGGGAATTAACATCAACACCAGAAATTTCTTTAGCATTTCCCATTAACAATTCCTTAACTTCCTTATGAGTTATATCTGGATTCATTTGTTTAATTAATGCAATAACTCCACTAACATGAGGTGCAGCCATACTTGTTCCAGACCATGAAACATGATATTCCCAATTAGGATAACTTCCCCCCAACAACCATAAGGCATTTGAAGAAGTTATAGAGACTCCGGGAGCTAAAATATCAGGTTTAGAATAACTATCTCCGTCATAATTCACAGGCCCTCTAGAACTAAAATATGCAACAGCATTAGGGCTATTTTCAATATTTATCTTAACAACATCATTTGTTCTACTTGCCAAAAACAAACCATCATCTTTCCCAATAAAAACACTAGGAATATGTTGTCCAACATAATGTCTTTCAATTTCATTCATAGAAGTTCTATAAAATATAACCCCTATGGCTTCATTTTTTTCTGCTTCATAAATTTTACTAAAGAATAATTCCCCTTTATTAATACTTATTAAAACAATTTTTCCTTCAACATTTTTACCAACATAATCCTCAGATTCTCCTTCCCCAACATTAACCACTTCCCCATTCAATTCCTCGGAAGTAACTTTAGTCAATGGAAAAGAAACAATATTTCTTCCACTTCCTACCACCACAAGATTAGAATTAACTCCTGCATTATCATTATTATAATGTGCTCCAACACTTATTATTTCATCTAAAACAGCAGGAGAAGTAATTGTTCCAGGTTCAGGCCCATCATTACCTGCTGAAACAACAACAATTGAACCAGCATTAATCGCATCTAAAACAGCAGAACTAATTGCATCTTCAGGTCCGCAATCAAGATTATAAACTCCATTACAATCAGTACCCAAACTCATACTAATAATATCTATCCTATCACTAAAATCACCATCATTATTAGGATCCATAGCCCTATTAATTCCTGCAACAAGATGATCTAACTCTCCTCCCGCCATTGTTAAAACCTTATAAGCATAAAAATCTACTCCAGGAGCAACTCCTTTCATAACTCCATCAGCACCAACAATTCCTGCAACATGAGTCCCATGCCCATCATACTTATCTTCAGGAATAGCATCATCATTAACAAAATCATACCCTCCCTTAACTCTTTCACAATTTCCTGCTAAGAACTCAGCATCATTACATTCACCGAAATCAGGATGATCATAACTTAAACCAGTATCAATAATAGCCACACTTACTCCACTACCATCTAAACAATCCTCTCCATCACAATCTCCTCCATGAATATTTTTATCCCAATATTCATCAACCCCTAAATAAGAAACAGAAGAATCAAGCAAAGGCTTTACTTTTAAATTTTTATAAACTCTCTTAACTCCTGGAATCTGTTTAATCTCCTCTGCTTCATTATCACTAATATTCAAACTTATCCCATTAAAAACATTTTTAAATTCATTCATAGAAACAAAACCCTCTTTCAAAACATTCTCTTTAATCTTATCATTCTTAATATCTAAATCCTTAGAATAATCCTTAACAATTCTATCCACATCTCCTTCCCTAATTGAGAAAATCCTTTTATATAATGCAATAGGATTCAAGATAAATGCATTATCAATATAATTTTCATTCTCTAATGCAACCTCATCTACTTCACTTTTTCTCTCAAGGATAGAATCATCTTCAAATTCAATAATATAACCAGAATACTCTCTCCCAAATTCATCTTCAACAACTTCTGCAAAACTTAAATTAATATTAATAATCATAAATAATAAGATTACACTAAAAACTATACCTAACCTAAACCTCTTTTCCATAATATAATTAATAAAAATAAACTATATAAATTATATCCTAAATTTAAAAAATATCTAAAAAATTATTCCTTACTTTCTTCTGCATTTTTAGAATCTTCAGAATTTTGTTCTGAAACATCTTCCCCTTTTGCCTCATCTTCTGGTTTTTCTTCAACAGGAGCATCCTTACTAGCCTTAGAATCTTTTTCTGAACCTTTCTCTTCTACTTGCTCAGGTTTATCAACAGCTTCTGCGCCATTAGTTTTTTCTTCAACAGGTTTTTCTTCAGCCTTCTTAGCTTCCTCAACAGCCTTAGCTTCTTCTTTCTTTTGTTTTTTTGTTTTCTTCATATTAAGAATTTTATTCTTATCTTCAACACTATCATAAACATGCGCTCTTACAATAAAAACATTTCTTCCAAATCCATTAAGAATATTAAAAACATCTATATTTTCTTCAGGTTTTCCTAATTCCTCAGAAATCATTTTTCTAACTTCATCAAAACTTAAATTTTTATCATTTTCAATAACTATCTCTAGTTCTTGTCTTTTAAACAATTCATTTTTTAAATCTTTTTTAATATCCATTTTATTAAAATATCACAATCAATTTTTAAAATTACTTATAATTTAATAGCATATAATCCTTCTTTAGTAATTTTTAATTCTTTACCCACTTCAGATTTTTCAGGATTAACAATTTCAATTTTTCCCTTAAAATTTTCTGAAACATCTTTCTTATCACAACTTGGGCAAACACTACCTTCATAAATTAATTTACAAGTTTTACAAGCTTTTTCTTTTGCCATTATTTCTTCTCACTCTTAACAATTTTTTTAATACCTGCTTTAGCTTTCTTTTTTTCTTCTTTTATCCAATCTAATTTCCCTAATCCAGGTTGCCTCATAGTTAAACCAATTTTAGGATCATCTCCCTTATAAGAAACTGCAACAGTTCTAGCTAAACAAGCGTCTTTCTTTTTCAAAACTCTTTTTGAATCTTTTCCTAATAATGTACTTGTTGTTGAAAAACTTACATAATCATCCATTGTTTGACTTATATGAATCATACCCTTCATAACTCCTAAGTTCATAAAAGCACCAAAATTAGTAATCTCTTCTACAAGACCATAAACAAGTTCTTGTAATTCTGGTCTCCATACAATCAATTTAAACCTTGAATTATAATAGGCAGCACCATCACCTGGGATTATAACTCCGTCCCCTACTTCTAAAACAGAGATTATACCAATAACCTCTCCAATTTCCTTATCATGGTAATTTTCATAAATCTCTTGAAGTTGTTTAGCAACAGCATCGCTAGTCTTAAGCCCAAATAACCTTGGTTCTACTCTAACATAATCTTCAACTTCAACTATATAGAACATTGTAAAATTACTAAAAAAAGTGTGTTTATAAAGTTTTTGAAAGTGAAAAATCTCAGAAAATGGATGAATATTGAAAGAATATAGCAAAATTTATAAAATCAAACACATACTAAAAAAGACATGAAAAAAATAAAGGTGTTTAATACCAATCCTCACTTATTAATTGAAAAAGAATCAGGGATCTTTGAAGTAGCAAGAATCATCGAAACCGACGATAAATCTTGGAGTTATGAAGCAAATTCAGAACATGGAGAATTAATATTAGGAGAATCCCTAATTGAATTACCAAATAGAAATCTTTCATTATTGTTAAAAATAGAAAAAGACACTCCAATAATCTTTAGTATTTCTGAAGAATTAAAGAAATTCGCAGAAATCTCTGCTATCAGTTTTATCACCTATGAAACCTTTTCAGATGAAATTTGTAGGCATATCACATCAGATAGTAAATTTAATCTAATTGAAGTTAAACCAAGAATCTTTAAAAAAATTAAAAATTCAGATGAAGAAACATTGTTTAATGATTAAATTATTTAGTAATAATCAATTTCTTTCCGCGACTTATTAAAATAACTCTTCCTAAAATACCTCTCATTTCTCTATCTAATGTAGCAACAATATTTTTCTTATTTTCATTAGAAAGATTAATTATCCCATCATCAACACTCTTTCCTTTAACAGAAACTTCCTTTACTTGATTATGTTTTAATAATTTTAATGCTAAATCCGAAGCAACCTTATCCTTACCCTTTTTAGTCCTAACCTTTAATCTCTTAAGTTCTTGAATAACCTGTTTAGGAACAACTAATTCATAATCCTCATTTAATAAATGTCTTATCTCTTCAACATAATCTAATTTATTCTTAGCGCAATAAATCACAAAGTTAGTATCCAATATTACTTTTCCCATTATTAAAAGAGGAAATCATAGTTTAAAAAATCTAGCAAAAATTTCTATAGATTTAAATAACTTAAAAGAGTTGTCTAAATAAGAACAAAAAAGGTACATAAATAATGGAAGAAACAACTCATATCTTAAAAATTTTAAAAGAAACTTCTAAAGCACTTAAAGAAAAAAAGAATGATAAAATAAGGCATTTGAGTAATAAATTAATTCATCATGCATCAATTAATCAAGACCCAGACATAGTTGCCTTAACAGTAATAATTTACACATTAAGCAAATTAGTAGAAAGAAAAGATTATCAAGAAAGAAAAAATTGGAATAAATTTTATAATAATTTTACTAGCAATATTGATGATATGATTAAAACACTTGAATCAGAAAATATCGAAGAGTTTAGAAAAGAAATAAATGAAAATAGAACCCTAATAAATACCCTTACAGGAGATTTAAAAAAATACATTAGTGAAGTTTTTAGAAGAGCAAAGATAAACAAAGCCTCAAGATTATATGAACACGGTATTTCTATGGAAAAAACAGCTAAAATTCTAGGAGTATCTATCTGGGAATTATCAGAATATGTTGGAACAACAAGAATAGCAGATGTAAATTTAGCAGTAACAATGCCAATAAAACAAAGAATTAAAATCGCAGAGGAAATTTTCAAATGAACAACGAAAAATACCTCATATTTGACTCAGGACCTTTGATAAACTTTTCAATGAATAATCTCCTTCATCTTTTAAGAAGATTAAAAAAAGAATTTCCAGGGAAATTCATAATTCCCTCAAAAGTAAAAGAAGAAACAATGGATTATCCTGAAACAACTAAAAAATTCCAATTAGGAGCATTACAATTAGAAACTCTTTTTAAGGATAAAATAATTGAAACACCTCAACTTTCAAAAGCAGAATTAAAAGAACTTAATAAAAAAACAAATGAAATAATGAATATAGCAAATACTACTTTCAAAACAAAAAGAAAAATGCTTAACCTAATTCACCATGGAGAAGCAGAAGTATTAGCTTTAGCATCTATGAAAAAAAATTCAGTTATTGCAATAGATGAAAGAACCACAAGAATGTTATGTGAAAATCCTGAAAATTTAAGAAAACTTCTTCAAAAAAAACTACATACCAATGTCAAAGCCAATTCTAAAAATTATGAATTCTTCAAACAATTCAAAGTAATACGTTCAACAGAATTAATTTATATAGCCTATAAAAAAGGATTATTTGATTTAAAAGATCCAAGAGCATTAGAAGCCATGTTATATGGGATTAAATATAAAGGTTGTTCAGTGTCAGAAGAAGAAATCAGAGAAATTTTGAGAATAAAGTAAAAACTATAACTTTTTAAAACTAATAATTCTAATAAAACTAAGAGTAATGGGTGCGTAGTTTAATGGTAAAACAGTTGGCTCCAGACCTACAGCTGGGAGTTCGATTCTCCCCGTGCCCATTTTTCAAGCTAACCAGAATAAATTTTTTATTTTTCTCCCCCTATGAATGAGGGAGAATAAATCAAAATAATTTTACAAAAAACAAAACCCGAATCTTTATAAATTATAGATTCCTAAACTTAACATGGCAAAAAAAGAGATGATGAACAATTCTGAAACTATTAAAAAAACTCCTAAAACAAAAAAAATGACTAAGTCAGAATTTGATGAAACACTATTAGATAATTTTGTTAACCTTCAAAAAGTCTTAACAAATTTATCATTAAAATTTGATGAGCTTTCCTCAAACATGTCAAAATTACTTGATGTTTTCGAAATATCTGCTAAAAACTTTGCAGAAAAACACCCTGAAGAATCAGAAGATAAAGCACTCGCTGAAAAGGTTAATACATTATTAGATCAAAATAAAACAATTTCAAAGGGAATAATGTTAATAGAAGAAAAAATGAGAATAAAAGATCCTTCTTCTTTAAATCCAATAAGGAAAGATATGAGGTTAGGTTCAAGAACAAGACCTCTTCCAAGATATTAAAATGCCTCAAATAACTGATTCTGCAAGAATTATATTTTTAAGAAAGTTTACACAAGAAATAATTTTAACACTTTCAAAAAAACATAAGACTAAAAAAAGAGTAGAAATAGAAAAATTAAAACAAAAATTCTTAGAACCATTAGAACCTCCTGAAAAAACTTTTGAAAAAATAGCTCAAACACAAATATTAAAGCAACCCCATTATCCTATCATAAAAACAAAACCAATTGATAGACCTCCTGCACAACTTAAAAAAAGATTTATTCCAAAAACCTCAAGAGTTCCATCCCATATAAAATCATTAACAAGGCCTGTTAAACCTCAAACAATTAAAATACAACAAAATCTCCCTCCAATAGAGAAAATCAAACAATTATTAAAAGATAAAACAATTCAATCACTTGAATGTCCAGGGCCTGGAAAAAATATTTTAGTTAAAAGATATAATAAGATAAATGCAACACGATTAATTCTTTCTCAAGAAGATATAAGTAAAATAATCAATAACTTTTCAGAGCAATCTAATATTCCTGTAGTCGGAGGAATATTAAAGGCAGCAGTAGATGATTTAATAATCTCTGCAGTGACTTCAGAATTCATAGGCTCAAAATTTATAATAAATAAAATAACTCCTTATAATCTCATTAAAAAACCATAATATCAAGGATTTTTTACCTCTAATTTAAAAAAGGAGGGGAGAAAAACTCCCCTATTCCCCTTTTTGGTAATTATAATAACAAATTTCTTTTTTAAACAATTTAGGTAACTTAATGATGAATATCTAAAAAACAATATTTCAAACCCTATTTCCCTAAATAACAGATTAGAAAATATATTTAAACTTACAAATCATTAGAACAATATAGTTAATTAAAATGAAAGCTCAATTAAAAAATAAAATAACAAAAGAAAAAATAAAAAAATATTATAATCTTTCTAGCAAAGCAATTAAAATAGCTAAAAAATCAATTGCAAAAGGAAAGGAAAAACAAGCAAAAGAAATTGTTTTAATGGTAGAATGTTATTTATCTGACTCTCAACATTTTGAAAAAAACAAAGATTATGTAAATGCTTTCGCAGCCCTAAATTACGCCCATGGATGGATTGATGCAGGAGCAAGATTAAAAATATTCAAAGTAAAAGATAACAATCTTTTTACTATTTAAAAAAATGAAAAAAACAATTGTTCTTAGTCTTGGAGGAAGTTTAATCATACCTAATAAAATTGATATTGAATTTCTTGAAAAATTTAAGAAAACAATTTTAAAACTTACAAAAAAATACAAATTTGTAATAATTTGCGGAGGAGGAAATACTGCAAGAAATTATATCAAAGGTATTGAGAGAGCCAATGTTCAAAGTAAAATGTATTTCCAATCATTATTAGGAATCTCTTCCACAAGATTAAATGCAAGATTTATGACTTATTTTTTTGGAAAAGATGCAAGCAAAGGAATTCCTCATGACATGAAAACAGTAGAAAAATCATTAAAAAGAAATAATATTATTTTTTGTGGGGCATTAAGATACTCTCCAAATCAAACCTCAGATACAACCTCTGCAAAATTAGCTAATCACTTAAACACAGATTTCATTAATCTAACAAATGTCAAAGGACTTTATGATAAAAACCCTAAGAAATTCAGAAGTGCAAAATTTATTCCAGAAATCTCTCATAAAGATTTCTCAAAAATAGCAAATAAGCTAAAATTCACACCCGGGCAACATTTTGTTTTAGATCAAAAAGCAGCCAAACTAATTAAAAAATACAATATAACAACATATATTCTTGGACAAGATTTAAAAAATCTAATAAATCTTTTAGAAGACAAACATTTTATAGGGACAAGAATAGAGGATTAAGTATGATAACAACATCAAATCTAAATCAGGTAAGAAAAGAAATTCAAGAACTTAAAAAAAATAAAAAACCAATTATAGTTCAAGCTCAATCTCCTGAATTTAATAGGAAAATTCTTGAAAACAAAGATGTAGATATTTTTCTAAACCCTGAACTACATGATAGAAAAGATTTTCAAAAACAAAGAGATTCTGGATTAAATGAAATCTTATGCAAACTTGCAAAAAAAAATAACATAAAAATAGGAATAGACTTAAACAAAATAACAAAACTTAACTCTAAAGACAAAGCAATAATCATTTCAAGAATAATTCAAAACATAAAACTATGTAAAAGAACAAAAACCCCCATAATCATTTACCCTAAAAATAATCTAACAAAACAAGAAGTACAATCATTTATGCAAACATTAGGTGCTTCAACACAACAAGGAAAAGAAGCATTTGCCTAAATAGTAACATTTTAAAACCCCCTAATTATCTACTTTTATGGGAGATTATACACTATTACATGTAACCTATGTTCCTGGAACATTAGAAAAGATAACCCCAATAATCCCAGAAAGAGCAAGATCTAATGGAAAGATTAGAGGATTTCTTAATGATGAAGATGGTTTTAATTTTCATCCCCCTTTAACAAAGGTCGAAATAATCGACATTACTTCAAAATTAGTAGATTTAGAAAGTGTTAAAGAATTTGATTTTATAGATACTGCTTCATTAGGGCGACATAATTAAAATTTATTAATAACCCTCAATATTGAAAAAACTTAAATACTCCACAATCATTTTATTAACATGACAATTAAAACTAGCAATTCAAACAAGAATTTTACTAGTTTTAACACTGAGTTTTATTTTTACTTTCAATAGTAAATCTGTTTTTCAGATTTACGCAAATTCCCTCTAATTTTTATTAATAAAGATTAATCCTTGCTAATTCTGAAAAGCCTAACTCAAATAAACAAAAATGAAACCAAACACATTAGAAAAGCTAATAAATAGAGAACTATCTGTAAATTCAGGTAAAACAAGAGGAATAGACAAAATGGTTAGAGAAGAATTACTTATTACACCAAGAGAATTAAAAACAAAAATACCTATCTCAGATTTAGCAAGAGCAACTACCCTTCAAGGAAGAAAAGTTATTGAAAATATTTTAGATAGAACAGATGATAGATTCTTAATAATTACAGGCCCTTGTTCAATTGATGATCCTCAAGCAGCAATTGAATATGCTCAGAAATTAAAACAATTATCAGAACAAGTTAAAGATAAGGCAGTTTTAGTTATGAGGGTTTATTTAGAAAAACCAAGAACAACTATTGGTTGGAAAGGATTACTTTATGACCCTGAAAGAAATGATTCTTATGAAATCCAAAAAGGTTTAGAAGTAACAAGAGATTTATTAATAAAAATTAATGAATTAGGAATTCCTATTGCAACAGAATTTTTACATCCAGAAATACCAAATTATATTGGAGATTTAATTTCTTGGGGAGCAATAGGTGCAAGAACAACAGAATCACAACCCCATAGAGAATTTGTATCAGGATTAACAATTCCAATGGGTTTTAAAAATAGCACTTCTGGGGATGTTAATGTAGCAGTTGATGCAGTAACTTCTGCAAGACATGCTCAAAATTATCCAGGAATAGATGATAATGGAAGAATTTCCATAATCAGAACAAATGGAAACCCTTATACTCATGTTGTTTTAAGAGGTGGAAAAAATAAACCAAATTATGATTCAGAATCTGTTAAAGAATCTGAAGAATTACTAGAAAAGGCAGAATTACCTAAAAATCTAATAATAGATTGTAGTCATGCAAATTCTCATAAAAAACATGAAGAACAACCAAGTGTTTTCCAAAATATACTTAATCAAAGACAAAATAATCCAAATATTAGAGGTGTAATGATTGAATCTTATTTAGAGGAAGGAAAAGGAGATAATTACGGGCAATCAAAAACAGATGCCTGTATTAGTTGGAAAACTACTGAAAGACTAATTAAAAATGCTTTTAGTTGATTAAGTTTATAAAATTAAAAAAACACTATATAATATGCCTAAAGAAACAAAAGACATGACCAAATTAATAGAATCATTAAGTCCTAATGAAAGAAAAATCATTCCCTTTCTTAATGAAAAAAATCTAGATAATTTAAGAGAAAAAACAAATCTAGAGTCTACTGCAATTGTTAGAGCATTAGAATTCTTATCAAACAAAGATTTAATCAAAACATCTTCTACATCTGAAAAAATAATAGAACCAGAAATTAATGGATTATTATACTTAAATCAAGGACTTCCTGAAAGACGATTAATTAACATATTAGTAGATAAAAAATCCCTTTCAATAGGAGATGCTAAAAAAGAATCTAAATTAAATGATAACGAATTCAAAGTAGCATTAGGAGTTTTAAAAAAGAAAGCCCTTATTAATTTAATTAATGGAAATATCATTCTAGAAGGGAAGGTAGAAGAAATAACAGAAAAAACTCTTGAAGAAAAATTCTTAGAAACATTACCAAAAAAACCTGAAGAATTAGAACCTGAAGAAAAATATGCATTAGAAAATTTAAAATCAAGAAAAAACATTATAAATATTAATGAAAAAAAGAGTGTTGAATTTGAATTAACAGAATTAGGTAAGAAACTATTAAAAACAGATATAACTCCTTCAAAAGATTTAATTGAAGCAGTAACTCCTGAGCTTATTAAAAATCAATTATGGAAAGGAAAGAAATTCAGAAGATATGACATAGAAAGTCCTGTTCCAAAAATCTATGGGGGGAAAAGGCATTTTGTAAATCAGGCTACAGATTACGCCAAAAGAATCTGGCTAGAAATGGGGTTTAAAGAAATGACAGGAAATTTAATTCAATCAGGATTTTATAATTTTGATTCATTATTTACAGCGCAAGATCATCCAGTAAGAGAAATGCAAGATACATTTTTTATTAAAAATAAAGAATCTAAATTGCCTGAAAACAATAAGAAACTTATTGGATTAGTAAAAGATGCCCATGAAGGGAAAATTAAAGGAAGCAAAGGTTGGCAATATAAATGGAAAGAAGAAGATGCTAAAAAAACACTTCTAAGAACCCATACGACTTGCCTATCAGTTCAAAAATTAAAAAAAATAGCAGAAAATAAAGAATTTCCAGCAAAATATTTTGCATTAGGAAAATGTTTTAGAAATGAAACAGTAGATTGGAGTCATGGATTTGAATTCAATCAAACAGAAGGAATTGTAGTAGATGAAAATGCCAATTTCACACAACTATTAGGATACTTAAGATTATTCTTTAAAAAAATGGGATATGAAAAAATTAAAATCCGCCCAGGATATTTCCCATATACAGAACCCTCTCTAGAAATAGATGTTTTTCATCCAGTTCATAAAAAATGGGTTGAATTTGGAGGAGCAGGAATGTTCAGGCCAGAAGTTACAATCCCAATTTTCGGAAAACATATTCCAGTTCTAGCCTGGGGCCCTGGTTTTGATAGAATAATAATGGAATTCTTTAATATAACTGATTTAAGAGACATGTATAAAAATGATCTAAATAAATTAAGAGATATTAAAATATGGGACAAATAATATGGAAATAAAAGAAGCTCAAAAAAAAGTTGATGAAACAATAAAACAATATGGTGGATATTGGGAATCTCTTTCAATGATGGCCCGTTTAACTGAAGAAGTTGGAGAATTAGCAAGAGCTTTAAATCTTAAATATGGTGGTAAAAGAAGTAAGTTTGATGGAGATGGTAGAGAAATAGAAGATGAACTTGCAGATGTTCTTTATACTGCTTTAGCAATTGCAAATAAAGAAGGAATTGATATGGCTGAAATATTTATTAGAAAAATGACTCAAAGTCACAATAAATATAAAGAAGTTTATCAAGGAGAGAAAGAATGACAATCTTAACACTAAACAGAAAACAACTTGAAGAAAAAATAGGAAAAATAACTCCTGAAATAGAAGATAGAATAACTATGTTTGGAACGCCTGTTGAAACCTCAACAGAAGATGAAATCTCAGTAGAGATATTCCCAAATAGACCCGATTTATTATCATTACAAGGATTATCTCGTTCTTTAATTCAATTTCTTAAAAAACCAGGAATTAAAAAATACAAAATTAATCCTCCTCAAGAGGATTTCAAAATAACTATTGACAAATCAGTAAAACAAGTTCGTCCATTTACAGTTTGTGCAATTATAAAAAATATTAAATTAGATGGCAATAAAATAAAAGAATTAATTGAAATTCAAGAAAAACTTCACGGAAGTTATGGAAGAAATAGAAAAAAATTAGCAGTAGGAATCTACCCCCTTGAACAAATAAAATTACCAATAACTTTTTTAGCACTACCTCCTGAAAAAATTAAATTCCAACCATTAGAATTTCCAAAAGAAATTAATGGAAGACAAATACTCTCTCAACATCCAACTGGGAGAGAATATGCAGATTTACTAAAAGATGCAGAGGTTTTCCCCATCTTTAAGGACGCAAATGATGAAATTCTTTCAATGCCTCCAATAATTAATTCAGAAAAAACAGGAAAAGTAAATGAAAATACTAAAGATATTTTTATTGAATGTTCAGGATTTCATCCAAAATATTTACAAAAAACACTTAATATGATTGTAACTGCAATAGCAGAAATGGATGGAGATATTTATCAAATGGAAATAATAGACAAACCTAAATCAATTTCTCCAAATCTTGAACCAGAAAAATTAGAATTCAATCCAGAAACCATAAACAAAACATTAGGATTAAATCTTTCTGAAAAGCAAATAAAAAATAATCTTGAAAAAATGGGAATTGGCTATCTCAAACAAGGTAAAAATCATTTTGCCCTTATACCTTCATATAGAACAGATATTTTACATGAAATTGATTTATCAGAAGAAGTAGCAATTGCTTATGGATATGAGAATTTTAATCCAGAAATACCTCAAATATCTACAATTGGAGAAGAAGATAAATTATCAATACTTAAAAGAAAAATAGCAGAAATTCTTACAGGACAAGGAATTCAAGAAATATCTACATTTCATATTTCAACAAAAGAAACTCAATTCAAAAAAATAGGAATAAAAGAATTTCAAAGTAAAATGATTGAATTAATTGATTCTAAAACAGAAAATAATATTTTAAGAAACTCACTACTAGCAAATTCAATAAAAATATTATCTGAAAACCTAGATGCCTCTTATCCTCAAAAAATATTTGAAATAGGAAAAGTATTTTGTCATGAAGATGATTGCAAAGCAAAAACAGAAATAAAAGAATCTGAAAACCTAAGCATATCCTTTTCATATGAAAAAGCTAATTTTACAGAACTAAAACAAATCCTTGATTATATGATGAGAATGTTAGACCTACAATACCAAATAAAAGAAACTGAAAACCCCTCATTTATTAATGGAAGGTGTGGGAAAATAATAATCAATAACAAACAAGTAGGAATAATCGGAGAAATAACCCCATTAATAATAAAGAATAATAAAATCAAGATGCCTGTAGCAAGTCTTGAAATTGATATTCAAGAGCTTCAAGCCAAATAAGTCTTGAAATTGATATTCAAGCATTGAATGATTAATTTCTACCCAAAATAACTTCCATTACTCTCTTTACTCTTCTTCTTACCTTCACCATTACCTAATTTTTCAACAATCGCTAAAAACTTAATCCTTATATCCTCATTAAATATTTTAAAAATCTTATTAATAAATTCAGCTTCTTTTTCTTCATTATAATCTAAATCCAATCCAATTACTTCAACCTCAAACTTTCCTAAAACATCATAAATTTCTTTTAAAATTTCACTATCACTAGAATCTAATTTCTTTACTAATTTAAAAAAGAAAATAGGAGCATTTGAAGGATTTAATATAATCTCCACAAATCTCAAATATCCTGCAATCTTCTCAGAAACAACTCGCCTTATTCTCCTTAACAAAAAATCACTCTCAGAATCAATATCTTCAATTTCAAATAACTTATTCATTTCATCAAAACTAGGCAAATCATACTTCTCTTGAAAAACCTGATATTTTTCTTTTAATTCACTAAGATTACTACATTCTTCTTTATCCATAAAAATTCTCAATTATCATAGTTTATAAAACTAACTCTTAATTATTTAGGAGAAGAAATGTTTTTAAAGATAGAATTATTAGATTGTTTATGAAAATAATAAGAAAGTGGTGGTTTTGGTTGATTATCATAGTAATTATATTATTAGTTCTCTTTGTTCCATTTATGTGCAATGCTTCATGTCCTACTCCAGCTTGCGAAGGAAAAATATGTAACAACCTTTTTGATATTCTTATAGGTCAAAGACGAATTTAAATAAAGCCTTTTTGTATAGTTTTTTAATGGTAGAGATAATAGTTTTCAAAAAAGAGGATTTTCGTAAGTGGTTAGTAAAAAATCATGATAATGAAAATAAGGTTTCTGTTATTATTTATAAAAAACATACTGGAAAAGAATCTCCTTCTCATCGAGAATTAATGGATGAAGCAATTTGTTTTGGATGGATAGATACTACAATTAAAGGATTAGATGAAGAAAAGTACATAAGAAATTTTTCAAAGAGGACTAAAAATAGTACATGGAGTAATAATACTATTAGTTATGGAAAAGAATTGATTGAGCAAGGGAGAATGACTCCTGCTGGATTAAAATTTTATAAAGAAGGTTTACGAAAACCAACTCATGATGCAGGAATTCCTAAAAATCCTTCTATGCCTAATAAACTAAGAACTGCTTTAGATAAAAATCCTAAGGCAAAAGAAAACTTTAATAATTTTCCTCCTTCAATCAAAAAGATGCATTACAGGTGGATTTTGCGTGGAAAACGTAAAGAAACAAGAATTAAAAGAATAAATTTAATTGTAGAAGCAGCCAAGGTAGGGAAGAGGAATCTTTTTGGAACTCAATAGAGGAAATAAACAATCTATTCTCTAAAAATCAGTCATATTTCACAAATAAAAATAGCCCCTTTTTTTCAAAATAAACAGTTAAATGATTATTTAGTAAGGTTTAAAAATATTCATTACCCTATCCTTCCATGGAAAAAGAGGAATTTAAAAAAGAATTGCAAAAATCTTTTGCAATAAGATTAATGTATTATTTAGCAATAATCTTTCTAATATTTGTATTTTTTTTAATAGCTTTAACCCCTTTAATTAATAAACCAGAATTTATCTCTTTAAAAATTTCTCTTTTTATTTCATTTATTGTAGCTATTGTTCTCTATATCCCTGTTACCCTAATAATAATTCGTAATCCAAGTTTACTTTTTTGGAAATTTCTTATAAGAGGAGATAAAAATAAATTAAAAAGGGGGATATTTTCTAGTAGTATTCTGTTTGTTGCTAGTTTAATTATATTTATTATCTATTTTGATAAATTTTCTGAAAATAAATTTTTCTTATTTGCACTTCCAATTGTATTGATATTCTTTTTATTTGTAATACTCTCATATATATTAAGACTAAAAGAATCAAAATAAAAATAGATTATATAATTTAAACAATCACTTGGTTATTTGCAAAGCCGCAACTGAGGATCGAACTCAGGACCTCTACATTACCAATGTAGCGCTCTACCAACTGAAGCTATTGCGGCACAAATATCCTAATCTATAAATCAATACTTAAAAAACTAACTAAATATTATCATAACCAAAACATTTATATAAATATAGTAACTTATATAATCACTATGGCACAAACAACAATTCAAGTAAGTGATAAATTAATTGAAAAAATGAGAAACATGAAGATTCATGAAAAAGAAAGTTATGAGGAGCTCATCTGGGATTTAATCGAAGATAGAATGGAATTATCTGATGAAACAAAACAAAATATAAAAATTTCTGAAAAAGAAATTAAAGAAGGAAAAACAATATCTTTTGAAGAAATTAAAAATAGACTTCATTGATAATAAAATGTATAAAATAGAATTCTCTCAAAACGCCTCAAAACAATTTGATAAACTTCCAATAGAAATACAAAACAGAGTTTCATCTTACTTGGATAGAATTCGTATAAGACCCTATAATTATGTTAAAAGATTAATAGGTTCACCATATTTTAGAGGAAGAATAGGAGAATATAGAATAATTCTAAATATCAAAAATAAAGAACTTCAAATATTTGTAATTGAAGTTGGACATAGAAAAAATATTTACAACTAAACTATTCCTCAACACCAGTCTCAGGCAACCATTCCATTTTAACAAAATAACCAGAAATACTCTTCCCATTATCTAGCAAATTATCAAACCATCCAGCATATAACTCAAAAAAAAGACCTATATTCTCAGCATTATTCAAAGGAATATTTTCATTAGAAATAATAAAAAATCCTCCTATAAACAAAAACAATATCAAAAACATTAATATTTTCATTTTTCTTTATTTATCCTATAACTCATTATTTATTCTCTGATCCCTCAAAAAAACTTGCATTTGTTGAGCCCCAATCCATACCAATAACGTTTCCTGTAAGAGTCTTAAGATTATCAAACCCATTAGCTAACCAACCAGTATAAACTTTAATAGCATTAAAAAAACCCTCTGTAGTTGTAAAATCTAATTCATTTTGAGTTTCAACTAAAGCCATTGAACTATACAAAAATAAAGCCAAAGCTATTAAAAATACAATAAATATTCTATGCCTTAAATGATTCATCTTAATTGCAAAAACACCTGCAACAAGCAAAACCACTATTACTATCCAACTTATCATTTTTTACCTAAATTTTACTTAAATTTCACCTTTTATAACCTATAAAACAAATTATGATTAATAAACTTTACTATACTAGATTTAGTGAATTCCTTTTTAACAATACCTAAATCAACAGAAATTTTTATTTTTCTCCCCCTATGGATAAGGGAGAACAAATCAAAATAGTTTAAAAGTAGTTAAAATTAATCTATCATTTAATTCAACTCAATCTTTTCTCCAACACTATAAACATCTTTCCCAGTTGAAACAAAAATCTCCAGATTATCTAAACTCCTCATACAATTAATTCCAATAGGATAAACTTCTAAAACACCTAGAAATATTACTACATCATCCCCTTGAATAAATCCATTTTTATCAAAATCTGCATTAGAAGCTAAAGGCACAGAAGGTAAATCAGTACAAAAATTCATACGATTTATTAAAATCAAAGCATCAATAGGACTAACAAAACCATCTGCATTTGTATCTAAAAGATATTCATACTCACTATAAGCCTCCCCTGGTCCGTCAGAATTTAAATAATTAATAACATTCAAGGCATTTAAAGGATGTAGATGCCCACATTTCTTTAGTCTTTCATCATTAAACAAATTAATATCCTCAACACTAACTATCCCGTTTCTATCAATATCTGCTCCATCACAATTTTCAATAGAAATAGGAGTTACACTTAATGCAGATATATTTCCAACAATTAAAAATACCAAAAATATACCCATTATAAAAATAATTGATCTTTTCATTTTAAATCTTGTTTTGGGCCAAGCCTTTTTTAAAAGGGTTGTTCCCATCTTACAATATTTCTAACCTTGCCCCCTTATACACAATATCTTTAATATTAACCCCTTCATCATTCCCATAAATAAGAGTATCATGCTCTGGAAAAATATCTGCAGGATTTAATTCAAAACTCTCAATACCCTCCATTACCGCAATCGCACGAACACTAAACAACCACATCATATTACCCCCAAGAGAATAATAATTCTCACTTACTCCTCCAACTTCATTAATTGATCTTCTCGATTCTATTATCATTCCCTCATTTACACTTCCAAAACCTTCATTAATCTCCAAAGAACCTGGAACAAAATCAACTAAATCATTAGAACTATAAATTAAATCCATATAACCTGCATAAACTCCTCTTTTTCCATAATCCTTTAAATAAACATCAATAAAAAATTCTTCTCCCTGATTAATTTGAAAAGTCTTTATATCATCCCCATAATAACCTAAAATATTTCCATCCAAATCTCTTAATACAAGAGTATACAAAACAGCACAATTTTCTACACAAGAACAACCAGAATATTCAACACCGCAATCACTACCCTTACCAAACTTATTCCCACTTCCAGTATTTCCAATTCCAGAACATCGAAAATCCCTAAACCCATTATCACAAGAAATACTATCTCGAATAACATTATTATTTGAATCCCTAACTCTAATTCCAGCACCATCATCATTTGTACCTACATTAAAAATCCCCACATTATCCAAAACACAATCATTTGAATCCTCTAAATAAATCCCTTCTTCATCAACCCTATTAATAACCAAATTTTCCAAATAAATATAATTACTATGACTTACTTCCACCCCTACATCTTCACTATCCCTAAACTCACTATTACTAACAGTGCAATGATTTGAAAACCAAAACTCCATCCCACGCTCATTATTATTAGTTAAAATATTCTCAAAATTATTATCTAAACCACCTGGGATATAAATTCCACTCTCACCATTATCATTTGATTCAATATTTCTAAACTCACTTTTAGAAGTTCCTAACCAAAGCCCATCATACCTACTACCTTCAACTATTAATCCATCAATAATACCATTACTTGAACCTGAAGCATATATTCCAATATTCGCCCCAATAATATGATTATTATATAATTCAAAACCTTCTAAACCTTCTAAAACAATTGCCTTTGCATGTCTTTCAGTGCCCCTATGAGAAGGATATTCAATATTACAATTTTTAATTATAATATTCTCTTTACCATTAACCTTAATCCCACCCCCCTTCCCATATAAACGAATCCAATACCCCTGACAATCTAAAACAGTATCATCTGACATATATAAACAACTAAAATCCACAGAATTACTACTAATATCCTGAGTTAAAAGATAATTCTTACCTTCCTCATTTAAACTACCACAAGAATCAATTTCAATATTTTCTCGAAGCATTGAACATCTTTCATTATTTTGAATTCGTGCAGCATCACAACCAAGAACATTATCAAAATAATTATTTTCAAAAAGATGACTACTCCTCACACAATAAATATCATTATCTCCATTACCACAAAAAATATTATCCTCAATCTCATTATTATCTGAAAAAGAATATAAATATAACCCTCTATCTAAATTATTTTCCACAATATTATCTCTAAAAATAGTATTTTGACTATTCCAACTATAAATCCCATCCCCAGAATTATAACTAATTACATTTTCCCCTATAATTGATTCCTGTATAGCAACTAAACGAAGACCAATAGTCTGATTATTTAAAATATTATTATAAATATAATGCCCTTTAGAATTTTCCAAAGTAATTCCTCGTCCAAATAAACTACCTTTTTTCATAGAAACCTCGCAATTTTTAATAGTTGTATAATCTTCATTAGAATAGATTCCACTTTTTTCATAATCCGAAGTAATTTTATAATTTAAACAATCTATTTCAATATTTTCTGCTTTAATTACAAAACAATCACTATTTTCATTCTGAACCACATCCTCACATAAAGTATAAATTCCTCCCTCCACAGTCAAATCCTGACACTCACTCAAACAAGCTTCAACACTCTTCGAATCTTCCGAACCCTCTTCAGAATCACTTTCCTCCCACTCCAAAACCTCCACCCTTTTAACATCTTTTACAACATCACAACCACTAACATTTAAACTAATCAATTCACTCTCTAATCCCTGAATACTAACATTTTTCTCAACAATACAATCACTACCATTTGTTTTAAAAATTATCTTCACCAATGTAATTATCCCCTCCCCAGTTCCAGCATCTAATTTAAAACTAACATTACTTCCATTAACAATTAAATCTTCAACACCTAACAAAGGTAATTGTAATCTAGAAATAGCATCCTCACTTTCTAAAACTCCCTCTTGTAAAATAGGATTTACCAAATTATAAACAATAGTCACACCAACTAAAACAATCATAATTAATAACACTCCCGTAATTATTTTACTCTGTCCCTTAACACTCTTTTTCATAAACTATATTATCTTTTTTTACTTATAATTCTTTCTCCTTTCTTCCGCTTCTTCACTTTCCAAACCTTATATCCTTCAATAATAAAAAACCCAATAAGACTCACTCCAATAATCATTAACCAATCAAATAATCCTAATGCAACAAAATAAAATAAACTACTCAATGGACTATACATCACCAATAAATGCAAACCTATTGAAACTAAAACAGCATAAATCAAATACTTATTATCCAAAAAACTCTTAGTTTTAAACAAAGGTTTATTAGATTTACAATTAAATGCTAAAAACATTTCAAAAGTGATAGAAGCTGTAACAGCCATTGTTCTAGCTTTATCAATATCAGCCATATATCCATAAAAAAATAAAAAATCAACTATAAAAGTTAAAAATCCTGCTAAAAGAATAAATCCAATAATCCCATTTAATATTCCCTTCTTACTTGGTTTTCTTTTCATAACATCACTCTCTGCCTTTTCATTACTTAATGCTAATGCAGGAAGACTATCTGTAACTAAATTAATCCATAAAATCTGTATCGGTAACAGGGGTAAAAGTTCTGGATTTCTCCAAATCAACATAACAGTTAAAACTAAAAAAACTTCTGAAAAATTAGCAGACAATAATAACTTTACAAATTTCTTAACATTATCATAAATTCTTCTTCCCTCACTAACTCCTTCAACAATAGATGCAAAATTATCATCAAGCAAAATAATATCTGAAGAACTCCTTGCAACATCAGTTCCTCTTTTTCCCATAGCTATCCCAATGTCTGCCCTTTTCAAAGCCAAAGCATCATTAACACCATCCCCAGTCATTGCAACAATCTCATTTCTTTGTTTAAGAATATTAATAATTCTTAATTTATCTTCAGGAGAAATTCTTGAAAAAACAGAGATATCTTTTATCCTATTATATAATTCTCTATCACCCATAGAACTCATTTCTTTAGCACTCATAGATTCTCCTTTTAATCCAATCTGTTTAGCAACAGCATCTGCAGTTAATTTAGAATCTCCAGTAATCATTATCACCTTAATTCCAGCTTCTTGAGATAATTTTATAGCATTCTTAACTTCTTTTCTAGGAGGATCAATCATTCCTTGAAAACCAACAAAAACTAAATTATTTTCTGTGATATTAAAATCTTCATTGCCCTCAGGCAATGAACCCTTTAAATTCTTAAAAGCAAAACCTAAAACTCTTAAACCCTCTCCAGCCATCTTCTCATAAACTTTAGTTAATCTCTCCTTATCTTTTGCCTCTAATTTTAATTTTCTCCCATCCCTTAATTCATAATCACATCTTTCAATTATTTTTTCAGGAGCCCCTTTAACATAACTTCTTAATCCCTCTTCACTCTCCCTAACAACAGACATCATTTTCCTTTCACTAGTAAATGCAAAAGTTTTAACTCTTGGTTCTTTTTTAACTAATTTATTTTTATCTAAAAAATTATTTTTAGCAGAAACAATCAATGCAACCTCAGTAGGATCTCCAATAGAATATTCTCTTCCTTTTTCATCAACCTCAATCTTAGCCTCATTACAAAGAACTCCTGTCCTCAATAATAATTCCTTACCCTTTAAACCAGTTCCAAAATTAAATTTCCCATTTGTATACAAACTAATAACATTCATTTCTTCTTCAGTTAAAGTTCCTGTTTTATCAGTACAAATTACAGTAGTCCTTCCTAAAGTTTCAGAAGCAGGCAATTTTCTAATCAAAACATTCTTCCTAATCATTCTCCTTGTTGCAAAAGCTAAACCTAATGAAACAATTGCAGGTAATCCCTCTGGAATTGCAGAAACAGCTAAACTAATTGCAACTAAAAAACTATCAATAACTTCAACACCCTCAAAAATCAATAAACCAATAACCAAAATAGATAAGATTAAAATAAAAATACCAATCTGCTTTGCAAACACATCTAATTTATCCCTGAACGGATTTCTTTCAGCCTTTACAGTTTGAACTAATTCAGAAATCTTTCCAAGCTCAGTAGTCATACCTGTTTCAACAACAATCGCTTTTCCACTTCCAGAAACAACTTCTGTTCCTTGATAAATCATATTATTTCTCTCCGCCAAAGGCACACCTTTCTTTAATTTATCAATAATTTTAAATTCAGGAACACTCTCACCTGTTAAAGAAGACTCATTGACATTTAAACCTTCAGAAACCAAAACTCTTGCATCTGCCATTACCTTATCTCCCTCACTCAAAATAAGAATATCTCCTGGAACAATTCTCTCAGAATTAATTTCCTTAATTCTCCCATTTCTTAAAACCTTAGAATAAGGGGTCATCATTTTCTTTAAATCTTCAATAGCTTTCTCTGCTTTAAACTCTTGAAAAAAACCTAAACCTGCATTTAAAACAATAATAATTAAAATAACTATTGCATCAACCTTAGACTCCATAAAAAAAGACAAAACAGCTGCAAAAACTAAAACTAAAATAAGATAAGACTTAAACTGATCAAATAAAACTTTAACCCAATCAAACTGCCGAGTTTTTTTTAACTTATTTCTTCCATAACTCTTTAATCTTTCATCAACCTCATTTTCATTCAACCCCTCAGCACGAGAAGCCAATTTTTCAACCACCTTTTTTCTCGAAAGTACATGACTATCCATTAATTAAGAAATAGAAACTACTATTAAAATCTTATTGTGGGGGTTAAAATCATAATCATTAATCGATTTAAAAAATATCACTCTACCTAATAAAAATATCTCACTCCCTACACCTCCCATTCAAAAATAAAAAATATTAAAAATAAAAATAACAAATTTACATTCTGTCAGCTATTGCTAATATCACACTTATTACAGTTAATACAACAACAACCCATCCAGCAACAACTGTAACTACTTCTGGCATCCATCTTACAACTAAAACTTTATCTACCATACCAAAACCTACAGCTAATGAAACTAAAATACCAGTTAACCAAGCACTTAAAGCAACAAGATTTGAAACAGGTTTTCCTTTTACCATCTTTTTTTTAACCTCCTTTTGAAATTTGTTTTTAATTTACTACTTTAATTAAGAAAAAAGTTCTTATAAATGTTTCTTTTTAATAAAAAAAATAAAAATAAAAATAAAAAATTACTTTTTCTTCTTTTCTTCCTCTTCTTCTTTATCTTTTTTACCTTTTCCTTTCTTACCTTTTTTATTATTAACAGCACAAGGTTTACATTCAACTCCAGTCCAAGCCACAATAAGTATTAAAACCGCAGAAATACCAACTACCCATTGAGTTGTAACTTCAGTTCCATAACCTGGCCAAACTGCAAATATAAATATTAACACACTTAATACAGTTAAAGTCCAATTCATACATGTCATTTATCAATACCTCCTTTTGATAATATATAATATCAAATAGATAATCTACTAAAACAATAAAGACTTATAAATATTTTGGAAAAACATCCATTAAAGACAACTATTCCTCAGAAGGTAATCTTCTATCTTCATACATAATAATTGGAACACTAATCATACTAGCTAGCACTTCATTCTCTGCATCTATTTTTCTCATCCCATCATCTAATCTTCGCCCAGCCCCACAACAAGATTCAGATACAAAACCGCAACCACAATCCATATTTGCTTCTTCAATAGTAAAACCTGTCGTCCTTAAATAATAATCCCTTACTTTTTGTGATAATACCATAATTACCCCTATCCTGAAAACTATTTAAGAATTATTATACTAAAATCTAAAATAATTCCAACAATTAAAGCAAGCACAGATAAAATAAAAATAATTGCAGAATTATATTTTGCTTTTGAAGTCATATTTGATTTAATTATGTACCTTAAAGCTTCTTTTTGTTTCCCTTTTATTTTCATCCCCTTTACAACACCCAATAAATTATATTGTTTTGCTAAATCAGCCCTTTTAGATTGAAGATTATATAAATAACCAAAATAAAAAATAAAACCGATAGTTCCAATATACCAAGAAATCTTAACCCATAAAGGATTATAAAAATTAAGAATAATAATTATTCTGTAAGCTAAAGTTGCTACAATTCCAATCACAAAAAAGAACCACTTAAGAGAACTTGGTTGTTGATACATTGCCTCTTCCATAAATTAATTAAGAAAATAACTTATAAAAATATTTCTAATTGATATAAAAAATATAAATGCCCCCACCTCCTCCTAAGTTCATTTTCAAAAAAAAATGTAATTGAATTAAAAATAAACTTACTCAATTCGAACAGTTCGAATCCCTGAATGCCCCCACCGGGATTCGAACCCGGGTCACCGCCTTGAGAAGGCGAGATGCTTGGCCGCTGCACTATAGGGGCAATTTTTATAAATAAAAATTAATTTTATCCACAAAATAACCTCACCTTTTTCATTTATAAAATTATCTAACCCTCCTTAAAAGAACGAGAAGACATATATGCATCAACAACTCCTCCAACCACTAATCCAAAACTCAATGAATAAAAACCGATACTCATTGCCCCCTGATCAGAAATGCAAGAACCCAAACCACCTACAAAACACAATATACTTGCATTCAAATAATTTGAACTAATATCCATTAAATCCCTCATCCCATCAAAAAAACCTCTTTGTTTTAAACAACTATAATCCTTAGAATTAAAATTCATGCATTGTTCAGCATACTCCCTCATAATTTCCCTATTTAGAGGAGCCCTTGCAATACAAAGCTCCCTTTCCATTATCCTCTCAAGCCCTAATTCACTAATAAAATCATTACGAATTTCTAATCCTCCCCCAATCTCTGGAAACTCTCCGTCATCACTAAACGTAACCATATAATAATTAACAATCCTAAATTTTTAAACTTAATTATATGCTATTAAATCATTTAACAAGATACACCCTATAACCTTTACCAACCTTCTCACTTACCCTAATACCCACACCTTCTCCAGCCTTTGCAGAATCAACATTCTTTCCATTAACTTGCATAGAATCAATAACTTCTGTAAAATCTAAATCTCCTCCAACAATTCTAATAGTATCTCCTAATTTCAAACCCTTACTCAACTTAATCGCAGCAACCCCTACATGCTCAAAATAATTAATCACCTTCCCAATAATTTTTCCTTCCATATTACATAACCTCTAAAATATACAGACAAAAGAATTATTTAAATTTTACTAAATTAAAAAAATAGCCCCGCCAAGATTGCTTCAAAATCTTTTATGGGTTTTGAAGATCCCAAAAATTCTAAAAGAATTTTTTAGGACGTTCGAATTTTGGTGATATAGCCCCGCCAAGATTCGAACTTGGGTCCATCGGCCCAGAACCGATGATACTTGACCACTGTACTACGGGGCTATAATAAGATTTTATCTTAATCTCACAAAATTAACTCACTATTCTAACTTATAAAATTAACCCTCATACCAAATCATTCCAAAATATTATTCCCTTTACCCAATTCCCCTTCAATCCTTAACTCAGCCAAAGCAAAAGTAAACTTACTAATTAACATTAAATGCCTTCTAATTTTATCTAAACCAGAATTTTTAGTTTCCTTTAACTTAAAATGCTCTTTGTAAACTTTAGTATCTAATTCTCCAAATTCTATAACAGATTTTTTACTAAACTTATAGAAAAAATGATAATAAGATTCAAAATGCTCTTTTACTAATTCTGTAAAAGGAAGTAAATCAGTTACTTTCTTTTTAGCATTTATCAAATGCCTTCCAATATACTTAAACTCATCACCTAATAATTCCAATAAATACAATGTAGAAAACATAATAGGTTTATTTTTCTGAAAACTAGAATCTTTTATCTTATTATTTATTCTACAACAATAATCAATAAACCTATCAACATTAGTATCCATAGTATGCAAAGTTTTTCCAATAGAAACATCTCCAATTTTATTTTTCTCAACCAATTCAACAGTTTTTTCAAACAAATCTAAAATCAAAAGAAAAATTCTCCTTAAAGAACTATCAAACTCTTTACTAGAAATATCTCCCATCTCCCTAATAATAACATAATCATCTCCATGATCTATAATCTCTATTCCAATAAATCTATTCACTAAATCAGTAATCATTTCTAAAGCACTTTTATCTCTTTGTTTTTCCCCCATTTTAGAATATTCAAATTTAGAAGCATAATAATCAAAAATACTAGGGTATCTCTTATCACCATTTTCATATTTTAATTTAATCTCATCATATCCCTCCCTATAAGCTCCTTGAAAAAATCTCCAAAGCATAGGAATACTTAAACCAGTTATATCAATTGTAATAGATTTAAAACCATTATTTTGTTTTCCATTAATAACCAAACTTCCAGAATCCTCAACCAAATCTACTTCATCACCTGCCTGCAAATTAAGTTTTTTTGACCATTCTGCAGGAAGAGTCATTGTTAATGTATTATGTCCTTGTCGAATTATTTTTCTTTTCATTTGAAATTTTTAACAACCCCTCGATTCTCACTATTCTAATAATCTATTATATACAATATATTTAAAGCTTTCTCAATATATACACTAGTGAAGATATTCTAGCATATATTCACAAGTGATTACAATTAAAACCCTTTTTTTACTAATAAATCCATGTTAAATCAAACACCAGCACAACCTCTTGAACAAAGAATTAGGTTAGCACCAGATAATCATCCTAGAAGAGGGATGGTTCTTCAACCAGACCCAACCTACTGTGGATTTTGTGGAGAAGAAGTTGACCCCAAAACAGCATATAGAACAAAGTTAGCAACATACTGTAGCTTTGAACATTTCAATCTTTTCACAGAAGACTAATTTTATTTTTTATTAAATTTATTTTTCAATTATCTTATTTCTGATTATAACCTTAACATTTAATTAAATTCTCATTAACAAATCAACAAAACCCTAACCACCATCCCTAAATCCCTCCTTTCACCTCACAATATCCCCCACCACCCCACTATATTATATATCCCTCACATCCCTCCCTATATTTCTCTACCATTATATTTTATATAAAAAAAATATTGACAAGTAATAAATTATTTTTAGAATTATATTGTTTATGAAACAAAAAAATTCAGAACAAGAAAAAATAAAAGCAATGGCTTTTGGATATACTTCTGAATGGGCATTAGCAAAATTCTTTCCAGCAATTTTTAGAGACGGAATTTCTAATTACTTTGATTTAGTAAGTGTTGCAGGAAGAGAAAAAGATCAAGAAGATGCTGCTAAAAGATTATTAACAGAAATAGAAAAAAGAACTCATGCAATAAAAGAAGGCAAAAACTGGAGACAAGCAAATACTTTTGCAGAAATGGGTTCTTGTCTTGATACAGTGGTCGGATTCACAAATAATGATTTAGATTTTTTCAACACTCAAAATGGAGTAAGTAATATTAATGCAGATTATGATGCTGCAATAGTTTTTGTTGCAAATCCATTTCATCTAACTTATTTTACAGATTTAATAAATCAAGGAAAACACATTGTCTGTGAAAAACCATTAGTAGTTGTTACAGATAAAAATCATAATCCCGATAGAACTCAATTAAATGAATTAGAACATATTGTTAAACATGCTGAAAAAAGAACAGATAGACTTGTTTTAATGGATGCAGAACATTACTCTGCAAAAAAAGCAACAATAACTTTTTATGAAAAATTAGGAGAAATGGTTGCAGACTATGGAAGAATCTCACATATTGAAGCACACACTTTTGAAAAAGACGACCCTGAAAAACAAAGAACAAGAGCATTATTATCTACCCACAATCAAACAGGATTATTATTAGATATGGGGGTTCATTTATTTGGAGTTATTAGTAATATTGGAGGAGATGTTACAAAAATTGGAGATACAAAATACAGTATTTATCCAGGACATCCAGGTTGTTGGGCATATGATGTTGAAACATATGTAAAAACAAATTTTGGTTTAGAAGGAGAATTATTTCATAATGATGCACAAGGAAAATTTACTTTTGGAAAATTTATTGACAGATTTAAACAACCAATAAAAAAAGATAGTAAAGAATTCAATGTAACATTTAGAAAAAGAAATTCAAATAAAGAAACAACAGTTACTATTGATTTCTCAAAAGGAACAGTAACAGATAGTAAAGGTAAGGAATGGCATAGTGATTCTTCTCCACAATCAAATGAATATCAAAACATTATGCATCAGTTCTATAATGCAATCATACATGGACAAGACCCAAGAACAAGTTTTAAGCGTTCAATAAAAAATCTTAATGCAATTCATAGAATATATGAACAACACCCTCCAAATGATCCAGGTAATCAAACAGGAGAATACCAATAAAATGACAATCATTGACTTAACCTATCCAATACATGAAGGAATGTTCAAATATCCTTCAGACCCTGAACCTCAAATACAAATAACTCCTGCAACAGAAACAGATGAAACAGTAGAAATATTAGATGCATCAGGATTTGGAAGCGGAGCAGGATATGGAGACACAAAATATTCTTCAGGAAACACATTATTAACATTAAGAAATCATCTTGGAACCCATATAGATGCTCCAGCACATAAACTTCAAAAAGGAAAAACAATAGACCAATATAACTTAACCCAATTCATAAACCCTGCAACATTAATTGATTTAACAAATACAGATTTATTAGAAAGAGATAAAAGAGAAATCACAGAAAAAGATATTAAAAGTTCACTTTACGCACTTCACCCAAATACAACTGCAATTGTATTATATACAGGATTTTGTGATGAAATAAAAGTAAAAGCAAGAGAAAATTTAACACCTCAACAAAAATTAGAATTTGAAAAAACATTTCCCTATATCTCCCAAAATGCCGCTGATTTTATTCTTTCAAAAACAAAAAAATTAAATTTAGGATTAAGACTCATGGGAATAGATTCATTCTCATTCGACCCATCAGGAAGCAATTCAGAAGTTCACAGAGCTTTTTTCAAAAATAACACACTCTTACTTGAAACTTTAGTAAATTTAGATAAATTAAAATCAGGATTAAATTGTAGTCCATTCCTACTCTACTCAACACCATTAAATTACCAAGGAGCAGATGCAGCTCAAACAAGAGCTTATGCACAAGTTTAAAATGATAAAACCAACACCTAAACAATTATTTAGAATACAATACCAACAAAAATTAACTGAATTAGAATCTCAAGGATTCTCATTAACCCATAGAACCATGGGAGATATCAAGGCATTATTTTCTCCAGAATATCATGAATGTAATTTTCCATTTAACTCTGATGAAGAGACTTATTTTTTTGCAGATAAAGATAAAGTGGATATGAGAATCCCTCATCAAACATTTTTACCAAATTTTCCAGAACATCAAGGATACACAATAATGGGATGTACTTTTGGACATACCCACACTCAAAAAGAAAAAGGAGATACAAGAAGATTTCAAGAAATCTATGAATTCCATGGCTTTGGTGCAATGTTATTAAGAAATCCAAAAGAAACAACCCTCCATATATTACCAGATAGGGGAAAAGTAATTGTAGGAACAGAAGATAACATGACCTTTTTTAACCTTGACTCAAATCCCCTTATAACTCATGATATTGCAAATCAAGAAAAAGATTCAGATGGAAAACTTTTAATGAATTCTGCACATAAAAACCTAGAAGCTCAATTAGGAACATTTATGTTACTTAAAACTAAACCAGGAAAATTAGAATTTCATTTTAATAAACATTATTTTGCAGACCCAGATGGCATTGGATTTGTTGATGGAGATTTTTCACCATTACATATCCCTCTCATGTTCACACCACATTTAGGAGCCTCGATTCTTGTTGAACTCTCTCAAAATCAATCAAAATATGAAAAAGAATTTGCAAAAAGAGGAATAAAATTATCAATAGGTTCAAACATTCCAGAAGATTTAGAAAAACCATTCACACCATCCTTAGAACAATTAACTAAAGAAAGCAAACCAATACTATTCAAAGAACTACAGATAACCTATTAAATCAAAAAAGTCACATTCTAAAATGAACATATTAATTACAGGAGGTGCAGGCTTTATTGGAAGCCATATTACAGACGCACTTATAAAAAAAGGGCATAACATAGTAATCATAGATAATCTTTCAACAGGAAAAAGAGAAAACATAAACCTTAAAGCAAATTTCTATGAAATAGATTTAGGAAATACTTATGAATTACTAGAAGTTTTCAAAAAACACAAACCAGAGATAATTTATCATTTAGCAGCACAAATTGATGTTAGAAAATCAGTTGAAAATCCTATTGAAGATGCTAAAATAAATATAATCTCGACATTAAAATTATTAGAATTAGCTAAGGAATTCAATGTTCAACATTTCATCTTCTCATCAACAGGAGGGGCAATATATGGCGACACAAAATCAATTCCAACACAAGAAACTCATAATGAAAAACCAATCTCACCTTATGGCTGTGCTAAATTAACAATAGAAAAATATCTTAATTTCTATAATAAAGTTCATAATCTAAAATACACAATTCTAAGATATAGTAATGTCTATGGTCCAAGACAAAACTCAAAAGGAGAAGCAGGAGTAGTCTCAATTTTTCTAGACAAAATGTTTGCAAACCAACCCCTTTCAATTTTTGGAGGAATACAATCAAGAGATTTTGTTTATGTTGATGATGTTGTAAAAGCAAATCTATTAGCATTAAATGACAGAGGATCAAACACATATAACATAGGAACAAGCCAAGAAACAGATATAATAGAATTATTCACAAAACTTAATAATTATTTCAACAATAAATTCAATCCAGATTACCAACCAATGAAAAAAGGTGAACAAAAAAGAAGTTGCCTAAACTACAACAAAATCAAAGAGAAATTAAGCTGGAAACCTGAAACAAGCATTGATGAAGGCTTAGATAAAACTTATTGTTGGTTTTTAAAGAAGCAAGGATAAATCCTAATTTTTACCCAACTTCAAGAGATTTTATCTATTTTATATCAAATATTAACTATTACAGAGTAGTTACATAATAACAAGGTTTAAAAACACAATTTTCTATCAATTTATATGGGAAGAAGACCAAATCCAAGAAAACAAGAGATTATTAATTATGTAGCCATAGAAATAGCTCAGCACAGAGATGGAGAGCTTGATGTTTTTACAAGTACTGAAGAATTAACTAACTTATTTGGTATTAAATCTAGAAGCTTAAATGAATATATTAAAAATTCATCAATATCTAGAGAAGATAGAGATTATAAAAAATTTCATTTGAGATCACAAGCTAATTCTAGAGAAAATAACCCTTATTATGGAAAATCTCATTCTGAAGAAACAAGAAGAAAAATATCTTCTTCACAATTAGGAGAAAAAGGGAAGAAAGAAATGAGAAACCTTGTTAATCATGTTGCTTTAGAAATTGAACAACATAGAGCTGGAAAAATTGATAGATTTTCTACACCTCAAGAATTATCTCATCTTTATGGAATCTCTAGATCCAGAATTTTTAAATATCTTAAAAATTCAGACATTACTCATTCAGAATTAAGATATAGAACAAATTATTTAGCTTCTCAGGTTCAAACAGGTGAAAAAAACCCCAATTATGGAAGAAGTCATTCTATAGAAATTAGAAAAAAAATATCTCAAATTAATAAAGGAAGAGTACATTCAGAAAGTACAAGAAAAAAAATGTCAAAATCCAGAAGAGGATTAAGACATTCTGAAAAAACTAAAAGAAAATTATCTAAACTAATGGCCGGAAAAAATAATCCTATGCACGGAAGAACCGGTAAAAATCATCCTAATTGGCAAGGAGGAACTTCATTCTTACCTTATTCACCTGAATTTGAATTAGTAATGAGGCCCTACATAAGAGAAAGAGATGAACATACTTGTCAATTCTGCGATGCAGAACAAAATGGAAAAGCACATTGTGTCCACCATATTGACCATGATAAAGACAACAACTCTGAACAAAATTTAATTACCTTATGTGAATTATGCCACAACAATGAATCTACTTCACCAAAAGACCTTAGAGCAGAATGGATTGATTGGTGCAATCAAAAAGTAGATGAAACCTACCAAACATTAACCTATGAAAGACTAGCAGAATTAATGGATTTAAGGATGACACTCGAAGAAAGATTAGATTAAATCATAATTCTCAAAATAACCAACCCAAAAAACAACTCAACAACAGAAAATCTTAAATACAATCAAGGGTTAATAAAATTACAATGGAACAACAAATAATAAATAAAGAAATATTAGAAAAATTAAATAAAATACAACAATCAATGGTAACAAAAGAAGAATTATCACAAATTGTAGAAACTATTGAAATTAATTCAAATGAGGACACTATGAATCAAATTAAGAATAGTGAATCAGATATGACTAAAGGAAATTTTAAGGAAATAAATTCTACAGAAGACTTATAAAATGTGGAAAATACTTTCCACAGATAGTTTTTCTAAAGAGTTTAAAAAGCATAAAAAAGATGGAGAGATTGTTAAGGCCTTAAATAATAAAATTAAACATTTAAAAGAAAATCCTTATTTTGGTGATAGATTATCTGGAAATCTTCATGGTTATTTTTCAACAAGATTAGTTAAAAATTTTAGATTAATATATAAAATAATTAAAGAAAATAATGAAGTTAGGTTAAGTGCAATTGATCATCGGAAATTTAAATATGGTAATTTAAGATTAGAATAAAACCAAACAACCTAAACATTTATAAACCAAATTCTCAATAAAAATTTAAGAGAAAACATAAATTCTCTATTTAAACCTAATATTATTAATATGAAAAGATCAAGTAGAAGATGGAAGAAAAAACGTCAAATGCGTTGGAAATGGCAAAGAAAAATCCTCAAAAGAGTTAAGAGAAAACGAAGACAAAGACGAGGAAATTAATTCTAATTGGAATTTTATATTAGTTAAACCCATACTGGTTAATTAAGCATAATAATCTTTATAAAACAAATCGCTATTATCCTATTAGGAATCCAAGATTCTTAAATACCTTTTAAAAAGAGACTAAAATGGAAACTGAAAATACTAACATATGGACTGAAAAATACCGTCCAAAAAAATTTGAAGGCTTAGTTGGACAAGATGATATTGTAAAGAAAGTTCAAAACCTAACCAATGCTATGAATATCCCTCATTTAATGTTTGCAGGCCCTGCAGGAACAGGAAAATCAACATTAGCCCTAATCACTGTAAAAGAACTTTTTGGCTTAAATTGGAAAGAAAACTACCTAGAATTAAACGCCTCAGATGAAAGAGGAATTGATGTAGTAAGGCAAAAAGTAAAAGATTTTGCAAGAACTAAAGCACTAGGGAATGTTCCTTTCAAAGTTATTTTCTTAGATGAAGCAGATGCTTTAACAAAAGAAGCACAACAAGCATTAAGAAGAACAATGGAAAACTACACAAATACTTGTAGATTTATTATGTCATGCAACTATTCTTCAAAAATAATAGATCCAATTCAATCAAGATGTGTAATTTTTAGATTTAAATTATTAGAAAAAAAAGATATTGAACAAAGAATAAAATATATTGCAGAAAAAGAAAATTTAACTATTGATGATAAATCTATTGAAGCACTTTATGAATCTAGTGAAGGAGATTGTAGAAGAGTAATAAACTTATTACAAGCATCTGCATCAATAACACCCACAATTACTGCGGATTTAATAGATACATTAACTTCTGCAGCACAACCTGCTGAAATAAAAATTGTTCTAGAATACGCCCTATCAGGAGATTTCTTAAAATCAAAAGAAAAATTATTAGATGTTATGCTTAAAGAATCTGTTGCAGGAACAGACATAATTAAATCAATTCAAAAAGAAATTTGGAACCTACAAATAGACGACGAACTTAAAGTAAGATTAATTGAAAAAACAGGTGAAACAGAATTTAGATTAGTTGAAGGCAGTGATGAATTTATTCAATTAGAAGCCCTTTTAGCAAGTTTTGTTCTTGCAGGTAAAGGAATAATTAAATAAATTCAAATAAAATGGGAATACAAATAGAATTTAATCCAGATTTAGCATTAAGAGAATATGGCACCCCCGATAGAGAAGAATCTGAATGCTTACCTAAAACTCTTATTAAAGGAGAGACATATAATTTTCTAAAAAAAGGGCAAAGAATATTTTGGTTAACTGATAATGAATATTGGAATAAAGGTGAAATGCCCCTAGTAATAACAAAAGGAAATCAAATATTATCAAAACCAATTGCATCAATAAAAATAATTGAAGTTACTCATTTTTTATTTGAAAGAGAACCTTATACTAAAGGAAAATATAAGGTAATAGAAGTATTTGATCCATATGATAAAGAAATTAAATTTGAATCTTATAAAAGAATAAATAAAAAATGAAAATACTCATAGTATGTAGCAAACATTTTTATCATAGAATTCCAGAAATACAACAACCATTAGAAACAGCAGGGCATGAATTATCTATGCCCAATAGTTATGATGAACCATTAAAAGAAGAAGATATGAAAGTTAGAGGGCTTGAAGCACATGTTGAATGGAAAGCAGAAATGCTTAGAAGAGATGAAGAAAATATCCAACCACAAGACGCATTACTTGTTTTAAATTTTGAAAAAAAAGGGCAACCCAATTATATTGGTGGAGCAACATTTTTAGAAATATATACTGCATGGAAAATGGATAAGAAAGTATTTCTTTATAATCCAATACCTCAGAATATCTTTGAAGACGAATTAACAGGAATGTCACCAACAATATTAAATCAAGACTTATCACAAATAAAATGACCCTACCATTAACAGAAAAATATCGTGCAAAATCTTTCGCAGACATAAAAGGACAAGAACAAGCAATAACAGAGATAGATAATTTCTATAAACAATTTCCAAAAAAAAGAGCAATTGTTCTTAATGGTTCTGTAGGAACAGGTAAAACCTCATTAGCAATTGCATTAAAAAATGAATATAATTTAGAACTCTTTGAATTAAATGCATCTGATTTAAGAAATAAATCAAGCTTAGAAGCAGTCTTAAAACCATCTACACTTCAATCATCTTTATTCAAAAAAGGAAAATTAATTTTAATGGATGAAGCAGATGGTATAACAACCTCAGATAGAGGCGGACTTCCAGAACTTTTAAAACTAATAGCAGAAACTAAATTCCCAATTATAATAACTGCTAATGATATCTGGGCTAGAAAATTTTCTCCACTAAGAAAAAAATGCGGGATAATAAATTTAAAAGAATTAGATGAAACCACAATCAAAGAAATTATGAATAATATTCTACCCAAAGAAAAAAAACAAGTTAAACAAGAAACAATCAACCTAATAGCAAAACACGCAAGAGGAGATGTAAGAGCTGCACTAAATGACTTACAATCAATATTTGATTTAGGAGAAGATGCATTAATTGAAGAATTTGATGAAAGAGAAAAACAAGATACGATTTTCAATGCATTAAAAAAAGTATTTCAAGAACCTACAACTAAAGAAATACTTAGAGTATATGATAATACAAGAATGAATCTAGATGAGATATCTTTATGGGTTGAGAAGAATATACCTCTAGAATACTCTGGAAACGCCTTAGAAAGAGCACAAGATGCATTAAGTAAGGCAGATGTATTCAAAGGCAGAATTTATAGGCAACAACACTGGAGATTCTTAGTTTATCAAAACTTTTTCCTTTCCGCAGGAATCTCTGCTGCAACAAGATTAAAATATCAAAAATTTCAATCATATCAAAAACCCACAAGAATATTGAAAATCTGGATGTCTAATATGAAAAATGCAAAAAAGAAATCCATAATTACAAAGTATTCTCAATTAACTCATATGTCAAAAAAGAAAGCAGCAAAAGAATCTTTCCTACTTCCATTAATACTTTCAAATCTATCACAAAAAGAAATAAAGAAAATAGAGTTAGATGAAAAAGAATTAGATTATATTAAAGATAAAAAAGCAGCTATAATTGTAGCTAATAGTTTGAATAGGTTTAGGGAGAATTGAAAAAATCTAATTCTCTCTTTTTAACGCTGAGAAGCTTTCATCAACTCAGAAACATATTTCATTGCAACAGCTCCAAGAACAAATGAACTTTTCCCAGTTCCACCAAGATTATGTTCTTGAAAATTAGGTAATCCTCTTTCATCTAAATCCAAACCTAACCCAATCCCAGAGATATTTCTTAACCCCCATCTATCATCCCAATTAAGCCGAATTCCTAAATCTCTTTCAAAACATCCATCCAAATTCCTAACATAATCTTCAACAGTTTTTCTTCTTTCTTGCTCATAAAACTTAGGAACTAATTCTTCAAAATCAGATGGGAGATAAATCTTTGGAAGAATCCCTCTACCCTCAACAACTTCAAAAGTAGGGTAAAACATAAATTCCATAATAACAATCAAACACTCCACTTTATAAAAATAATTACAATCAAAAATATATCTCACTCAACAAATCATCAACAAACAAAATAAAACAAATACTACACCTCCAACAAACAATAACCAACCATCAATAAATCTCACCCCTCAAACTAAAAAACTAACCCATCAAAAAACTTCTTCTTTTATTCCTTCTGATTTTTCTTCTTCAATAGCATCAATCTTTTCTTCCATTGGAGTCTCTGCATCAGCTTCTGCAATCTCAGAAGCAGTATCTTGAGTTTTTTCAATTTCTTCTTCAGCATTCTTCACTGATTCTGCACCATTGTCTTCAACAGAATCACTTCCAGCACCTTCACCCGCCATTTCAATCTTACCAAACTTTCCAGAAGTTAATTGCTTTTCACCTTGAAATTCACTAACATAACCATTTGTTATTTTAATTTTATCTCCAGATTTATACTTTGTAGCATCATCATTCCATAAACTTAATTTAATACTTCCAGAATCATCTTCTAACATTGCATTAGCAACACTTAGATCTCTTCCAAATTTATTAAAAGTTCTAACTTCACCAACTTCCTTAACAGTACCTTCAACATCAACATTTCCTTGTCCTGCTTGTAATTCAGATATTTTTACCATTTTTTGTTTCCTTTTTAATTATTTAAGTTATATCTCCCACCTTAATGATGTTCAATACATAGCTATTAACCTTATCAACCTTTTTAAAGATTATCCACATTGAGCAGCACTATTAGAACCACTTGCACTTCCACCACCAAATCCAGGACTTGGACTAGCAGAACTTAATACTTCCTCACATTCTGAAGGAGCATCATTAAATGCCGCACATACTGCTTGAAGATAACTTGCTGAATCTCTTCCAGCTTGAACTATTGCATCATTAATAACTAGTGTAGGACTTCCTCTTACTCCTGCAGCTTGACTCTCTTCAGAATCAGTAGCATAATAATCAGCAGCCTTATTTTCAACACAACTATTCAATAACCCTTTATTTACTCCAGTAGCATCCAAACATCTTTCTGAACTTCCATCTTCTAAAAAGCAAGTTAAATAATCAAGATATTTATCACTTTGTTCTTCTCTTAAACAAACTTGAATCGGTGTTTCATCAGGTTCTTCTCCAGGTCCTTCATGCATAAAATAATGAACAAACTTAATATCTCCATCAATCTTATCACCTAATAAATCTAATACAGGAACCATTCCTTTTTCAGCTTGAGTTCCATAAGGACAGTGAGTCATAACAAATAATTCAACTTTAGGTTTATCAGATTTAACAACATCTGGTGCAGGAGCATCAGAACCAGCATCAGGATTTGTATCAGAACCAGCATTTGAAGGTTTTTCATCAGAAATAGGCATTAATTCTCCACCTTGAGCAATCCAATTACCATCTTTAGTAAAATATAAAGGAACTGTTTGCCCATCATAAGCAACATTAACAGCATAAACACCAGAAACTTCTTCTATACTTTCAAAAGTTCCAGGAGATTGAGATAATTTAGTATTAAAAAAATCTAAAGCTAAATTTTCCATATCAGATTCACTTATAGCATTTCCAGTCATTCCACCAGAAAAACTAACAATTAATAATACTAGACAAAGAACTCCTAAACCAATAGTTGAACCCATCCAAGGATTTTTCTTAACTTTTCCAACAAATTTATCAAAAGCTTTATCAGGATTATTATCAATTCTTGGAACAATAGGACTTACACTAGGAATCGCATCATGATGTGTTTCATGATTTGTGTTTTCTGTATTTTCGCCTTCCATCTTATTTTTAGAATTCAAACCTTTAAAAACATTTCGGTAAAAAATTAGTCATTATTTTCTTTTTCACGCAAAAGAATTAAAAACATCTTATTCTTCTAAAAACTAATATTAATCTAAGATTAAAACTATTAAACCAAAAAGTTAAAACAAATAACACCTCAATTATATTTATATAATTAAATACCTTTTATACAAAATGCCATATGATATAATAATCGGAAGAAATAAAGAGGATAAAGAAAAATTCAAAGATAAAGGACTTCTCTATATTGGAAAAGGTTATGTTAAAATGGGGAATTATACTTCTCTATCAAATAAAATCTGGTTAGACATTGCAAGAAGCCATGTAATATTAATTTCAGGAAAGAGAGGTTCTGGAAAATCCTATACAATAGGAGTTCTAGCAGAAGAGATATCAGATCTTCCTGAAGAAGTTAAACAAAATCTTGCTCCATTAATATTCGATACAATGGGAATTTTCTGGACAATGAAATATCAAAATGAAAAAGATAATACTCTTTTAGAAAAATGGGATTTAAAACCAAGAAAACTTCCCTCAATAATCTGGGCACCAAAAGGGTATTTTGAAGAATATGAAAAAAGAGGGATTCCAGTAGATAAAAAATTCGCATTGTCTGTTTCAGAATTAGAAATAGAAGATTGGCTATCAATCTTTGAATTAAAAATGACTTCATTAATTGCAGTATTAATTCAGAAAATAATTTCAGATTTAAAAAATCAAAACAAAGAATTTGATATTGAAACTATCATCCAAGAAATAAATAATAATCCAGAAGCTGATGAAGCTACAAAAAAATCAACAATAGCATTATTTGAAGCAGCAAATTCTTGGAAAGTTTTTGCAAAAAAAGATGAACATCCAACAAAAATCACAGAATTAATTAGAGCTGGAACAACATCTGTTTTAGATTTATCAATTTACTCTTCAACTTCTTCTTTTAATGTTAGAGCATTAATAATTGGATTAGTTTCAAAAAAATTATTCAAGCAAAGAATTTTAGCAAGAAAAAAAGAAGAAATAGATTCTATTAATCATGGAATTAATTTTCAAGCAAAAGAAAGAGAAATGCCCCTAGTATGGCTATTTATCGACGAGGCTCATGAATTTCTACCAATGCATGAAAAAACTCCTGCAACAAATTCTCTTATTCAATTATTAAGAGAAGGAAGACAACCAGGAATATCAATGGTATTAGCAACCCAACAACCAGGAGTTATTCATAGAGATGTAATGACTCAATCAGATATAATTCTCTCACACAGATTAACAAACAAAAAAGATTTAGAAGCATTAAATGAAATAATGCAAACTTATCTTTTAGAAGGAATTAAAAAATCAATGAACCAGCTTCCCGACGAAAAAGGTTCTGCAATAATTCTAGATGATAATTCTGAAAGATTATATCCAATAAGAATGCGTCCAAGATTTACTTGGCATGGTGGTGAAGCACCAAAAGCAATAAAAGAATCTGAAGATGAATCTTTTAGAATATAATTAATTCATAACCTTAAACTCAATTCTATATCTAAACTTATATGGCGCAATATCTCCTGCTCTAACAAATTCCTTAACCTTTAACTTCCTCCCCAACCCCTTACCCTCTTTAACCAAATTCTTCACTAACTCATCAATTTCATCAACATTACAAAAACCATAATAAAACAACTTCCCACCTTTCTTACAACCTTTTAATCCCCACTCTAAAAAACTATCTTTTAAATTAGGACGAGCCATAACAACAACATCAAAACTCCCATTCTCCTCAACAAATTTATCATTAATCTTTTTCTTTACATCACCTTGAACAACATCAATTTTTCCTTTAGGAATTTTATTTAATTTCAAATTTTCTTTAAACCATTTACAACATTCTTTACCCAACTCCACCCCCACAACATTAGTAGGTTTACTATACTTGTAAATTACAATTGGAAAAACACCAACTCCTGCAAACATTACTAAAACTTTATCTTTCATCTTAATCTTCTCAGCAATAATTTTTCTCTCTCCACTTAACCTCGAGGAAAAATAACAATCCTCTACATTAAATTTAAACAAACAAGCATTCTCCCTATACTCTGCAATCAAATTCTTCTCACCCAAAATATGTTTTGTATCAATTGTCCTTAACCTTCCTTTAACATTTCCTGATTTCTCCACAACAGTTTTTATTGAAGGTCTTTCCAATATTTTCTTTGCCTGACTAACTAATTCTTTCTTTTTCTTTCCATCACCCTTAACAACAGCAATATTCCCCATGATATCATAATTAGTCATTTTTCTGTTTCTCCCATATTTGCTCTAAATATATCAAAACAAAAACATATTTAAATATACTTAATTATACTATTAGGTAATCTAATCTCTTAAACAAATTAAAAGATTAACACTTCCAAAAAAAAGATGGTAAACAAAGCAGTAGGATATATAATTTCAGCAATTGGATTAATAGCTATAGCTCTTTCAATTGAAGATATAGCAAAGATAGTCCAGATAACTCTTCCATTTCCAGCAAATTATTTATTATATCCAGGAATAGCACTAGTTGTTGGAGGAATAGTAATTACTATAACAAAAGGCTCTTCAAGACAAGCAAAAGAAGTTCCAATTTACAAAGGTAAAAAAATAGTTGGTTACAGGGAAGTTAAATAAAAACCAAATATAATTTTTTCTTAAAGATCTAAATTCAAATCAACTCTTTCTAGCATGATGTTTATAGCTTTTAACCAATGCTTTCTTTAATCTATCATATTCATGAGTAGAATACAAATGCGCTCTATCTTCTAATTCCTGAAGTCTTTCAGCAATCTCTCCTTTTTTCTCAGAATGACGAAGCCTTAAAGCACTCTTAAAACTTTTACTTCCAAAATATTCGTGAATAGGACTATCAAAAATAAAATTCAATAAAACAAAACCCATTCCTAACAGATAAATTATATCAACATCCAACCCAATATCATCTGCAGTTCTAAACCCCCACATTACAATAAAAATTATACCATAAATAGTCCATGCAGCCTTTCTTCCAAATTGACCTGGAACAGAATTATGAACAAACAAAAAGTAAATCAGCAAAGGCAAAAATACAACTATTGCAGCCCCTAACACACCATAAGGCAATAAAATACCATTAATAAATTCATTATCTCCCATATATCTAACAGACAAAATTGAAACAATAGAAGTAATCACAAAATAAATTATCTTATTACTTCCAAAAACAGAAGATTTAGTCAAAGACATATGAACCACTGAAAAAATCAAAAGAAAAACCAAAATCCTTGCAAATAAAAATTCATCTAATTCACTAACTCCAAATAAAGCAGCAAATAAAGGCCCATAATTTGAATTAACCCAATCAATAAAAGTAACCATATAATAATTAGGACTTTGTGTAAAAAGAACTTCTTGAGCCTTAACCAACCCTATCATTAACAATCCAATAAGATTACCTCCTAATCCTAACACCCATCTTTTTTTATTCATAGTAAATATAATAATCCTTAGTTTAAAAATATATTTAAAGTATCTTCAATCTAAAATATTCAATAACCTCTTATTTATTTAACTCTAATACTCAATTCGCTCTTGCTCATCATTCCCTTAATAATAAAATTAAATCTTTTCGAAATTTTCAAAAATCTGAGTTAGATTTATCTTCTCAGATTTTTAATAAAATAATTCAAATTAATAATTTTAAACAATCCTCCCAAATCACAAAAACATTTATAAAGAAACAAAGACATAAACAATTATGAAAAAAACAGGTTTACTAGGATTAGCAATAACAGGATTATCAACACTTTCTCAAATAGCTTTAGTTTCTGCAGAAGAAACTAATTTTGAAACTTGGGGAAGAAATTTCGCAGAAGTAATTACCTCCTATTTTCAAGCTATGCAATTAGACCCTACTGGATTTTCATCAATTCTTTTAGGTGTTTTATTATGGATGATTATCTACACAGTTATAAAAGAAATGGGGATTTTTAAAGGCGGAAAAACAGGAATATTTTTTGGAATAGGAGTCTCAGTTATAATAACAATACTTGCATTCATGTTTATTCCTGAAAATTTTGTAGAAGGAATTCTTCTTCAATATAGTGCAATGGGCGCAGCAATTTTAACTGCAGTCCCTTTTATTATCTTATTATATTTTAGTTTCGCAGTAACAGATAATTTAGCAGTTGCAAAAGCAATATGGGTATTTTACATTGTTTATTATTTTTCACTTTTTGTATATAAAGTAGGACTTTCAACAAATGAAATTTTTACAGTAGAAAATATCCCTTATCTTGGAGCAATAATTGCAGGTATAATAATCTTTTTTGGAATAAAACAATTTAGAGAATGGACATTCCTAGGAAAATTAGATTCTGAAAAAGAAAAAGCATTAAATAAAATGAAAGTAAGACAAGCAGGAAGAGAGATGCAAGATGAAGAAGCAAAGGGATATGAATTAGGTGCAGGAATCTAAATTACTTCTCATTAATTTTAAAAACTCTAATTCACTATTCTTTACATGAAAAAGAGATTATCCCAAAAATTAATTTTAATATTCTTCTTATTTATTTTAATCTCATTCTTATTTATCCCTACAATAAATTTACTTCCATTAATAAACGCCCAAACACCAGGAGTCCCAGACATAACATCTATCAATCCTGAAACAGGACAATTAGAAACCTTTGAAAAATTCCAAGATGCAGCAGAACAAATTTCTAAAGAAGAAAAAAGAAAAGAATATCTTAAACAAGAATGGACAAACTTATTAGCAGAAAATAAATTCCTAGGACCAATACTTTTCTATACTGATAAAGGATTCTCATTTTTCAATCCAGTTTGGAAAATAATTTTTGGAATTGAATTCTCATACTCTTGGTTTTTTATATTCTCATTCATAATTTGGATAACACTAATTATCCTTCTTTACTATCCTGCAAAAGCTTTAACAAATTTTAATTTAATACTATCATTTATAGCCTCTGTGATAATGGCATCATTAGTCGGAGTTTCAGGAATCATAAGAAAATTCGCAGATCTTTTAACAACAATGGTTACTAATCTATGGCTTGTAGGTATTTCTATTATAATAACAGTATTAGTTTTAATGGCTTATCAATTAATAATGAAATCTCTTGGAAAAAAATTAAAAAAACAAACAGAAGAAGAGAAAACAAAAAGAGCTAGAAAAACAATTCAAACAGAAGGTGATGTAGCAGGAAAAGAATTAGACGAAAGAGGAAAATAACATTAAAATAAAGTTGTCTGAGCTTTAGCTTTTTTCAACTCATCCAATTTTTTCAATTGATTTTCAATTCTATCTTCACTAAATTCATATTGAGTTAAAATTTCTTTAATCTTATCTCTATCCATTTCAGGAAACTCAATCTCAACTCCTTTCCTTACATTAGGCTCTGCAATTTCATCATAAATTTCTTTCCAATCAAACCATAATTTTCCATCATCAAAAGAATCAGAACTCTCTCTTAATTTCTCAAACTTTTCATTATTCTCTAAAGCTTCAAAGAGTTCTTCCTTACTCCCAAACTCCCTAACAATTTTCAAACCTTTCTTAGGCCCCAACCCCTTCACACCCCCCTGATTATAATCAGTCCCACATAAAATACCTAAACAAATCAATTGTTCTTGGTTAACTTCCAATTCCTTCAAAACACCATCTAACTCAATCATTTGAGGAAAAACTTCCCTATAACCTGTAATAGTTTTTCTTTTTCTAGCCAAACTTAAATTCTGAATTAATTTAGGTGCTTTAAACATTAAACAATCATAATCTTGTGAAGCAACAGCATATGCCTTTCCCTCACAAACTAAATGACTTGCCTGAGCCTCACCCTCTCCAGGAGCCTGAACAACTGCAATACCCATTACTTCTAATAATTCTTTACTCTCTTTAATTTTTTTTTCATCTAAATAAACTTCAGCTCTAGCATATTTTCCCATACCCTCAATATCTTCCTTATCCCTAGCTTCCTCATACTTTGCCCTAGATTCATCTCTTGCAACTCTTCTACTCTCACGAGTAGCCCTTTTTAATTCAGGAGCTTCACCATCAAAAACATAAATCAACTTAACACCTTCTAAAATCAATTTCATATTTCTATAAAACAAACCAGACAAATGAGAAGTAACATTTCCTTCACTATCTTTTAACGGAGTTCCATCTGGTTGTCTAATTGTAGTCAAAAACTGATAAATAGCATTAAATGCATCAACAGCTATTGTTTTATTCTTCAAATCCTTAAATTCAATTTCATTCTTAGAAATGATTTCTCCAATTTGTAATCCCATTTAAAACACAAATAACAAGCATTAATAAAATTATTTGTTTTTTAAATCTAACAAATTCATATTACTCCAAAACCTCTTAATACTAAAGAAATAATAACTCCTACTCCTAAAATCCAAAGTATAATTTCAATCCAAAAATTATCTTTCTTCTTTTTTCCCATAGATTATAATAACTTAAAAGATATAAAAATCTATTGATATCAAAATAACTATAATCAAGCAACCAATTCTCTAGCCCTATCAATATAATGAAATCTAATCTTAGAGTTCTTAAACTCATTAATTCCATCTCTTCTAGCAAGCTCTCTTGCAATTTCATATTCTTCAATTAAACCTAACTCTGCCTTAGTCATCTTTCCACCAACCAATCCTTTTTTACCCTTTCTTCCACTATTTTTCAAATCATCCTCTGTTTGAAAAGCATAAACTTCATCCAACCCTAATCCTCTAAGATTAGATTTTCCAACCTCTTCAACAAACATTTCAATTGAACCATATTCTTTTCTCAATGCATGAAGAACCAAACCCCTTATACTCGGATTTTGTCTATGTAAAAAAAAGGCTGCTGCTTGCTTTTTAGTAGACGCCATTGTTTCCCCATCACGATCTAATCTACAATAACCAGGAACATCCAAACTACAAGGCAAATTCACCCTATATTTTATTCTCTTTTTTACCATATTAAATCTCCCTTATCCCGCAAGCATGCAAAATATCTCTAGCCTCATCCATCGCCCTATAGCCTTCAATAGCATCAGGTTCATTAGGATAATCTCCTTGAAATTTTCTACTTAATTCTAAATAATGTGATTCCAACCTACAAGCCAATCCCTTTCTCTGATAATCAAATTTTTGTTCTTTTGTTAAATCCTCTCCAGTATCTTCATCTTTTTCAGGAGCCTCAGGAATTACTAAGGCATAGTTTTCAATGCCTCCAAAAATAGTTTCTAATAAACTTAATGCAGCCCTAGATCTATTTGAACCACCCTTTACAATTTCTTCGACCGCTTTTTCAGGAGATTCAGCTCGAATTCCTTTAATTTTTGAAATTGGATCATAAAAACTAAATCCTGTAAACTTTCTAGGCAACGCCACAGCATAAGCTATCAAACTTCCATTCCCTTCCCCTATACTATTAGTTTCATTAACAGATGTCATTTTTGTTATATCTCTGTAGAAAATAAATAAATTCCTAACTTTTAAATCTTTCTAAACACTACTATTTGGTAATTAAACTCTTAAAATACCTCCAAAACCTCTTCTAATTTTAATTAAATAGATTTTATCTTCACTTTCATTTTTATGGGCGGGAGGGAGGGCCCAAAACCAAGATTTTAAATAACTACACCCATTTTTCTAAGTCATGGAAAAAACAATCAATTTTATACCTCTTGATTATGATTCATTTGACTTTCAAGATAAAAATTATATAAAAATAGTCGGAAGAACAGAAGATGGGAAAAAAGCATGCATAATCGATGATTTTCCAGCTTATTTCTGGGTAATCTTACAAAAAGGACTTAAAGATAAACAAATAAAAAAACTACAAAATAAAATAGAAACAATTTCAATAAAAAAAGCAAAAAGAACTTCTAAAGTAATAAAAACAGAACTTCATCAAAAGAATTTCTTAGGAAAATCAGTTCCAGCATTAAAATTATTTATAACAAATTATAAAGATGCTCCAAAAATCACAGAGTTATTAGATTTCAAAGAAATAGACCATAGAAGAGAATTTGATTTAAACATTATAACTAAATATATTATAGAGAAAAAATTCAAACCAATGAATTGGTATAAAATTCAAGGAGAACTATTAAACAATTCAGAAGATTTTGGAAATCTAGATGCATCATTAGATGTAGATATATGCATTAAAGCAAATGAAATAACTCGTTCAGAATCTCAACCAGATTTTAAACCAAAAATACTTTGTTATGATATTGAAACAGATAATGTTGAAATTGGGAGTGAACCAATTTTAATGATTTCACTTTATGGAGAGAACAATTTTCGCAAGGTCCTTACTTGGAAAAGTAAGGACACTACACTTTCCTATGTGGAAACTTTTGAAGATGAAGAAGATATGCTAGAAGCATTTGTAAAATATGTAAAAGAATACTCTCCAGATATTTTATCTGGATATTTTTCAGATGGTTTTGACTTACCTTATCTAAAAGCAAGAGCAGATAAAAATAAATTTAAATTAAACTTGGGAATTGATAATTCTCAACCAGTATTTTCAAGAGGCAGAATATTAACAGGAAAAATAAAGGGAATAATCCACCTAGACATATTCAGATTTATTCGTTCAATTTATTCACAATACTTACAATCAGAAACACTTTCATTAAATGATGTTTCTTCAGAATTATTAAATGAAAAAAAAGCAGAATGGGAACATAAACACTCTTCAAAAATAAAACCTAATGAATGGGAAAATTATTTTAAATACAATCTCCAAGATTCCATTTTAACTTACAAATTAGCAGAAAAACTTTTACCAGATATAATAGAATTCACTAAAATTATCCAAGAACCTTTATTTAATGTATCCAGAGATGCAATGTCTGCACAAGTTGAAAATTATATTATGCATAACTTAGAAAAATATAATGAGATAATAGAAAAACGCCCTCATGCACATCAAATCGGTGCAAGAAGAGCAGAAGAAAGATATGAAGGTGCTTTTGTTTTACAACCAATACCAGGTTTATATGAAGATATTGTTTTCTTTGATTTTACAAGTATGTATGGCTCTGTTATTGTAACTTATAACTTATCTAAATCAACATACTCTCATAAAAGAAAACCAGATTCATTAAAAGTAGAATTAGAAAATCAAAAAGCATATTTTTCAAAAAAGCAAGGATTTTTTCCTCAAATGCTAAATGAAATAATTAAAAAAAGAAAACAATGTAAAAAAGAATATGCTTTAGATAAAAATCCATTTACAAAAGCAAAAAGCAATTCTTATAAATTACTTGCAAACGCAGCATATGGTTATCAAGGATTTTTTGGTGCAAGATATTATCAATTAGAAGCAGCAGCTGCAACAGCAGCCTTAGCAAAAGAAAAAATAAAAGAAACAATTGAAAAAATAAAATCCAAAGGACATGAAGTTGTTTATTCTGATACAGATTCAATTGCATTTTTACAAAACAAAAAATCTAATAAAGAAATTCAAGAACTTTTAGAAGAAATCAATTCAAAACTTCCTGGAATAATGGAATTAGACTTTGAGGGTTTTTTCAAAAGAGGAATTTGGGTGACAAAAAGAACAGGAGAATTTGGAGCTAAAAAAAAGTATGCATTAATAGACAAAAATAATAATCTTAAGATAAGAGGATTTGAAACAGTAAGAAGAGATTGGTGTACTTTAGCAAGAGAGACTCAAAATAAAATATTAAAAACAATCTTAGAAGATGGAAATGAAAAAAAAGCAGTAGAACATGTTAAAGAAGTAATAAAAAAACTAAAAGAAAGAAAGATACCCCTTCAAAAATTAATAATTAAAACACAATTAAAAAAACCTATTGAAGAATACAAAGCTCAAGGTCCTCATGTAATCATAGCAAAAAGAATGCAAGAAGAACAAAAAATAAAAGTGCCTATTGGAACCTTAATTAAATATTATATTTCAGAATCAACAAAGAAGAGGGCATTAATAAGAGAAAGAGCAAAACTTCCAGATGAAAAAGGAGAATATGATATTGAATATTATCTTAATAATCAATTACTTCCTGCAGTTGAAAACATCCTAGAAGTTTTCAAAATAAATACTAAAGAACTTGTTGATGGGAAAAAACAAACAAATTTAATGGATTTTTAATTTCTACAATATCTTAGCTTTCCTAAACACAACTAATGCAATACCCCAAATTAAAACAACAATTCCACCCAAAATCCAAAAAATACTTTTTAAATTCTGATAAGGCAAATTTACATTCATCCCATAGATACTTGCAAAAACAGTAGGTATTGTCAAAAACACAGTAAAGATTGTCAAAACTTTCAAAATCTTATTAAGATTACTTGAAAGTGTTGTTGAATAATAATCCCTCATATTAGTAATAGATTTTAATGCAATCTTACAACTTGTTAATGTCTGATTTAAATCAACAATCAAATCCTCAATAAACTCTTTTTCTTCTTCTTTAAATTTAACAGATTTTAATCTTAACATCATAGAGTGAATATTAATCAAAGGATTAAAACTCAATAAATAATCATTCAATCTATCTTCATGCATAACCAAATCTAACAAATCTCTTTCATCTAATCCTTTTATATCCCTCCTACTTTTTCTAACAGCCTTTAAAATAGTCCTAATTTTAGCATTATATCTTGTTGATAAAAATAAAAGAACCTGTAACAAACTTCTTGTTTTTTGATTTGTTAAAAACTCTTTCCTAGTATGTATTATCTTATCAACTAATTCTAATTTATTATTGCTTATTGTAATAAACAAATCCTTAGAAATAATAACCAAAAAACTACTAGTATATTCATTTGCAACCTTTGATGTCGGCATTCTCAAAAAAATATACGCTCTTTTATTCTCTTCTTCAATTCTAGGAATCTCATAAATATCTAATCCATCTAATAACAAATCTTTCTCTAAATTAAATTTATCAACTAAAAAGTCAACTTCTTCATTACTCGGGTCAACCACATTAATCCAACATCCCTTAGAATAATTATTAAGTTTAGCAAGTTCATTTTTCCGCATAATTTTTTTGTAGTATTCTATCATAATCCAAATAATAAAACACACTTTTTAAAAGTAATCACTATACGGCTTTGTCCGAAGTTCTATAAATTTTTATGACTTCTCCGAGAATTTAATTTTTCTCCCCTATTTATGAGGGAGAAGAAATGTAAATTCAAGTAGTTATAAGTTAAATGAAGTCTTTCCGGACAGCGCTCACTATACTTAATTTGTCTAAAAATAAATCCCTATTTCTTTTTCTTCTTCTCTTTACTCTTCTTCACTTTCTTCTTTTCTTTCTTCTCTTCCTCGTTTTCCTCGTTTTCTTCCTTTTTTCCGTTTCCTTTCTCTTTCTTCAAATCTAAATAAACATTCTTAAATAATATTATTCCAATTGGAACAGTAATAAAAGTTACGATTAATGAAAAAATTCCATCTATTAATTGTCCTGCAAATCCTATTCCTGAAACTTCTGCGCCAGATACTACTGATAAAACACCAAAAGGTATTAAAAATATAAACCCAATAATTGCAAAGATAATATTAATAATAAGAATAAATACTCCTAACATAATACCATATGCAAAAACAACCCACCAATTCCCTTTAACAAGACTAAAACTATTTCTTAATGAATCTATAATCCTTTTATTCTCAGCAATCAAAAAGTAAGGAGCCAAAGCCCATGAAGTAAAATATTTAATTAAAACAATTAATGCACCTAACACAATCAAAACAACCAATAAGATTGCTAAAACTAAAACAGATCTAAGAGCAAAAATTAAAATTCCTGATAAAATGGAGGCAATAAGTATAACAATAAAAGCAAACAAAAATAAGACAATCATTAAACCAAAATATTTCCAAAAATACTTTTTACCACCTGAAACAACTTTTCCAAAATCCTGTTTATTCTTACTATAAATAGAATGGAAATAAAAACAACTACTAGTAAACAAATAAAATAACCCTGCAATAATAGATAAAATACCTACAATTCCAACAGACTTCCAAAAATCTCCACTCAATTCTCCAAATCCCATCTCCTCTGCTTCAATTAATGTAAACTTTTCTTGAATAGGAACTTGTAAGAAGAAACTAATTGCAAACACAATAATAAAAGGAAGAACATAAAATAAGAGAAATATCTTAAAAAATAATTTCCAATTCTTCTTAAATTCATCCCATGAATCAGTCAATACATCTCCAAATTCTCTTTCCATAATTAATTAATAAAATACAAGTTTATAAATTATTCGTAAAATTTATTCCCCTTCAAATTCAACCATTGCATAAACAGGCCACTTACTTAATTTATCTTTACCCTTTAAATCAGGCAAATCAACAATAAAACTACACTCAACAATATCTCCACCTAATTTTTCAACTAAATTACATGCAGCCCTCATAGTCCCCCCCGTAGCAATCAAATCATCAATAAGCAAAACCTTATCCCCTAACTTAAATGCATCTTTATGAACCTCGATTTTATCACTTCCATACTCTAAATCATATTCTTCACTAACAACTTCATAAGGCAATTTTCCAGGTTTTCTTATTGGAACAAAACCAACACCTAATCTCTCTGCTAAAATTCCTCCAATAATAAATCCCCTACTTTCAATACCTGCAACACAATCAATTTTCTTATCTTTATACCTCTTATAAAAAATCTCAACAACTTTTTTCATCCCCTCACTATCACCCAATAAAGTAGTAATATCCCTAAACATTATCCCTGGCTTAGGAAAATCAGGAATAGCCCGTATCTTACTTTTAATAAACTCAACATCCTTCCCAGCAATTTTAGGAATAGCCTTAATCAACAATTCCTTAACTTTACCAGCATTCTCCCCCATTCTTTTCAAAATCATTTCAAATGTAACAGATTCTTCATCTTCTTTCCAACAATCATAATCAGTACTCATACAAATAACCTGATAAGGAATTCCTAATTCATTAGCCAATATTACTTCTGGACAAGTTGACATATTAATAATATCAGCACCCCATTGCCTAAACATATGACTTTCAGCTTTTGTTGAAAACCTAGGCCCTTCAATTGTAACAACTGTTTTATCATTATTATATTCAAATCCCAACTCATTACTACAACTAACCAAAATTTCTCTTAATTTCAAACTAAATGCCTCTCCCATTGGAGTATGAACCACTTCATTCTTATCAAAAAAAGTCATTTTCCTTTGTTTAGTAAAATCAATAAATTGATTTGGAAAAACCAAATTTCCAGGTTTAATCTCCTCTCTCAAACTTCCAACAGCACTAGCCGCTAAAATAAAATCACATCCTTCTTGTTTTAATGCCATAATATTTGCCCTAAAATTAACTTGTGAAGGAGCAATATTATGATTCTTACCATGCCTAGCAAGAATACAAACTTCAACACCTGAAATCTTACCACAACTTAATTTAGAACTAGGTAACCCATATTCAGTATTTACTTCTTTTTCTTCATATTCCTCTAATAACTGTGGATCATCTAATCCACTACCACCAATTATTCCGATTTTTACCATTTTAATTCTAGTTTTAGGTCAAGCCTTTTTTAAAAGGGTTGTCTTCACCATCTCAAAAGAAATACCCTCGAACTTAAAAGCATTTAGACAGTTTTATATAGCAATTTAAATTATATTCAACAATATGAAAACCAACTATGAACCAAAGGAAAAATTTGTAGAAAGAATGAATATTCTTCTTAAAGATAAAGAAGATGTTAAAAAATTCTTTGAAACAGCAAAAACCTTGCCAAAAAAATCAATAAGAATTAATACTCTAAAAATAACACCTAAAGAATTAATTCAAAGAATAAAAAAATATGATTGGAAAATTACTCAAATTAAAGATAATCCTGAAATCATCAGAATAGAATCTCAACTCAAACCAGGAGAAATAGGAAAAACAAGAGAACATATTTTAGGTTATTATTATGTTCAAGAAATTACTTCTATGATGCCAATTTTAGCACTTCAACCAAAACCAAATGACATATTTTTAGATTTATGTGCATCACCTGGTTCAAAAACAACTCAAGCAGCAGCATTAATGGAAAATAAAGGAACAATTATTGCAAATGATTTATCAATAGGAAGAATTGCAATACTTTCAGCAAACTTACAAAGATTATCAGTAACAAATACAATTGTAACAAGACATCCAGGGACAGAACTTTTTACAAAATTAATAAAATTAAATTTTAAATTTGATAAAATATTAGTTGATGCTCCTTGTTCAGGTGAAGGAAATTGCAGAATTTCTCCAAGAACATTTTTAGAATGGTCTGAATCATTATTAAAAGGATTATCAAGAAAACAAAAGAAACTTATTCAAGCAGGATTTGATTTATTAAATAAAGATGGTGAAATGATTTATTCAACTTGCACCCATGCACCAGAAGAAAATGAAGAAGTTGTAAATCATTTATTAGAAAACAATCCTAATGCAGAAATCCTACCAATAACAAACCTTCCAATTAAAACAAGAGAGGGAATCACAGAATGGAACAACAAACCATTAAACCCCTCATTAAAAAATGCTAAAAGAATTTATCATCATGATAATGATATGGAAGGATTCTTTTTATGTAAAATCAAGAAAACATCAGAAGAGACTAAAAAAACAGGAGAAAATAGCATATGAAAACACTATACTCATCAGATAAAAAGAAAATATTAAGGCAATTAGAAGAACAATATGGAATCAAGAAACTTCCATACTTACTTTTACAATTTGGAAAAGAAAAAATAAGACTTTATTCTGGAAACTTATCAACAGATGAACTCTTTAAATTAGATAAAACATTAAGAATTGAAACAGCAGGACTTTATACATTTAAAAAACAAAATGAAGAAATAAGATTAACAATTGATGCTCTTTCACCATTCAAAAACCAAATAACTCAAAATATTTTAGAAATAAATGACAAACAAGCATTAGAATGGTTTAAGGGAAATGATTTAGATATTAAATCAGATAGAAATTTTAAAGTTCTTAAAAATCAAGGAGATCTTATTGGTTGTGGAAAATCAACAGAAGAAAGAATAACAAACTTTATGCCTAAAGAAAGAAGAATTAAGAATTAATCCCCCTCATTTTTCCTACCAGACTTAGATTCTCTTCTTCTAATCCTGTATCTTTCCCTAAAATTATCTTCAACATATCTCTTACACTGACTGCAATATTCCCTCAGATTTCCTTTAAATAAATCTGCATGTTCAGCATAAAATTCATTATACAACTCAATCCTTACAACATCTGTTAATTGTGACATATTTATACAACAAACATTCATTTTTTAAACCCTTCTACACATAAAGAATTATGCAAAAACAAGAATTAGAAGACTATAAGAAAGCAGGAGAAATATCAATAAAGGTAAAGGAATTTGCAAGAGAATTAATCAAACCAGATATGCTACTTTTAGAAATAGCTCAAAAAATTGAAGCAAAAATTTATGAATTAGGTGGAAAACCAGCTTTCCCAGTTAATCTTTCAATAGATGATATTGCTGCACACTATCATCCAAAAGCAGATGATGAAACAAAAGCAACAGGGTTATTAAAAATAGATTTAGGAATTCATGTAAATGGATTTATCGCAGACACTGCCTTTTCATTAGATTTAACAAAAGATAACCAACATAAAGAATTAATTCAAGCATCTCAAGAAGCATTAAACAATGCTCTAGCACTATTACCCAAAAACCCTTCACTATCAGAAATAGGAAAAACAATTCAAGAATCAATTGAAGCAAAAGGATTCTCCCCTATCATAAACCTTTCAGGACATAGTTTAGACCAAAATGAAGTTCATGCAGGAATAACAATACCAAATTATGAAAATAATAATGAAAATGAATTAGAAGAAGGAACTTATGCAATAGAACCTTTTGCAACTTCAGGAGAAGGAAGAATCTATGAAGGAGAAGGTGGAAATATTTTTGTATTACAAAATCCAAAAAACCCTCGTTCTCCAATAGCAAGAGAAATATTAGAATATATTATGGATGAAAAAGAAACACTTCCTTTTTCATCAAGAGAAATAGAAGAAAAATTCGGAAAAATGGCAAGACTAGGATTAAGAGAATTAGAACAAAGCGGAACAATTCATCATTTCCCTAAATTAATTGAAAAAGCACACAAGCCAGTCTCACAAGCAGAACATACATTCATAAAAACCCCGAATAATGAAATAATCATAACAACAAAGGGATAAGTCATATCAAATGCAACCTCAAGAAGAAACCCTCAACAAAAATCAAGAACAAAACACAAACCAAAAAGAAAAAATAATTGTTTTTACAAGCGGATATTTTGACCCATTACATTCTGGACATATTGAATTAATAAAAAAAGCTAAAGAACTAGGAGATTACCTAATTGTTGCAATAAATAATGATAATCAAACAATGCAAAAAAAGGGTTTTGTATTTATGCCTGCAGAAGAAAAAAAGAAAATTATTCAAGAACTTAAACCAGTTGATGAAGTTATCATCAGCATAGACAAAGATACATCACAATGCACAACACTAGAAAAAATAAAACCCAATATTTTCGCAAAAGGCGGAGATAGATATACTCATGAAATTCCTGAAACACCTATTTGCAAAAAATTAAACATAAAAATAATTGATGGACTTGGAGCCAAAATACAAAGTTCTTCAACCCTCATCAAAAACGCAGAAGATGCGAAAGAAAAACTTAAAGAAGAAGAAGAAGAAGAATCAAAGAATTAATTTAATTCTCTAAATCACCATTAGAACTACTTTCACTTTCAGAATTTCCCCCAAATAAACCTTTAAAAAAATCTCCAATACCCTTAAACATTGTACTAACAATACCCGGTTCTTCGTGTCCTTCTTCAAAACTAGCATCACCTGTTCCAGCATCATCACCAAATTCACTACTAGCATCCTTACATTCAACATCTACAATACAATCCCATCCTTGTCCTGAAGCACCTTCAACAGGTTCACCATAACAATGCTCACAACTCTCACAAGCTTTTTCTTTTTCAGATAATTGTTCATCATTTAAACAAGGTCCTTCATATAAATGAACACATTCAGAAGCACATCTTTGACATAAAGCATTTCCAATTTCACCCTCCTTACTATTTCCACAAATTACTGTTTCATCTTCTTTTGCAACACATCTTGAAATACATAATTCTTCTGCACCCATTTCACTTTCATCAGGTGCATCTCCTTTCATACCACACTCTTCATCACAATTAGATTTTTCAGATTCCATACATGAAAGATATTCCGGACCCATTACACAAACTTTATCAATACAATCTTGAACACATTTTTCATCACCACTTAAACCAATTGCTTTTTGAACATTACATTGATTCATACACTTAGCCTGATTTCCAGTCATACATTCCATATTACCTGATTCACATCCTATTTCAACACAACCCTGCATACAAACTTGTTCTTCTTCAGAATTTCCTGCAAATTCACTTCCTGCAACCTTCCCAGTAATATTAAAATTATTCATAAAAATAACTCCTAATAAAATTAATACTACAACTGCAATAAAAATAATCAACCCTTTTTTCATAAATACTTAAACCATTAAGAGTTAATAAATCTAATTATAAATAATCTCCACCACCCCGCCCACAAACCTTACACCTTTCTCCACCACCATCACCACCAGAATCTCCAGCATACCCCCCATGAAAACCACCACTACAACCATTAGTAACAAAACTAGAATAATCAAAAGAACTATAACTTAATCCACCAGAACCACCTGAATACCCAGAACCATTTTTCATTTCATAACTCATTTTAATCTCCAATCATAAAACCACACCCTCTCAAAAACCATTAACCCAAATAAGCACTAGGTGCTTCCAAAGCAGCCTTAGCAGACCTTAAATAATCAGTCTCAATCTTTCTATACCTATCAATATCACTCTTACTAACACTTGCACCAACTTTCTTCATAGCTTCTTCAAAATATTTCATACCAACTTCTTTTGCATTAATATTATCCCTTAAAGCAAGCATAGCCGCTTCTCTAACCATTGATTCAATATCAGCTCCAACATAACCTTCAGTCCTATTGATTATACTTTTAACATTCACATTTTTTGCTAAAGGCATTTTCTCAGTATGAATCTCAAATATCTTTTTTCTTCCAGCCTCACTAGGAGCACTAGCTAATAAAATCCTATCAAATCTTCCAGGACGAAGCAATGCACTATCCAACATATCAGGACGATTAGTTGCACCAATAACAATAACATTAGATAAATCTTCAATACCATCCATCTCAGATAATATTTGATTCAAAACTCTTTCGGTAACTTTCTGCCCATGTTCCAATCCCCTTTTACCAGCCAATGAATCAATTTCATCAAAAAATATTATACACGGACTAACTTGTCTTGCTCTTTCAAAAATCTTTCTTACACCTTCTTCAGATTTTCCAACCCACATAGATAATAACGAAGGTCCTTTAACTTGAATAAAATTAGCTTCAGATTCTTTTGCAACAGCTTTTGCTAATAATGTCTTCCCTGTTCCAGGAGGGCCATATAATAAAATACCTTTAGGCGGACGAATACCAAGATTAGTAAATGAATCAGGATATTTCAAAGGCCATTCAACAGCTTCTATTAATTCTTGTTTAATCTTTTCTAAACCTCCAACATCATCCCATCCAACATTAGGGGTCTCAACCAAAACTTCCCTCATAGCACTAGGGCGAACAACTTTCAAAGCCTCTTTAAAATCTTCATGACAAACTATTAATTGTTTTAAAAATTCTTCTGGAATTTCTTCATTATCTTTTAAATCTAATTTAGGTAATAATCTCCTTAAAACAATCATCGCAGCCTCCTTAGTTAAAGCAGATATATCTGCACCAACAAAACCATGAGTTACACTAGCTAATTTATCTAAATCCACACACTTAGTTAAAGGCATACCTCTCGAATGAATTTTCAAAATTTGCAATCTTCCTTTTTTATCAGGGGCCCTTATTTCCAATTCCCTATCAAATCTTCCAGGCCTTCTCAAAGCAGGATCAATAGCATTAGGACGATTAGTTGCACCAATAACAACAACCTTTCCTCTTGATTGCAAACCATCCATCATAGTTAATAATTGTGAAACAACTCTTCTCTCTACTTCTCCTCCAGTCTCTTCTCTTTTAGGGGCAATTGCATCAATCTCATCAATAAAAATAATTGAAGGAGAATTCTTATCTGCATCTTCAAAAATATCTCTAATCTTTTTCTCAGATTCTCCATAAAACTTACTCATAATTTCAGGCCCATTTAACAAAATAAAATTAGCTTCACTTTCATGAGCAACAGCTTTTGCTAATAATGTTTTACCTGTTCCAGGTGGACCATGCAATAAAACACCCTTAGGAGGATCTATTCCCAAAGTTTCAAAAACTTCTGGATGTTTTAATGGAACTTCAACCATTTCTCTAATTTTCTTAACTTCATCAGTTAAACCACCAATATCTTCATAAGTAATTTCAGGCAAACTTTCATCAGAAATTTCGACAGGCTTATGACTTAAAACCACCTCAGTATTTTCACTAATAAAAACAGCATGATTAGGGCTAGTATTTGCAACAATAAATCTAATTTGTTGTAATCCTCCCCCCATACCAAATCCTCCAAACATTTCATTCAAGTTCCCAAATAAATCATTAACATCTCCACCCATCTCATCCATTAATTCTCTTCTTCTTTGAACACCACCTAAAACTAAAATATCTCCTTTAATAACAGCTCTTCCTAATAAACTTGGTTTTAAATCTCCTTGAACCCTTATACCTTTTTGAGTTGGAGCAATAATTACTTTCTTAGCTTCATGAATATTTGCCTTACTAACAATAATATTTTCAGAAACACCTGTTTTTGCATTTTTTCTAATTATACCATCAACCCTTATAACTCCCTCTCCAACATCTGCAGGATAAGCTTTATCTGCAATTGCAACAGTTTCTCTTCCACCCTTAATTGTAATAACATCTCCTCTACTAATCCCTAATTTTTTCATAACATCATAATCAATTCTTGCAATACCCCTATAAGCATCATCTTGTAATGCTTCTGCAACTCTTAATTTTACTCCTTCATTTTTTTTCATCTTTTAATTCCTCCATGTTCATTAAACCTTAAACTAATTTTTCCAAAATCTTCAAAACATAATTTTACCATATCATCCATTATTTTTTGTTGATGTTGCATAAAATTTACAATCTCTCTTGGAATTGAAACAGCATAACTATTTCCTACAAACCTCATCTTAACATTAAATTCTTTATTTTTCAAATTCACAAAATTATTAAATTCTTGTTCATCACTTGGATGAATAATTTTTTCATTACATTTAGGACACTCAATAGCTCTCATCTCAAACCCATTTTTTATAACTTGAAGCGGATTCATTTTAACACTACATTTTTTACATAATATTGTGTTTTGAAAAATATCAACAGTCATTGTATTTAGTCTTTTCCCATTAAGAATATTAAACCCAAGAGGAGCAAAATTTATGATAAACACATAACCTTTGCTCTCCCAAGGGAAAAGAGGTGTTAGTATAAAGTATGTATATACTTTATGTATATACTAGCTATATGCACTTTATAAACATTTCCGTGATTTAGTATAATAATTAATCTATTTCACAACAATTAAAAACCCTTTTTCATTTTCTAAACAATGAAAACCAATCAAGTTACAACCAACATTAAAAAATCCTGGAACTGGGTTTGGCATTCTGATTCTCCTTTAAGTTGGATTGTTGCACTTCTTTTAATATTTATCTTAGTTAAATTTATTTTTTTCCCAACACTTTCATTAATATTTGGAACAACACTTCCTTTAGCAGGAGTTGAATCATCAAGTATGGATCACCAAATTGTTAAAGATTCCTCTGGAAGATATACTCTTTGTACAGAGACATTTTCACAAAGTGAAATAACTCATCAAGACTTTGATGATTACTGGGATGTTTGCGAAGACTGGTATGAACACAATAATATTACTAAAAATGAATTTGAAAACTTCCCATTAAATAATGGATTTAGAAAAGGAGATATATTAATTGTCTGGGGAAGATTTACTCCTGAAATCGGAGATGTAGTTATTTTCCAACCAAATCCTGAAGCTTATTCACAAAAACCAATTGTTCATAGAATTGTTAAAATTGAGGATAACATAATCCAAACAAAGGGAGACCATAATGCAGAACAATTAACACCTTCAAATAATAATCTTAACACAGATGAAACCCATATCACTCAAGAACAAATAATAGGAAAAGCAGTTTTCAAAATACCTTACTTAGGATGGGTAAAAATTTGGTTTGCAGAGTTTATTTCTAAGTTTATTTAAAATCAAAAAAACTCCCAAAACCTATTGTCACAACTCCTCAATCATAAATTTCTCACAGAAACATTTTTAAATCAAAAGAGACAAAAGACATAATGGAATTTTGTCCAAAATGCGGTTGCGTGTTAGTTGAAAAAAAGAAGAACGAATTTAAGTGTCCTAGATGCAATCATAAATCTAAAACAAAAATTAAAATAGAATCTTCTGAAAAAATTGAAGTAAAACCTGAAATTGGAGTTATTACAAATGAAGACACAGATGTCTTCCCAAAAATCTCTGCAGTATGTCAAAAATGTAATCATAAAGAAGCTTATTTCTGGACATCTCAAACAAGGTCAGCAGATGAAGCTGAAACAAAATTCTTCAGATGCACAAAGTGCAAGCATACTTGGCGACAATACCACTAACCATCAAACTTATTGTGAAATAAGGTTAGAGGTATTGGAGCAGACAGTATCACTAACCATCAAACTTATTATTAAATAAGATCAGAGATGCTGGAGCAGACAATACCATTAATCGCTAATTTTTGATTAATTATATAAATAATAAAATATTTTATAATCTATGGCATTAACAACAAAAGAAAAGATTCAATGGGCCTTATTTGGTGCAGGAATAGCAATATTAGTCGGAGTAGTAATTGTGCTACTTGTTTTATAAAATGAGGACAATAGTAATTTTAAACAGGATGCTTGTAATTGTTTTAAGTTCTATTCTAATTTGTATAGTGTTATTAACATCTTTTAGCACAAACTGTTTTAGACCTGGGCAATTAATCGCAGCATACCTTATATTAATCTATGACATCAAAAAAACAATGGGGCACCCACACTTAAAAGTGTGGGTTTGTTTCAGCTCCTTGTTTTTAGGATGTTCAAGGATAGAAAGTAAGTAATCTACTACATTCTAAAGAATGTAGTTTTCTATCCTTGACATTATATCAGAATCAGTTATGATTGGATTAAATTTAAAGTAAAAATCTCTAATCTTCCTCATCATCTTTCCAAAATTCTTCTTCCATAAAATAACTATGACCCTTCCCTAACATTCTTATTAAATGTTCTCTAGCTTCTTCTTCACTAGCAATTAAAAGAGCCTTTAAATTATGAGGGCAATTACATCTTTCATATAACTCAAAACAAACATCTTCTTGTTCCCTAAACAATTCTAAATGTTCTTTTTTATCACTAAAATGTAAATGAAATAATACTGAATAATCAATAATAGGTTCAATAGTCCAAGGATTTTCAAAAACATCTCCATGATAACTTCTATGAAGATGATGCGCTGTTTCATGATAAATAGTTAAATCAAAATTCAACTGCATTAAAGGAGTTATATCAGAATAACCATCATAATTAACAAAGAAAACAGGTTTTGAACCATAACCCCCATCAACCAACAAAGGTTGAAATATTATTTCTTCAACAAAAGAAGGATCTTCAACCCCAAAATAAAGATGCATTCTCTTAGTAAAACTCTTATGCTCTTTAGATGCTCTTTCAACTAAATATTTTAAACCATCCCCCATAATAAAAAAGATTATACCTAGGTTTTTAAAAAAGATTATCCTAAAACACTAATAAAAAAATGGCCCCAGGGAGGATTTTACTCCTTTTCAAATTTTAATCTTCCAAAAAATCAAATTTTATGAAAATCTAAAAACTCGCTCCCGACAGTCGTGAGTTCAATCCTATCAATAAAAATGGCCCCAGGGAGATTTGAACTCCCGACACCTGGATTAAGAGTCCAGTGCTCTAACCGGGCTGAGCTATGAGGCCATATACTCTTTTAAGATAGTCGCACAATTATTTAAATTAAGTGCTCTAACTTCTGGCTGAGCCGAGCGAGTTCACAAAGAATCTATGATTCTTTTATTCTGAGTGGGCTCGCGAGCTATGAGGCCATTAAAAATAATAAATTTCTAGGTATTTTAAATCTATCTAAAATCCATTTTCCACAATTAACCAATATATTGATTCCCTACTTTTCACTACTCCTCCAGACAAAAACAAAGCTTTAAAAACACTCTTCACACCCTAATTATACTATTCTATTAGAAGATGTTATCAAAAAAACTTAAAAAAACACTAGCAGGAATCCTTCTTAGCTTAGCTCCCTTTACTCCTCAAGTAAATGCTCAATCTCCAAACACACTTACAGAACCCCAAACCCCTTCACAATATGCAGAAAGATTCAACCATGAAACTAATCAAGAAGTAATAAGAAGAAACCAAAGACTAGAAAACTTCGAGGAATTAATGTTAATAGATGGCTATACTCATCCTGAATCAAATTCAATTGATTTTGCTACTAACAAAGAAAAAGACAAAATAGAAAAATTCTTACTAGAACTAGCAGGAAACTCTGCAGAAGAAACAGCAAATTATGGTTGGATAGGAAATATTAAAGAAACATTAGGAAAATTAACAAAAGCTCAATTAAAAATAGGCTCTTCTGCTAAAGAAGATGAATTTTACTCTCCAAAATTAAGAGAACAAGATAGAAAAAAGAAATTAGAAGAATCTCAAACTTCTGTATTAAGATTATTTAAAAAATTCCCTTATGAAACAAACTTTGGAGTAAAAGGAAGATTAAACAAAGAAACATTAATTGGAGCAAAAGCTTATGGAAATATTGAGGATTTTTTACTTTTAGGAACTAGATTTAAAAAAGCAGAACTATCATGCACCAGTGAAAAAGATGTTGAATTCAAACTTCAAAAAGTATTAGATTATAATTGGACAGCTCAATTTGATGCAAAATCAAATTTTGATGGAGAATTTAGAAAAGCTACCTTATCATTTGCAAAAGAATTACAAAATCCTAATTCAAAATTTGGAATAACTGCAGGATATGATTCAGAACTTCACGAAGGAAAACCCTTTATAGGCGTAAACTATATTCTTAGATGGTAAATTTAAAACATAAGGAATATAATTCCATCCCAAAAATAATCCAAACCCTAGAAAAAGAATTCTATGTTCAAGGAGATACTACATTAAACAGAATGAGACAAACTCAAGGAAAAGATCCTTTCAAAATTCTAATCTCTTGTCTTTTATCATTAAGATCCAAAGATGAAACAACCGAAAAAATATCAAGAAAACTTTTTCAAATAGCAGACACTCCTCAAAAAATAATCCAACTTCCAACAGAAAAACTTGAAAAAATTATTTTCTCAACAGGACATTATAGAAAAAAAGCTCAAACATTAAAACATGTTTCAAATGAATTAATAAATAACTTTAACAATAAAGTTCCAGACACAAAAGAAGAATTATTATCCATAAAAGGAATAGGCCCAAAAACAGCAAATATTGTTTTAAATTTTGCATATGACCAACCAACATTACCTATTGACACACATTGCCACAGAATTCCAAATAGATTAGGATGGGTAAAAACAAAAACACCAGAACAAACAGAGATAGAATTAGAAAAAATATTACCTAAAAAATACTGGAAAGAATTCAATGGAATTTTTGTATCATTTGGAAGAAGAATCTGTCTTCCAATTTCACCATTATGTTCTCAATGCCCAATTAATAATTATTGTCCCAAAATTAATGTAATAAAGAGCAGATGACCTTATTTCACTAATAAATTCTTTTTAAATTTAATTTTATTTTTCTCCCTCTATTAATATGGGAGAACAAATCAAAATTATTTAAAGAGTAGATAATAATTAATCCTTTCCCAACAACCCCAACAAACCTTGTCTAACATCATCATCAAAAGGAATTTTAGTTTGATTAAACCTTTCTCCATTCCCATCTAATAACTCTTCATAACTAAAAACCTCTACAGCAAAAGTCAAATCACCAACACCTTCATTATCATCCCTAAAAACAGTTGAAACACCATACCAATATTTCTTAGCCTCACCCCCAAATTTTAATATCTTAGGCAATTCCCTAACATCCACAACCTTTCCGCAATAAATTATCTCTCTCTCACTCAAATTAGGTTGAACAACCCTATCTACAATCATCAACCCCTTTTTATCATAACTCATCTTCCAAACAATCCCTTAATTCCAGCATACATTCTTGAAACAACTCCCCCTACCTTCTGAGAAACACTTAATCCACTCACAGCTTCCTCATAAGCTTGATTACACTCCTCATGAGATACTAACCTAGGCCCTGAGTAAGCAATAACAACACTAGGTTCTCCATAAGCCATTTCAACTCTTCCCCTAAATTCATCCACAGGCATAGCCCTAATCTCTTCAATAGTTAAATCACTTCCAAGAGCACGATTAATCCCTCTTTCAATAGATCTCTCAAATAAGACTCTATTCACCTCTCTTTCAACTCTTTTTTCAAATTCATCAGCCATAACAAATAAACCCCTTCAAACCTTATAAAGATTATCAAGCTAAAACACAATGAACCAAATATTAAACATCTAAATCTAGTTCTCACTCATAAAAAATAGAAAAAAAAGAAAAAAAGATACCTCTCTTTAACACCTCCCAATATCTAAGCGGGATTATAGATGTCTTCTAATAGAATCTATATGTTCTGAAATTTCTTCGCCTTTCTTAGTTAATTCTATTAGTTTTATTCTTCCTTTCTTCTTAAAACTAACTAAACCAAGAACTTCCAATGTCTGAAGAATCTTAACTGCATGTGAATACGTACAGTCAACTTCTTTAGCCAACACAGAACCATATCTCGCCTTAGACATTTTTCTTAAAGCCACAAGCATTAAAGCGGGCTTTCTTCTGAAAAAAATATCGAAATTGTCTTTCATTTTTTAAAACGTCCTCCAGCATTTATTATTATATTCCAAAAACTATTTTTTTAAGGTAGTTTTTAAAACTATACATTTAAAAGTCTCATATTAACTTATAAAGCTTTCGCAGAGAAAAGTTAACCTGATAGTAACAAAAATAAGTTGTTCAAAAAAAAGACAACGACTTGTTACTCCCACTAACACAACAGACAATCCAATTATATTTTAACATCTTCCCCAGTTATCCCATTATACATTGCTAAATAACCTTTACTTGCTAATTCAACCTTTCCTGCAACCATTTCTATTTGAGTATTTCCATTAATGACAGAAGTTTTCATAAATGATTTTATATCTGGAGACAATATTGCCTCAATAGCTTCTCTTCTTGTAAGACTTATTCTTAAATCTTCTTTTTCACTAGAAGTTTTACTTGTAACTAAAGAATTAGATATCTCTGATGTCCAAACCTCACCATCAATATTTAATTCAATTATTGGATTCCCATAACCAGTATAAGATTTATGAAGATTACCTGCCCCTAATGCAATTATAATATAATTAATGTACTCTCCATTAAATTCCAAAGTTGCTTGCTCTATAACTCCGCCCCAATTTATCTCCCCTAACTCACTTGTATGTTCAAAAACAATTCGATTTATTGGATTTTCTAAAATTATTTGAGGCCTAGATTTTTCAAGACTATAGGCCCTAAATAAAATAAGAGTTATTGCAAATAATATAACCAAAAAAATACTTAAAAACTTAAAAAATTTCCTTGAGATAATTTTTCTAAATTTAATAAACCTATTTTTATTCATCATTTTAATAAAACTTAAAATTCATGGGAATATTTAAATATTCACTTAAGTTGTATTTTACATATAAATACAAAAACCATTTTAGGCAAATGATAGATATTAAATTAATCCGAGAAAACCCTGAACTAGTAAAAGAAAACATTAAAAAGAAATTTCAAGAAGATAAACTCCCTTTAGTTGATAAAGTTAAAAAACTTGATGAGACTTGGAGAAAACAAAAATATAGAGTAGATGAACTAAGAAGTGAAAGGAATAAAATTTCTCAAGAAATTAATAAAGCAAAAAAAGCTAAAGATGAAAAATTAGCTAAAGAATTAATTAAACAAGCTAAAGATATTCCTGAAGAAATTAAAAAACTTGAAGAAAAATCAGATAAATTATCTATTGAAATTAGAAAAATTATGATGCAAATTCCAAACATTATACATAAATCAGTTCCAATTGGTAAAAATGATAAGGAAAATAAAGAAATAAAAAAATACGGAAAACCTAAAAAATTTAATTTTGAAGTTAAAAGCCATGTAGAAATTGGAGAAAGTTTAGGATTATTAGACTTTGATACATCTGCAGATGTTTCTGGAAATGGATTTTATTTTATCAAAGGAGAATTAGCATTATTAAATATGGCATTAATAAATTTTGCAAGAGACTTTATGGTTAAAAAAGGATTTCAATATGTTGAACCTCCTTTAATGATTAAAAAAGAAGTTTTAGATGGTGTTTATTCAACAGAAGAAATTGATGCAATGGCATATAAAGTTGAGGGAGAAGACCTATACCTGATAGCAACATCAGAACACCCATTAATAGGACAATTCATAACTAAGACATTACAAAAGAAAACACTTCCAGTTTTACAAACAGGATATTCAATGTGTTTTAGAAAGGAGATAGGAAGTCATGGGATTGATGAAAAAGGAATTTACAGAACACATCAATTCAATAAACAAGAAATGATTGTAATCTGCGAACCAGAAGATTCTTACAAATGGTATGATGATATGCTAAAAGCCTCTGTTGAAATATTCAAAGCATTAGAAATTCCATTTAGAGTTTTAGAATGTTGTTCAGGAGATTTAGCAGACCTAAAAGCAAAATCATGTGATTTAGAAGCTTGGAGTCCAAGAAGAAATGAATATTTTGAAATAACCTCATTAACAAACATGGAAGAAGCTCAAGCAAGAAGATTAGGCATAAAAATAAATAATGGGCAAAAGAATTATTATGCTCATACACTAAACAATACAGTAATCGCAACATCAAGAGCATTAGTAGCAATTTTAGAAAACAATCAGCAAAAAGATGGCTCAATCAAGATTCCTAAAGCTCTACACAAATATACTGGTTTTAAAGAGATTAAACCTAAAAAATCTTAATCCAAAAGCTTTAAAAACCTATATTGAATTCTAAAAGAACTTTTTAATAGCTAATTAATAATTATTGAAAATTACCTAAAACTTATTGAAAATTATGTAAAATGAAATACGATTATGAAAAATATGAAGAAGCACATAGAAAATTTTTAAAGGCAGTTGCAACTTTAGAAAAAGTAATTTGTGAAGATAGGCCACATTGTACAGAGATACCTGGAGAAACTTGTTGCTTGTGTAGAAATGCATTATATGATGTTAATATAGCTTCAATAGGTGTAAGTGGAGAATTAACTAACATGTATAGAAGTAATAAGGTTGAAAGACTTATGCTTGTAACTGAAGCAAATGATTTTTATAGTCAATTAGGATCTGTATTTAATCTAACCCCTCAAATAAGGAAAAAAAGTCCTGAAATAGCTAATTATTTACATCAGATGCAAATTAGAAGAAAATTAGCAGATGAGATTGTAAGAAGTGAAAGATTAGAAGACTGGGAAAGAGATTAAAAAATAATTCTCAAAACACCAAAACATTAAAAACCCTAATGAATATCTCATTCTTAATGTCAAATAATTCCATATCACCTAAACACATAGCAATTATTTTAGATGGTAATCGAAGGTTTGCTAAAAGATTAATGTTACAACCTTGGAAAGGACATGAACATGGTAAAGAGAAAGTTGAGAAATTATTAGATTATGCAAAAAATTATAATGTAAATGAATTAACTTTCTATGCACTTTCTTCTGAAAATATTAAGAGTCGCCCTAAAAATGAATTAAATTATTTATTTGATTTATTTAGAAAAACATTTTCAGGAATGGATAAAGAAAAATTAATAAGAGAAGGCATAAAAATAAACTTTATTGGAGATTTAACACTCTTACCTCGAGATCTTCAAGAAACTTGCAATAATCTAACAAATCAAACAAAAACACATAATCAATTTATTGTTAATTTTGCAATAGCCTATGGAGGCAGACAAGAATTAGTCCATACAATAAGAAACATAATTTCAAAACAGCCCTCACAAAGCGAAATCAATGAAGAATTAATCCAAAACAATCTTTGGTTAAAAACAAATCCTTGCCTAATAATCAGAACAGGAGGAGAAAAAAGAACATCTAACTTTCTTCCATGGCAATCAACATATTCTGAATGGATTTTCTTAAACAAAATGTGGCCTGAATTCAATCAAGAAGATTTCATAAATTGCATAGAAGAATTCAAAAGAAGAAAAAGAAATTATGGAAAGTAATCCTCTGATTGTTTACTATTGCAACTTCTTATAAAATGGTTCTTTTTGACCTGGAAGATATAGTGCTACAAATTCGTATCCAGCAGGTTCTTGATCACCTTCTGTTTCAATAACAATAGGTTTTCCTTCTTGTAGGTGCTTTAAAGATTCACCTAATTCTTCTTTATCAATCACAAGAGTCTCTCCTGTTTCAAGAAGAACTGCTAAGTCAACTTGTTGTATTTTACGTTCTACTTTCATATTACTCCCATAAGTATTTCATTTTTAAACTTTTTCCACTAAAAATCCTCCCAATCAGTAGTAAATAATCAACTGAGTGTTTATAAGAATATTTATATAATCCCTAAAATTACTAAATTTATGAAAGCATATATCACCTGCCCTATTCGTCTCTCACAAAAAAGATGGAAGTTTTTACCTGAAATAAAAAAGATTGTAGAGCAAAAAGGGATTAATCCTTATGTGTTTGAACTTGATGTTGAGCCTAGGGATATTTTTAATACAGACTATTCACAACTAAAATCTTGCGATTTAATTATAGCTGATGTTTCAGAACCTAGCCATGGTGTGGGATTAGAAATTGGTATTGCTTATTGTTTAAATATTAAAAGAATACTCTTACTTGAAAAAGGAAAACAAGTTACTAGAATTCTTCAGAGTATGCCGGAAACTATAATAATTGAATATAAGGATCTTGAAGATTTAAGGAACAAACTATCTTCAGCCTTAGATAATTTCTAAAGATTATTGAAGTAAATAACCACTTAATTGTTTATTTGTAAATTTTATGTGTAGAATATAGCTGTTTTTCTAGGGATAGATTATTTACACTTATCTAACTGACGTTTACTTTACAGCTCACAATAAAGTAAATTTTATATAACTCATTCACCATACCTAACAATGACTAAAAAGAAATTCAAAATATTAGCTGCAGGAGACTTTCATGGAGATAGTGATATTGCTAAAAAACTTGCTAAAAAAGCAGAAAAAGAAAAAGTAGATTTAGTTGTTTTAGTTGGAGATATTACAGGCCCTATTGAAACAGAAAACTTATTAAAACCCTTTACAGATAAAAAACAAAAACTTGTTTTTGTTCCAGGAAACTGGGACTCTTCTGAAACAGCAGAATTCTTATCTAAATTATATGGTGTTAAAAATCTTGAAAACAATTATGTGAAATATCATGATGTAGGAATTTTTGGTATAGGAAGTCCTGATTGGCAATTAAATCTTAATGAAAAAAAAGCTTTTAGCAAACTTAAAAAAGATTTTGGGAAAATTAAAGATTTAGAAAAAAAGATAATGGTAAGTCATATTCATGCAGCAGATACTAAATCAGAATTCTCAGGATTTGAAGGAAGTAAAGGAGTTAAAAAAGCAATCAAAGAATTCCAACCCAATTTATTCATTAGTGGACATATTCATGAAGCAGAAGGAATGGAAGAAAAAGTAGGAAAAACAAAAGTAGTAAGCGTAGGTAAGAAAGGTAAAATAATTGAGATATAACCCGCAAAACATTTTTATACCCCTTAATTCTATAAATTTAATCAGAGGCATTAAAAATCCCACCAAAAAAAATAAGTCCAGACAAAATTGAACAAGGTGAATATAGAGTTTTTGATCCGTCAAACGTGAAAAAAACTGTAGAAATAGAGGTAAAACCAGAACCTACTGTTGAAGAAATACAAACTATTGAAAAACCAGGAGATCCTGAGAAAATTAAAAAAGAGTTGAAGAAAAGAACAAAGAAAAAAACTACTAAAAGAAAAAAAGCAGCTAAAAAGAAATCAACTGAAAGAAAACCACTTGTTTTCAAAGAAAAACCATTAAAAAAAGATGGATATATCCTAATAATAACTGAAAAACCTCAAGCAGCAGTTAAAATATCTGCAGCATTATCTGAAGGCAAAGCAAATAAACAAACAAATAGAAATAAAGTTGCATATTATGATTTTGAAAGAAATGGTAAAAGAGTTATTGTTGGTTGTGCAGTGGGACATTTATTTAGTATTTCTCAAAACATAAAAGGAACAGATTACCCTATTTTTGATATTGGATGGTATCCTAATTCTGCTGTTAAAAGGGGAAGAGATTTTACAAAGAAATATTCAGATGTTATTCAGAAATTAGTTAAAGATGCAGGTGAAATAGTGATTGCTACAGACTTTGATGTTGAAGGAGAAGTTATTGGTTATACTATAATGAAATTTATTGCAAATCAAAAAGACGCAAGCAGAATGAAGTTTAGTTCATTAACACCCTCTGAATTACAAAAATCATTTGATGAAAGGCAAGACCATATTGAATGGGGGCAAGCAATTGCAGGAGAAACAAGACATTTCTTAGATTGGTTATATGGTATTAATCTTTCAAGAGCTTTAATGAATTCTATTAAAACAACAGGAAAATTTGCAGTAATGTCGATAGGAAGAGTTCAAGGTCCAGCATTACATTTAATTGTAGATAAAGAAAAACAAATTCAAGCATTTAAACCAACACCTTATTGGCAAATATTTGCAACAATCAATGATGGGAAAAATCAATTAGAAGTAAAACATATTAAAGATATAACAAAAAAAGAAGAACTTGATAAGTTCGATAAATTAAAAAACAAAAAAGCCGAAGCAGAAACTAAAAAAACAAAACAAGTTATTACCCCTCCTGCTCCATTTGATTTAACATCATTACAAACAGAAGCATATAAGTTTCACGGAATAACTCCTGCAAATGCACTAGCAGTTGCTCAAAAACTCTATCTAGCAGGATTAATTTCTTATCCAAGAACCTCTTCACAAAAAATACCTGACTTAAAAGAAGCTGACAAAGTTTTAAAGAGATTAGGAAAAGAATATCCTTCATTAACTAAAGAGATAACTAGAAAAAAACCAATTGAAGGAAACAAATCAGACCCCGCACACCCTGCAATTATTCCTACTGGAACTCATAGTAATAGATTAACAGACTATGATGAAAAGATTTATAATTTGATTGTTAAAAGATTTATTTCATGTTATTGTTCAGATGCAGAATTAGAAAACAAAAAAATAAATGTAGAAGTTGATAAACTAAAATTCAATGCAAGAGGAATGGAAGTTAAAACTGCTGGTTGGATGAAAGTTTATCCAACTAAAATGGAAGAAAAAGAAGTTCGAGATTTTAATGGGGAAGTTAATATTGATAAAATAAAGATTGAAGAAAAAGAAACAAAACCTCCTAGAAGATTTTCTCCTGCCTCAATTGTAACTGCACTAGAAAAAAAGAATTTAGGAACAAAAGCTACAAGGGCAAATATTATTGAAACACTTTATGATAGAAATTATGTTAAAGACAAATCAATTAAAGCAACAGAATTAGGAATAAGATTAATTGATACATTAAAAAAATATTCTGAAGTTATTATTGATGAAAAATTAACAAGAGAAATTGAAAAAGATATGGATATTATTAGAGGTTCTAAACATGATTTAGAGAAAAAAGAAGAATCTACAATTAAAAAAGCAGAGATAGCCTTAACAAAAATATCCAAAGATTTTAAGAAAAATGAAAAAGCAATTGGTAAAGAACTTAGAGGAGCTAATGAGGCTGCTTGGGCACAAGAAAAAGAAGATAATAAATTATTAGAATGTCACGCATGTAAAAAAGGCCATCTTTCCTTAAGATTCACACCAAGATTTAAATCCTATTTCGTAGGTTGTAATGCTTATCCAGATTGCACTCAAACATATCCATTACCTTCTGGCTGTGTTGTTAAAAAACTTGAAGATAAAATGTGTGAAGAGTGTGGATGGCCAATGTTAATCAGATTTAAACAAGGAAAACGTCCATGGATATTTTGCTTTAATCCTAAATGCCCTACAAGATTAGAATTAGATGCAAACGGAAACAACAAGAAACCAGAAGCAAGATACTCAGGCAAAAAACCAAAAACAAAACCTGAAAAAAAGATAGCTGATGTTGGGATTAAGAAATAATCACAACCACCCCTTCTTCCTTATCCCTTCATTACAAATCTCAAAATTCAAACTCTTCTCAGGCAAACTTCTATGTTTTCTAATTATTGCCTGCCTCTTACCATTATTCTTTAACTCAATAAGACATTTACTCCAATACTTTAAAATATCTCCACCAACAACATTAACTCCTGCCTCTTTTCCAGCAAGCCAATCTTCTTCACTAAGAAATTCATTATAAACTTGAGTTGTAACTAAAACAGCAATATTTCTTTTTCTTGCAATCTCTTGCAAATATTTAATCTGTTCAATTAAATCAAAATTTATTCTCCTCACTTCATCAATTCCTTTTTTCCTTGCCTCTGCTAATTCTAATCGATATAACAAACTAATACTATCAACAACAATTAACCCAATATTTTCACTCTTTTTTAATTCTTTAAATAATTTAGAAAAAGCATCTTTCTGTTCCTTAAAATTCACAGGCTTTAAAATACAAATATTTTTTAAAATCATTTCAGGTAATCCTCCTGAAATCTGTTTTACCCTATCTAAAGACAAACTCCCCTCACTATCAATAAATAAAACCTTTTTATTTTTCTTAGCTTGATGACACGCAGCTAAAACAACAAAATTACTCTTCCCACTTGCAGGCCCTCCATAAAATAAACTTATAACACCTTTCTCATAACCTCCTTCAAGCCATTTATTCAAATCATAACTTCCAGTCATAACCTTATCATTAAGATTATCTTCAATCATTGCCTCTTCTTTTAATCCTATTTCCATAAATAATCAAAACAGAATTATATTATAAGCATTTATGTAATCTTTTAACTCATTAAAAACTTCCTTTAAAAAATTACTTAGCCTTTTTAAACTCATCACCATACTTCTTCAAATCTTTTTGAGCTTTTGCTATTGCTTCTTGTAAAGCTTTCTTAGCACTCTTTCCTTCAGTTGTAATTCTTAAAATAAGAGGTTTACTATAATGTTCTTTTTTCCAAGCACCTAATGTAACAGCACTATCTTTATTCAAATAAACTCTAACTAACTCTACAATAGTCTGATTATTCATTTCTACTTCTAATTCATTCTTTTCATCTTTAAGAATTTTTATTTCCATAGAAATCATAGAAAATGAGGGTTTTTAAGGCTTTCTCTAACCACTATCAAATTCTCCAATCATTCACAAAGCATTATTCATAATCTTCTTGCTTAACATACTTCACAACTCTCACAGGCCTTCCACTCACCATTTTTGCAATTTCTAATTCCCTAGAATAAACCCCTTTAGAACTTTCAACAATTTCAGCCCTTGAAGAAAATAAAAGATAATCATCATCACTAAATTTATGAATATCTCCAAAATTAACATTTATAGGAGGAAGTCTTGAAGGACATCCCAAATGAAACATCATCTCTATTGAATCTAAACCATCATCAACTTCCAAATCCCCTAAACCTTCTAATTTAGGAACACTCTCTCTTTTTTCACCAACACTCATATTAAACTAATTCTTTATCAACCTCCCTTTCATCACTCCCTAATAATTCACTACCACCTAAAACATTATCTAATTCATTAGATTCTCTTTCACTTTTCAATCTTGCTTCTTCTTTTCTTGCTTCAATCATTCTTCTTCTTTCCTCAATTTTTTGCTGTTCTTCAATTTGTTCTTGCCTACTTACTTCAATTTTCCTTTTATGCAAATCCCTTAAATCAGCAATCCTTACTTTATTAAAATCACTGTCCTTTATATTAACATCCCCTTTTTCATCAATCTTAATTACTTCTTCTTCATCAATCTCTGAACCTTCAGAATTTGAAGAATTTAAAATACTCTCCCCCTCTTGGGCGGGCGGGAGGGTCTCCTCCGGAATACTATCCAACTCATTTCCATTATCATCAATTAAAATAGGCATAGATTCTTTCTTTTCTAACATTCTCATTTTTTCAGCTTCACTTAATTTCCTTAATCTAATTTGAAAAAATTGTTCTAATTTCTTAATTAAAGTTTCAGGTTGCTCAGGAATTTTCCCTTTTTCAATCATTTGAATAACTATCTCAGATTCTCCTAAGCCCTCAGATAATTGTTTTTGAGAAAGTCCTTTCCTTCTTCTACACTTCATTATTTCCCAATGAAAATGCTCAATTAAATTCAATTTCTCTATCTCAGGAGTTTCAAGATTAGGATTACTTTCTAACTCATTTAATCTATCTTCTCTAAAATAAGCATCTTCTTCCTTAACATCCTTTATTCCAGACATCCTCTTCATCCTATCATAAACATTAACTCCTCTCTCAGATTCTTTTAATTGAGATGTTTCTGGTTTCTTAATAACAGGAATATTTTCAATTATAGCACATCTTTCACAAATACAACTCATCCACCCATCATAAATAGCATCAAAAAGTCTTACCTCATTTCCATCCACTCCACATCGAACACATACTTCAACCATACTAAACAGACTAAGTTTCTCTTTTTATTCTTATTTATACTTTAAAATATATAAAAAACTCAATAAAGGCCTAATTCAAGGCAATTACACCTGAATCCACAAAACCATTATCTAATTCAAAAGCTTTCTCAATATCCTTTAATGAGTCTAATGTTTCAAACTTTGTTTTTTCATTTACAATTATTACTGGAAAATTATCTAAATCATAGATCTCTCTTAAAATATTAAGAGACTCAACATTTGTATCCACAGCTATTGGGATTAAAATTATATCATCCTGATATTTTTCTTTTAAATCTATTAAATGACTACTCATTGCCCCTTGCAAACCTTTCTTATTTATTGAAGCATCTTGATATTGATATAAATAAACCACTGTATTTATGCTTTCATTACAATTTCTTTTATTTTCAATTATCCCATTCCATAAAAGAGTTCGTAATAAGTCATATCTCCTATGAAGAGTAATTAATTCCTTAGTAATCTTATTTGAATCATCATATTTCTCTAATTTTATTGCCTCTTTATAGATATTATCTGCAAAATATACACTTTTTTCATTCAAAGTTGTACAATCAAGATTAGAATTATAAATTATTTCTGAAGTTAATTCAAAATCTAAAAGCCCGGTTTGTGAATCAAAATAAACCTCTTCTAAATTTTCTATCCTATAATTTTCAAAAAAAACTCCAATTAAGATTCCTAGCCAAAATATTAATAATGCTATTAATAATGCTTGCCAAAATGCATGTTTATTTCCCTTCATTTTTATGAGTATAAGATAGGAGAATTGTTATTTAAAGATTAATGAGATAGAACTTATATGAATCAAACATATCAAAAAATAACTTATCAAAAACAATAAATCCCTATCACCATCTATTATCCCCTTTAACAAATCTATATATTGAATGAAACCAAATAATTGAATAAGTTGACAAATATATTAAAATATATAATAAGAGATTAAGAAATCTTTTAAGTGAAAAATTATCTTCATATTTTGTTTTAAATAAAACATAATTATAATAAATTATAGATGCAGAAAATAAAATTAAAAGATAAAAAAGTAAAACAGATGGATAAAAATTTAATTCTTGAAAATGAAAAAGTGATGCTCCAGATGATGCAGAATACGCAGTTACTATAAATCTACTAAATGTAGATCTTAAAATAAGATAACTAGAAAATAAAAACCCAAAAATACTTACGATTATACTAAATGAAACAAAAGGTAAAATAAATGCACCAAACATTCCTTTTCTAAAAAACATTTTTTTGTATTTTGCTATTGCTTGTAATCCTCCAAGCCCCCAACGCGACCTTTGCATAAACCATGCTTTAAATTTTGAAGGAACCTCAGTTGAAACCCTTGCATCCAAACACATTGCAGTTTTATAATCATGATTAAGAAGATTCCAAGTTATATCAATATCCTCTGTTACAGTAGTTAAATCAAATCCACCCACCTCTTCTACATATTTTTTCCTATAAACACTTAAAGGCCCATTTGTCACATAAACACTATCTACAAAATCCAAAAGTTTTCTTGCCCAGCCCAAAACCATATATTCTAAAGATTGTATTTTAGTTAAAAGATTTACATTCCTATTTCTTACAGTTACAAAAGAAGTCACAGCCCCCATTTGAGGATTATTAAAAAATCCAGTTAATTTTTTTAATGAATTCTTTGATGGAAATGAATCTGAATCAACAACAGCAATTAATTCCCCTTTTGCCATTTTTATTCCTTGATTTAAAGAATCTGCTTTTCCAGAATTTTTTTTATCTAAAAGTTTCAAAAAAGGATATTTTTTCATTGCTTTTTTTATTATTTTATTGGTATTATCCTTACTACCATCATTAATTATTATTATTTCTAACTTATTTTTTGGATAATTTAAAGCAGCTATATGCTCTATAGTCCCATTAATAGTATCTTCTTCATTAAATGCTGGAATTAAAATACTCACAAAATATTCTTTTTTTGGTCTTTCATAATCAAATAATCGATTCTTATTAGTAATAGTTAAAATTATGAAAAATGAGAGCATATAAAGTGCAATAAACATCAAAGTCAGATAAACGATTATTATTAAATCCATGATTTGTTAAAGTTATAATGTAGTTTTAAAGATTATTGTATTCTATTATTTTTCATCCTTAATTGACCTAACCTACCCAATAACCAATTAGTTACATAAACCATCACAAATAAAAGAATAAACCACAAAAAACCATAATATTTCAAAGGAACAAAATCAATTAAACTAAAAGGTTGAAATGCATAATTAATATTCATTTCAACAGGAGTAAATAATCTAATTATTACAAAAAATACTGCTAATTGAGCCATACTCCATTTCCACATATCTTTTCCCTTAACACCTATAAAATATATTGCAAGAAGTGAAAGTGGAACTATAAATAAATGTTGAGAATTTATAAAAACAGAAATAAAAATCTTCTCTCCTTGAAAAAAATAATCAGTTATTCCAAATAAGGATTGATTAAAAAAAACAACATAAAAAAAATCAATACCCCAAATAATAATTGGAATCATCAAAATATTCATCTGACTTATTAACAAGAAAGTATCTCTTCTAAAAATCCCTAATCCTGTTAAAAAAAGTCCTAAATAACATAACCAAAATATCTGAAAAGGATTATCATTTGCAAAAGACTCTCCTACAGCCATAATTGCTAAAATCATAAATAACAATCCGACTAACCAAAAAAAATATTTTGAAAAATCATTTAATCTTGGTTTACGCATTATTGGAATCCTCTGATTTTGATGAATCAGAGATACCTCCTGAATCAGTATGATTGGAATTTTCTAAATCTCCTGATTTTGGAATACTTTCATCAGCATTTTTCAACTCCTCAGATTCCTCAGAATTAGAACTCCCTTCATCAGAACCACCCTTATCCTGAACATGAAAATATTCAAAAAAATCATCACTTAAACTTAATTCCTTAGTATGTCCTGCTCTTTTTGCCTGAACCAATCCAATACCAATAAAATTCTTAATATGCTCATAAGCTTTATTCCCTCTAATCTTAATTATAACAGATTGTTTAACAGGTTGCTTATACGCAATAACAGCTAATGTCTCTTGCTCAGCCTTACTAAACTCAGAACTTCCAGTAGCTAATTTATTTATCATAGAAACATACTCTTGCCTAACATCCATTTTCCACATACCATCTCTAACAACAATTTCAATAGCAGATTCATCTTGATTATACTTTAAAATCAATTTTTCTAATAATTCTTTAATCATTAAAGGATTAACATCAGTAAGCAAAACTAATTCATTCAAAGTTAAAAATCTCGCAGATATAAATAATGCTGCCTCAACTTTCTTTAAATTTTCAACTTCATTACTCTCATCAATTTCTTTCACAGTCTCTGAACTCACAATATTCTCTTTTTCCATTTTAGTACATTTAAGAATAAGAAATATAATACTTAAAGATTATGTTCTAAATCACTGCAACTTAAATCTCAATTCACCACCAATTCCACCCAAATTCCAAAATTGCAATCCATCATCAGTATCTACCGAAACTAATTCTATTTTTGTAGAAGTTTCCATAGCTTTTTTTTCAAACTTTCGAATATCTTTTTTATCTAATTTTTTACTTAACAATAATAATTCAACAGCCCCCATCCCTAATGCTTTCTCAACATCTTCTTTTCCATAAACTGTTTTATCTTTATGTTTTCCAAGTTGATCAAAAAACTTTTCAAGAATCTTTTTTTCATAAATAATTTCCTGATTAGCTAAAACATCTTCAGAAACTTCAACCAATAATCCCAATCCATGTTCATCAGCATAACCAATATCCTTCACAGCCAAAACCTTATCTTTAATAGCAGTAACTAAATTTCCTTCTTTCAAAAAATCTTCTTTTGTAGGCCCAGGCCCTCCAACCAATACACCTTTCAAACCCTTTAAATCAAAAAATTCATCTTTAACAACCTCTGCAATTTTCCTAAAAAATTCCTTTGCTAAACCATCCCTAATACGAGCATACCTTGCAGCCGATTGTCCACCTTTAGTAGTTTTTCCAGGCACAAAACTATCAAAATGTTGCAACATCTTAATCTTCTTACCAATCAATAAACCAATAGCAGCTTCTTTTCTATCAATAACAATTAAACCATAAATTTCTTTAACCTCTAACATATCATCCAAAGGATCAATAACAAAAGTCTGATCACACCTATACAATCTAACCCCTAATTCTTCAGGAGGCTCAAAAGCTTCTGTAATAAAATCATCTTGTCCTTCAACTTGAGAAACATTCCCTGCAAACAATGCAAGCCCATTTTTAGGAGTTTGCCTCATTCCCTTACAAACCCTAACCAAACTCTCTAAAGCATCTTGAACATTCTTCCGAGTAGTAGTAGACTTAATATTAGCAGCAGTAGACTTCTCACTTTCAAGTTGTTTAGTAATCAAATTAATATCAAATCCTGCAGGAACATACACAGTAATCAATTCAGTATGTCTCGCTCTATAACTTTTTACTAATTCTGCAAATTCTTCTAATTTGTCTCTTTCCTTATCATCCATTGCCATTTTAAAGGGTAGTTAGAAGCGTTTTTAATTGTTTGGATAGATAAATAAAAAGTAATTATAATTGTTCTGATGCCCTTATATTAACATAAATCTCTAGTGTTAAATCCCTATAAGGTGGTTCATCATTTAATTCAGGATTTTCTTCCCTCATTCTTTCCAATAATTTAGACCTATCTTTTTTAGGAATTGTTATATCTCCTAAGACATCTCCACAATCAATTTCAAATACAGACATAATCTGATTTACACTCTCATTAGAAATTGGATATAAATCTCCAGAACGTGCAGAAATAACTTCAGAATAATTTAATTGATTAATTTGTAAAATCTCCATAAAATGCAAAGTATTTAGAACACTAATCTCCCTATAAAGTGCTTGTCCAAATCTTTCATAAACTCCTTCTCTTCCTCCTTCACAATAAGCTAAAAAATCTATGTCTTGTGTTTGAGCTGATGTTGGATTATTCATAATAAATTAGATAATTTATAGTTTATAAAAATTATTATAATCAATTTTACTCAACAAACTCAACCTTAAATCTACCTTCTTTAATAATCATAAAGATGTTAATTATAACTGATTACTTGCTCTAATAAATACATTAACTAGAACTATTTTATCATAAGATGCTTCTCCACTAACTGGCATAAATCCATCTCCATCCCTTATCTCCTTATATAACTCATGTTTATCATCTTCTGGAATTGTTGGCATCCCTAATATTTTATCAATAGAAGGTAACTTAAATATTTCTGCTACCCTATGAATTTGTTCATTAGAAAGCTGACTTAGATCTCCTCTTGAAGCACGAACAATAGAATCACGTGCAATTCCTGTTTCCTTAGGTAATTGAAGAAACTCTAATCCATTTACACTAGGTCCACTCTCTCTAAGAGCTTTTCCAAATCTTTCATAAAATCCTTCTCTTCCACCTTCAAAATATTTTAAATAATCTCTATCTTGTGATTGAGTCGAGGTTGAAATTACCATAATAAACAAAACAATCTAACCTTTATAAAAATTATTATAATCAATTTTATTCAACAAACTCAACCTTAAATCTTCCTTCCTTAACCTCAACAGCATTTGTAACATCTTTCAAATCTTCAATCATATCTCCAATTTCATCATATTCTTTTTTAGAAATATGCAACACAATTTCAGAATTCATAGATTTTTTATTATCTGATTTCTTCTGCCTTACTTTTACAATAATATCAATTAATTTATCAAATTTTGAATTTTCAGCTATTTTCGAATCTTTATTACCCTTAAGCAATAAACTCACAACCGGCCACTCACTCAAATGAATACTTTCATCTTTCTCATTTTTCTTAAAATAAGTTTGATAAATCTCTTCAGTAATAAAAGGCATTATTGGAGCAATAAGTTTCAACACATTAAGCAGACCATTATACAAAGCATATTGTGCAGATTCTTTCCCTTTTTTATTTTGATAAATCCTTTTCTTAACAATCTCTAAATAATTATCGCAAAACATATTCCAAAAAAACTTCTCCACTTCCATTTTAGCCTTTGAATATTCATAATTTTCAAATCTCTCTGTTACACTTTTAATTAACTCATCAACTTTTACTAAAAATAATTCATCTATAACTTCAAGTTTCTTAGGCCTCTTCCCATTAAAATCTTCTAAATTCATAAATACAAATCTTGAAGCATTGATTAATTTATTTATAAATTTCTTTCCAGTAATTAAATCCTTTTCTTGATAATCTAAATCTTCACCTAACTTTGAACTAGCTGCCCAAAATCTTAATGCATCTGCGCCATAATTTTCAAGAACTTCTTGAGGCTGAATAACATTACCCTTACTTTTACTCATCTTCTCACCCTTTAATGTAACAAATCCAGAAACCATCACATTATCCCAAGGAATTTTATTTTCATGATACAAAGATTTTATAATTGTGTAAAATGCCCAAGTTCTAATTATATCATGTGCTTGCGGCCTTAAACTATAAGGTAACTTCACATCCCCTTTAACAATATTACTTGCAATTTGAGGTGTTAAAGACGAAGTTGCCCAAGTATCCAAAACCTTTTCTTCACCCTTAGCATTCTTCTTACACTTAGGACATTTCTTTTTAATTTGTAAAGGATCGACAGGCAATTCTTTTTTATCAGCTAAAATAATTTCATTACAATCATCACAATACCAAACAGGAATAGGAATACCGAAATGTCTTTCCCTAGAAATACTCCAATCCCATTCTAAACCATTAACCCAATTCTCATATCTCTTAAACATATATTCAGGATACCATTTAATTTTCTTACCTTGCTTAATCAATTCATTTTTCTTATCTAAAATTTTAATAAACCATTGCTCTGTTGTTAAAAATTCTATGCAATTACCACATTTATCATGAACATTAACAACATGACTAATCTCTTTTTTATCAACAATCAATCCAGCCTTATCCAAATCTTCTAAAACTTGCTTTCTAGCTTGTTTAACTTTCAACCCCTCATAATCTCCATCTAAGATTTTCCCATCCTTTCCTAAAACCAATTTAGCATCCAACTTATGCCTATTAATTGCATCTACATCAAATCTATCCCCATATGAACAAATCATCAAAACCCCTGTTCCCTTTTCCATATCTGCACTCTCATCTTCCAAAATTGGAACTTCAAAATCAAATAAAGGAACCTTAGCTTTTTTCCCAACTAATTTTTTATATCTTTTATCTTTAGGATTAACAAAAACAGCTACACATGCCGAAAGTAATTCTGGACGAGTTGTTGCAATAAGAATAGTATTAGCTTTAGCATTCTTCAAATCTTCTGCATTCTTAGAATTTTCTTCCGATGAAGAACTCATTACCTTAAACTTCAAAGTACTAAACAAACTATTTTCTTCCTTATCCTCTAACTCTGCTTGAGCAATTGCAGTCTGACAATCAGGACACCAAAGTGTTGGAAACTCTTTTTTGTAAACTAACTCCTTCCCATAAAGTTCAAGAAAAGAATTTTGTGAAATCTTCCTAGAATTTTCATCAATAGTCGAATAATAAATATCATAATCACAACTTATTCCTAATTTTTTCCAATCATCAATAAAATCAGGAGTTATCTCTTTTAAAGTCTTTAAACATAATTTAATAAATTCAGCTCTAGACATATTTTTACTCTTAACTTTTTTAGTTTTCTCAATTAATCTTTCAGTAGGTAATCCATTATCATCAGTTCCAAACGGATAAAAAACATTCCCCTTCATCCGATTAAACCTTGCAATAAAATCTTGTTGAGAATAAGAAAATGAATGCCCTATATGCATCTTACCAGAAACAGTTGGAGGTGGAGTATCAATACTATAAATCTCTCCTTTTCTTTTTTTATCAAATTTATAAATTTTCTTTTTTTCCCAGAATTCTCTGATCTTACTTTCAACTTCTTGAACATTATATTTATTTGCCATTTTATGCTAAATTCTTGAAGTTTTTAAGGTTTTAAAAGTTGTTGTTAATCAAATAAAAGCTTTTAAGGAAGAATAGATAAAAGAGAGCATGGGAAAAGAAAAGAAATCAAAGAAAAAGAAAAAAGGATTACCAAAACAAGCAAGATATGAAGTTGATCAAGAAAGATCTATTTTAGGGAATGTAAAAATTCATGGGCTTGCAGAAGAAACTAGTGAAGATGTTAGAGGGGCAGGTGATGAAGCTTATGATGAACCTCTTTTATTAACTCAAGAAGAACTTAATGAGGCAGGAGAAGTAACAGGTCCAATAGTAAGTAGAATTGCTGAAGAAATTTATGGATTAGATCCAAATCATCCTGCATTTGGAAGAAGATTTAGAGAATCAGAACATTGGTTATGGCATCCTCGTAAAAGATTTAAAACACCAAAAGATTTAGAACAAGAACTTAAAGAACTTTCTTATAATCCTAAATTACAACTAACAATAGATAAATGTGATGAGGGAACCACTCTTAGATATATTAATAGACATACTTTAGCATCCTTAGATAATCCTGAAGGAATAGTTAGATTAAAAACTCCTAGATTAGTTAGTGAAGATACTCATTATATAGAATCAATTGGTTTATCTAAACAAATTGAAGAAAGAGGATTTAATGTTTTAGCAATAACTCATGGTAAATATAGCCCTCAATTAATTTATGCTTCCCCAATAATAATGGAAAGATTAGAACAAGGATATATATTTAGAGAGAAAAAATTTAATCAATTAAAAAGTGATATGGAAAGATTAAGAGCTCAAGCTGATTATGTTAAAAAATAAATAAAAATAAAGAATTATTTTAGTTAACCATGTGAAAGTAGTATATAGGGGTTTTGGAGTATGGAGATATTGGAGTTTTTTAGCTTCCAAAAACCTTAAAAACACCTTATTTCTCTATTAATCATATAAACAATTCAAACAAAATATAAAATGGCACAACAACCAGGAATTCAAATGCCCGGCTCTTTTGGCGGGTTAATGAACTATAAGGAAGAATACAAAAGTAGATTTATGCTTAAACCATCACACGTAGTTTTATTTATAATCCTCACAGTAGCATTTGTAACAATCTTAAAATTATTCTTCCCAATTACAATTACACCTTAAAATGTTTCCAGGAATAAACCCAAAAAAAATGCAGGCAATGATGAAACAAATGGGCATGGCTCAAGAAGAAATTGATGCAGAACAAGTTATCATCAAAACATCAGATAAAAATATTATTATCGACAATCCTTCTGTAGTTAAAATTAATATGCAAGGACAAGAAAATTTTCAAATCTCAGGAGATGTTTCAGAACAAGAAGCAACTCAAGAATCAGAAAAGCCTGAAGAAGATAAAACAAGTGAAGATATTCAAACAATAATTGAAAAAACAAACTGCTCTGAAGAAGAAGCTAAAAAAGCTCTTGAAGATGCAGAAGGTGATTTGACTGACGCTTTATTAGCTCTCAGCTAATAAAACACTAATTCTACTTTCTTAAAACAACAAAATATATAAACTTCTTGTAAATTTATTTCTTTACAATAAAAAAATGGTTTCATTTCCAGAGAAAAGATATAATATAACTTATAACTTAGGCATGTTAGCTTATAGAAGAACCCCTGAATTAGCTAGAGTTTTAGATGAAAGAATTAATTTAGAAGATTATGAATTAATAACCCAAGAATTAGAACACTCTCAAAATGTTAGTGGCGCTGGATTTGATTTAACAAATTGGGTAGATTCAATTGGATTAATTCCTTCAAAAGAAAAAATGATTCAAGTAACAAGGTTACTTCAAAACACATACAAAGAAAAAGCAAGATTTTCTCAAAAACCATATGGCACTCAAGGATTTTACATTTATATAAAAGATAAAGTAATAATCACCAAAACCACTAAAGAAGAAATTAAAAAAGCAAGAAAAGAATTAGCAAACTTATTAAAATGTGATGAAGAAGAAGTTGAATCACTAGAAAAAATTAAACCTGCAAAATTTAAATTATTCCCAATACCCTTATCAAAACAACAAACTCCTTTTCAAAGAATGCCTTCAAGAATTTAACCACACATAATTTTATTAAGATTTTTTACCTTTAATCTATACCCCGATATTAGAAAGATAACCCCTTTTTACAATGGAAAAATATCAAGAAAATCTAAAAAATGCAATAAGAACTCTAAAAATTGCAGATCATATGCTTTATGTAACATACCCTTTAGTAAATGAAAAAAGACTTCTTTTAAAAATATTTGATGAAATCTATAAATCAATTATCAGTTGCATTAATGCTATTTTAAACTATGAAACATTATACAAAAGAATTAGACTATATTCTAATCCGAGAGATAATTTCAATCTTTTTGAAACAAAATGCGCTAAAAACTATGAAATATCTAATGAACAAATAAAACAAATAAAAAAATTAATAATCTTAAACAAACAACATCAAGAATCTGCAATGGAATTCATAAAAAAAGAAAAAGTAGTTATTTTATCAGATTCACTTAAAACAGAGACTTTAGATTTAATTAAAGTCAAAAAACACCTTCTTTTAGCAAAAGAAATACTTCTCAAGACATCTATGAAAGTTAGATAAAACCCCAAAACATTTATATATAACCTGCACGTTAAAACTTAACCCCCTTTTCTCAATTTTTAAGGATTAATCAAAAGGGAAACTATCAAAATACAAATGACAGAAATATTAGAAAAAATAATTAAGGAAAAAATTAGTGCAGATCATTTACTTTATGTAAGCATGAAATACACAAAAACATGCGATGTTATGATTAACCTAATTCGAAGATGGAAAATAATGATGGATTCTGCCTTTGACGGCTTGCTTGAAAAAGCAAAAAAGAAGAAAATGGTTAAAAAAATTCCAAGTGCACCTAAATTAAAGCTTGATTTAATAAAAGAAGTTTTCAAAGATGAACCAGATGTAATGGATGCAGTAAGAGAATATGAAATGTTCAAACTTATTGATATTCTTAAAAATACAAAAGAAGGAGAGTTTAGAAAAGGTGTTTGTTTAAGAATAACCTATAGAGGCGATGAAGTTGCAGTTAATTTAGACAAATTAAAAGAATATGCTGAAATTCTAGAAAGATTTATAAATTACACCAAACTTTTCCTCTCATCCAAATAAGCAATTTAATTGCACAAAATAATATGCAATTACAAGGATTTAAACAAAATGGCTAAAGCATATGCAATAATTTCAGGAAAAGGTGGAGTAGGAAAAACTACCACAACCATAAACTTAGGAACTTCTATGAATCATCTTGGAGAAGATGTTACTATTATTGATGCAAATCTAACAACTCCTAATATAGGAATTCATTTAGGAGCCCCAATAGTCCCAATTACATTAAATCATGTTTTAGATGGACAAGCACAAGTAGAAGATGCAATTTATGAACATGACTCAGGAACAAAGATAATCCCTGCTTCACTTTCATTAAAAGAAACAGAAAAAATTGAATATAAAAAACTCGGAGAGGTTGTTAAAAAATTAAAAAAAATAACTAATTTTATCCTCATAGATTCTGCAGCAGGATTAGGCGAAGAAGCTAAAGCTTCATTAAATGCAGCAGATGAAATAATTTTAGTAACAAATCCTGAAATGCCTGCAGTAACAGATGCACTTAAAACAATTAAATTAGCAGAAGAAATGAATAAACCAGTTTTAGGAGTAATAATCACAAGATACAGAGGTGCAAGAACAGAAATGTCTATATCAAATATTAAAGACATGCTTGAAGTTCCTATTTTAGGAATTATCCCAGAAGAAGAAGCGATAAGAGAATCACAAGTAATGAAAAACGCAGTTATTCACACACATCCTAAAAGTAATTCTACAAGAACTTATGTTGGAGCCACAAGAAGAGTTTTAGGAGAAGAAACAAACCTAGAACCTCCAATTCAATTAGGAGTTATCGGACAAATATTAAAAAATCTAGGATTAAAATAAAATGGCTGAAATAAATTTTGAAGACTGGATAAAATTAGATATAAGAACTGCAGAAATCCTAAAGGCAGAAGATATAGACGGCGCAGACAAACTTTACAAATTAAAAATAGATTTAGGAACAGAAACAAGAACAATTGTTGCAGGATTAAAAACACATTATAATAAAGATGAATTAGAAGGAAAAAGATGCATCTTTTTCGCAAACCTAGCACCCAAAAAAATCAAAGGCATTGAAAGCCACGGTATGATTCTAGCAGCATCTAATGGAGATAAAAGTGAAGTTAAGCTTCTCCAAACAGATGGAGTAATTGAGCAAGGTGCTAAGGTTAGTTAAACTCCACCAAAAACATTTAATAACTCCCATCCCCTTCATCAAACATGACAATAAAAAAAGGTGAGTGGTTACTAATTATATTCAACTTAATTTACATAATAGCTTTCTCAACATATTATCTTAAAATAAAAAATATTGAATTCCTTTGGTATATTGTAATAATGTTACTCATTTTTGGATTATTATTCTTTACACAAAGAATAACTAAATTTTCATATCCAATTCTATGGGCCTTATCTGCATGGGGTTTAATGCACATGGCCGGAGGAGGATTAATTGTTAAAGGAAAAGTTTTATATGCCTTCCATATGATTCCGATTTGGGCGCATGAACATTTCTATATTTTAAAATACGACCAATTTGTTCACGCTTATCTATATTTTGTAATGATTTTCGTAATCTGGCATTTAATAAAAAACAACCTTAATAAAAAACCAAATATGTATATCCTTTATCCAGTAATAACATTAACTGCAATAGGAATCGGTGCATTTAATGAAATAGCAGAATTCCTTCCAGTTCTCTTTCTAAAAGAAACAGGTGTTGGAGGATATTACAATACTGCATGGGATATTGTGTTTAATGCTCTTGGAGCAATTTTAGGTGCTTTTACTTTATGGATTTTTAAGAAAAGATAATGAATATTATTTTAGATTATATATTTCTTTTTAAACTAATAATTCTTACTAAGATTATGACAAGTTTAGAACATAATTTTGGGTTTAGTTTATGTTATATCGGTGATAAAGCACATGCTGAAACTTGCAAGGGTGTTGGAGTAATGTATTCTCCTAATCTCCCAGAAATTGCAGAAAGAATTGCAAAAGAATGGGTTACTGGAAATTATACAAATGATGAATTTAAAAATAGAATTGATAATTATATTAATGGTTCTGGTAATTTAGCAACAGTCTCTAGAAGAGGTTATCAAGAAAACCCTAAAATGCCTGTTTTTAATATACGTTTTACCAATGCTAATTCTCTAGACGATTTAGAAAAAACAGTTAATAGTTTTGGTCTGCCTTTTGATAAAGCAGAAGTTAAAACAGATTCAAATCACTAAAACAATCAAACCTTAACAGGAATCCTTTTCTCACCCCACCCCAAATCAGGATTTGTCAAATCTATTTTTTTATCTCTTAAAATTGCAATTGAATCTGAAAGTCCTAATCCCCTAATATCACTCATAGTACATCTACCTTTCTCATTAACAGCTCTCCCTAAAACATCTAATTGTCTATCAGTTAACATTAATAATGCTGCTTCTGGATTAACTCTTGAAAATTTAGGCTCTGTTGACAAAAATTCATAAGCCTTATTTAAAATAACTTTCTTAATACTATGATCTATTGCCTTATAGACATGTTTAAACATAAACTCTCTTGTCTTCTTAAAATCTTGATAAATTTCACTATTATTAAAACCAACCCTTCCCTGCAATTTACTTTCCTCAATCAGAGATTGCAAAACATTATACATTTTCTGATCCTGATTTTTTCCTAAACTTCTTATAAATTTTGGCAATTCATCTTTTTTCAAAAATCCATATCTTATTGCATCATTTAAATCAGAAAAAGTATAAGCAATTTTATCTGCAAACATAACTACTGCATATTCTTGAGGCAAATTAGGATCTCCAACTAAATCCACAGAATCTGTTCTTGAATGATGTAAAATTCCTTGCAATGTTTCAAAAGTTAAATTTAATCCCTTTCCCTTATCTTTCTCAATATGTTGTGCAACAACTACTCCTCCAACAGGATGTTTAAATGACTTTCCTAAAATTTCAGAGATTATTTCTTCTCCTAAATGCCCATAAGGAACATGCCCAATATCATGTCCTTCTGCAATTGCCATACAAAGAGAAGTATTCAATCCTAATGCCTCAGAGATAGTTGTAGACACTGCAACAACCTCTCCAGTATGAGTTAATCTTGTTCTAGTATAAACATTCCGAGGTAAACTAATAACCTGAGTCTTATCAGCTAATCTTCGATAAGATTTTGAATGTCTTATCCTAGTAAAATCTTCTAAAAAAGGATTCTTGATTTTAACAGGATAATTTTCAGGATATCTCCTTCCCTTAGTTTGATTATAAGCTTTCATTTTGCTAATAAAGAACTAGAGAGTTTTTATGGATTTATGTAACTAAACATACTGTCAAAAACCTTCGGTTTATAACCCCTGCCTAAAGACTTCAACTCGTTATCAAAAAGAGAGTTGAAGAATTAGAGAATTTTAATTCTCTAAGGCGGGGGCTTGTTTCGGTTTTTGATGCTAGAGAAATTACCTTCCATCCCCTTCCTTTAGGAAGGGGATTTCTCTAAGTTTAATAACTATTCAAAATTTTCTCTCATAAATCTCACAAAACTACTTTTGCAATTTTCTAGAATTACTTATTATCGCTCTAAATACATCTTCAACACTTCCACTTTCTAACTCATACTTTTTAGCAATCTTTTTTAATCTCTCAAAAATAATTTTTTCCCTATTCAAATCTACAACTTCAATATTATTTTCCTTTTTATATTTTTTAACTTTCTTAACAACCCTATGCCTTCTCCCAAGTAACTTTAATATCTCAGAATCAATTTCATCAATCTCTTTTCTAAATTCATTTAAATCATCTATTTTATCCATTTTAAAATTATATTTTATATATCTTTCAATTCAATTTTCCTAAAAAGAATCTCACCCTTCTTAATATCTTTCACTTTAATAGGTTTATCAATATTCTTCAATAGTAATTCAAAATCAAATTGCTTTGCAATTTTCCCTGAAGTTTCAGGTATGAAAGGAAACAATAGAATTGCAATTGCCTTAATACTATCTACTAACTCATAAAGAACTTTTTTATCTTTAGTTTCCCATGGTTTTTTACTCTGAACATACTCATTACAAATATCAATAAATGCAAAAATTTCATTCAATGCTTTATCTAATTCAAAATTATCAATAAGTTTAGAAATTTTATCTACTTTTAATTTTTTCAAAAGTTTATTTTCACATTTTTCTAACCCATTTTTCTCAACCAAACCACGAACCCTACTAACTAAATTACCTAACTTATTTGCTAATTCATTATTATGCCTTTCAATTAAAACTTTTTCATCAAAATCACCATCATCTCCAGAACCAAATGGAAAATTTCTTATACAAAAATATCTAACAGAATCAGCACCATATTTCTCCACTAATGTTTTAGGAGAAATTGCATTTCCTAATGATTTTGAAATTTTCTGCCCATTAAAAGAAATAAACCCATGATTAAAAGTTGTCTTTGGAAGTTCTATTCCTGCTGATTTTAACATTGCAGGCCAATAAACAGTATGAAACCAAGTATTATCTTTTCCAAGTAAATGAACATTTGCAGGCCAAAATTTCTCATTTCCTTTTTTTCTTGTAGCACTATAATAATTAATCAAAGCATCAAACCATACATAGATTACATGTCCCTTTTCTAATGGAAATGGAATCCCCCAATCAAAAGAAGTTCTAGTTATACTAAAATCATTCAATCCTTCTTTAACCCTATTAATAACTTCATTTCTTCTTGAATTTGGAAGAACAAATTCAGGATGTTCCTTATATAATTTCAATAAAAAATCCTGATATTTACTTAACTTAAAAAAATAAGATTCTTCTTCTAATTTTTCTAAAGGCTTTTTATGAATCGGACAAACAAAACCAGGGGCATCTCTTTCAGTATAATAAGCTTCACACCCAACACAATACCATCCCTCATATTTTCCCTTGTAAATATCCCCATTCTTATCACATTTTTTAATAAATTCCTTAACTATTTTTTGATGATCTGCATCACTAGTTCTAATAAATCTATTTGGTTGAATATCTAAAGACTTCCAAGCTTCTTTAAATTTTACAGAAACTTCATCTACAAATTCTTTAGGAGTTTTTCCAGCTTTTTCAGCAGCTTTTTGAACTTTTTTCCCATGCTCATCTGTTCCAGTCAAAAAAAACACTTCCTCACCTTTTAACTTATGCCAACGAGCAAGAGCATCAGCTATAATTTTCTGATATGCATGCCCTATATGAGGTTCTGCATTAACATAATCTATTGCAGTTGTAATATAATATTTTTTCTTTACCATAAGAAATCCACTAAATATATATTAATAAATCTAACTATATCAACAATTTTAAAAACTATAAAACCTAATAAGAATTATGAAAAAAACACTAGGACTTATTTTAATAGTTATTGGAATTTTCTTAGTAACCATAAAACCATTACCAATAACTGGCGCAGTTATTGGAATAGATTCTATATCCAACATAACTCCAATTATCGGATTAATAACATTAATAATCGGAGTGATATTATTTTCAACAAATTTAGAAGGAACCGTGTCTATTGAAAATATAGAAAAAACAAGACAATTTCAAAAAGCTACAAAAGGTATAAATAAAAAAATACTACAAAGAGCTATTGACAAAATAGGAACCCAATTAGGAAATCAAAAACCTGGAAGATACCAAAATACCCCTAATTCTATAAGAGTTGATAAAGGTGGAAGAATATTTTACCAACAAGTAGGAGATAGAATAATTCTTACCCAATATGCTCCTTCTTCAAAACATCATTAAAAAATTAGACAATTTTAAAAACATCAATCCCCTAATTAAAATAACATGACAACAAAAATAAATACATCTACATTAATCTTTTTCTTAATTCTAATTTCATGTTTTACATTATTAACCTTATTCATAACACCTAATTCAAAAAATAATCTAACTGGATTTGCAATCAATGATCAAAATGATTCTAACCAAACAATTGAACAAGGAGAAATATATTCTGAACAATCTTATGTAATTCTTTATATGATTTTAACAATTACAATATGTTTAATTGCAGTCATAGGAATAATATTACTTTCTCCAAAAATAAAGGCAATTAGTTAAGCTAATTCTTTTCTTACTTGCTTAGCATATTTCGCAACCAAATGTAATGGCTCAGGTCTTTTATGAGGAGGTTTTATCAAACTCTTAGAAACCTCATACGCTGTTTTAACATCAATTAAATTTCCAGGACTAACATACATTGGCCTACTCCCTTCTTTTTCAACTAAAGTATTTCCTATTTCCTTTCCTTCCTTAAGGATACCTTCACCTTTAATTTCACAATCTAAAACAACATTAGCAACACCAATTGAAGGAACTCCTGTAGCTAAACTAAAATGACTAGCCAAACCTAATCTTAAATGACTAATTCCTTGTCCAGGAATCAAAACCACATCAGGCCTTTCAGTTAATTTCTCAAATGCAATCATCATTGCCTCTAATTCCCTATAATTTCTAAATTCAGGCAAATAAGGAAACTTTATTTTTTCAAGTGCATAAGCCCTATCAATAATCTCAAAATCCTTATCACAAACAATAACACAAGACAAAATTTTATTCCCAATAAAAGTATTATCAAATCCTCCAAACTTATCTGCTAACTTAAAATCTATTTTATTTTTAATAACAAGCTCTTTAGCTAATTTCAACTGCTCTTGTTCCAACTGAGCCACATCTATCCCATATTTTTTAATCAACTCATCCCGAGTAATTTTTCCTGATTTTTCCATAATATTATATAAAATAAGGTATTAAAAATTTAACTAATTTGAGTTTTAAGATCAAGAACATCTATCTAGGACTTATTTAATCCATTAATTAAGGGAGGGTGGAAGGGTTAATTAATAATAGATTAAATAATTACAAACACCATCCAAACTTTTTTAAACCAATATCTGCTCAATTCCCTATGTTTAAGAAAAAATGCTCCAAATGTAATAGTAAAATAAGTAAATCCTATGATTTCTGTCCTTCTTGTGGAAATAATCTTATTTCAAATAATAGACAAAATTATGGGTTATTAGGAAGAAATGACTCTCCTGAAGAACTCAATTCATTTCCAGGAATAAACGATTCTTTCTTAGATAAAATACTTCACTCAACATTAAAAATGTTAGATAAACAAATGAGAGAAATAAATCATTCTCAGAATCCAAAAAGAATTAATCACAAAATAAATCCAAAAAATAAACTTAATGTTCAATTCTTTGTTAATGGAAAAAAAGTAAATCCTACAATGAACAAACAACAAATGCCTCAAACACAACAACCTCAACAACAACCTCAACCCATTCAAATGCCTGAATTTTCAAAAGAAAAATTAAAACAAATTGCAAAACTCCCAAGAATAGAACCTAACTCAAAAATCAAAAGATTATCCGGAAAATTAATCTATGAATTAGAAGTTCCAGGAGTAAAAAACCTAGAAAACATTATGATAAATAATCTAGAATCTTCAATTGAAGTAAAAGCCATAGCAGAAAAAGCAGTCTATTACAAAGCAATAAATCTTAATTTACCCTTAATAAAATATTCATTAAACAATGAAGTTATTTTTCTAGAATTAGATTCTAAAAATTAAAAATAAACCCTAAGATTATTTTCATTTAAGAATTATTATGCTAAATATATTATATATGAGCCTGCCAAGATTTGAACTTGGGACCCCATCCTTATCAGAGATGTGCTCTAACCTGGCTGAGCTACAGGCTCATAGAATAAATGATAATTGAGGTTATTTAAAGCTTTCTTTATAACACAAATATTTTTTAATATGTTTAGGGTTAGCAGGATTAATTATTTCCATAAATTTATGAAACATTTTATCTCCTCGAATAACTACCCTATAGGCCCTTCTCCTATTTCCCCTATTATCTATCCAGCTATTTATTTTTGCATTTAATCCAAATCCATTTAAAATATCAAATAATTGTTTAGATAAATTTTCAGATATTGTGACTATATAAACCACTGGATAAAATCCTTTAATTCTCTTCTCCAAATAAATCCCTCCATCAGTATCAAAGATTCCCCTAATAACTGCTATCTTCAAATCATCATTTTCTAAAAATATTTGAGGAATTTCTATATCAAGCTTCTTACCTAAAGGCAATCCTAATTCTTTTTTAAAATTTAATAATTTATTACTCCAAATTTGAAACCCAAAAACTCTTGTTGAAGACATTTCCCTTAAACTTATGTCAAGATCATAAAGCAAATTAAAAATAGGTTTAATCCTTTTAAGATAGTGTTCCCTATCATCATTCATATGCCCTCTTAATTGATAAATTCCCTTTGGATATCCTTTATTATTATAAATATTCATACTTCCATCTCCAATATGCCATCCAGTTTCTTCTGCCAATTCTTGAGATATTCCCAAAGGAATACTAATATTTTCAACCATTTTTAAAAACCTCCAATAATAGCTATAATTCAAATTATATAATTTTTTCGCATCTTTCAAATAAAAAAAATCCTCCCTTATTCAACCAAACACCACTAATCACAAGCTTTAAAAACATACTAAATTACAAAAATATATAAAATAGTTAAGTAAAAATATTAAAATGAAAGGATTATATCATCAAATAAGAAAACTTTGGAGAAAACCTGATTCAACTAAACTTAGAGAATTAATGGTTGAATGGAGAAAACAAAGCGCTGTTGAAAAACTTGAAAGACCAACAAGACTAGATAGAGCTCGTTCTTTAGGATACAAGGCTAAAAATGGAATTATTGTAGCAAGAGTTAGAGTTTTAAGAGGTGGAAGACAAAGACACAGAACAAATAAAGGAAGAAGAAGTAAAAGACATACAATTAGAAAAGTGGTTAAAATGAGCTATAGATGGGTAGCAGAACAAAGAGCTCAAAAGAAATTCCCTAATTTAGAAGTTCTAAATTCATATTACTTAGCTAAAGATGGAAAACATTATTTCTATGATGTTATCTTAGTAGATTACTCTAAACCTGAAATTAAAAATGATAAAACACTTAATTGGGTAACAAAAAAGACAAATCAACATAGAGTTAATAGGGGATTAACATCAGCAGGTAAAAAGTCAAGAGGATTAAGAGATAAAAATCCAATGAATAAGAATAGGCCTAGTGTAAGAGCTGGTAAGAGAAGGGGAAAATAAAATATTTATTTTTAAATTACAATGAAATTATTACCTCCACAAATATTAAATTGCACCCCTACAGAATATTGTGCTTCAGTTGAGCAAAGTTTAAAAGATTATAAATTAAGAGGAGTTCATGCAGTAAGGAAAAACAAAGGGCTTTTAGAAACTTTCATACAAGAGATTCCAAAAAATACTCAAGTTGTTGTCAATTATACTGAAGAAATTGCATATTTTAATGGATGTAGCATACAACATGCAAGAGGGGTTGCTATGATTCCAAGGGAATAATTAATCTTAAAACATATTTAAAACTTCTTCCCCAAAACATTTAATAATCACTTTCACTATTTCTTAATATCTCAATAATAAAAGAGATGATTCAAAGAGGTGATAAAATGGAATACATTAAACTATGTGAAATTTATGAAGACTTGGAAAAGAATTCAAGTAGATTAAAAAAAGCAGAAATACTTTCAGAATTTTTACAAAAAATAAAACATTCAAAAAATAAAGACATTATCTACCTTATTCAAGGAAAAGTTTTCCCAGATTATTCTGAAAAAGAATTTGGAATTTCTGAGCAACTATGTATCAAAGCTCTTGCAAAATCTTCAGGAGTTTCTCCAAAAGAAATAACTCAGAAATGGAAAAAATTAGGAGATTTAGGAAAAGTTGCAGAAGAAGTTATGACAAAGAAAAAACAAGGAACATTATTCTCCCATAAATTAACAACAGATAAAGTCTTAAAAAATTTACAAAGACTTCCAGATTTAGTAGGAAGAGGAACAGTAGATAAAAAATTAAGTTTAATTTCAGAATTATTAACTTCTGCTTCAGGAATTGAAGCTAAATATATTATTAGAACATTATTAGGACAATTAAGAATTGGAGTAGCGTCAGGAACAATAAGAGATTCAATTGTTGAAACTTGTTTTAAAGAAAAAACAAAAGAAAATATTTTTGCTGTTCAAGATTCTTATGATAAAATAACAGACTTTGCATTAGTTTTTGAAAAAGCTTGTAAAGGTATTAAAGAATTACAATCAACAGCTTTAGTTCCTGGAAATCCATTAAAAGCAATGTTAGCATTAAAAGCAGAATCTGTTGAAGATGCATTCAAAAAAGTTGGAAAACCAGCAATTTTTGAATACAAATATGACGGATTTAGAATGATGATTAATAAAAATAAAAAAGGAGAAATTAAAATATTCACAAGAAGATTAGATAATGTAACAAACCAATTCCCAGATGTTGTAAAATATGTTAAAGAACATGTTAAGGCAAAATCATTTATCTTAGATTCAGAAGCAGTAGGTTATGATAGAAAAACAAAAAAATACAAACCCTTCCAGGATATTTCTCAAAGAATTAGAAGAAAACACCATATTGAAGAATTAGTTAAAAAATTACCAATTGAAGTTAATGTCTTCGACATTTTATATTATGAAGGAAAAGCATTACTTAATGAACCATTTGAAAAAAGAACTAAATTATTAAGAAAGATAATTAAAAATAGAAAATACCATCTTAAAACAGCTCATCAATTAATTACATCAGATGTTAAAAAAGCAGAAAAATTCTATAAAGAAGCATTAGATGATAATCAAGAAGGAGTCATGATTAAGAACATGGAATCAGAATATCGTCCTGGTTCAAGAGTTGGACATATGCTTAAATTAAAACCAGCTGAAAATGAACTAGATTTAGTAATCACAGCTGCAGAATATGGTAAAGGAAAAAGGGTTGGAGCTTTTGCATCATTCACACTTTCTTGTTATGATGAAAAATCAAAAACATTTAAAGAAATAGGAAAATCATCTGGATTAAAAGAAAAATCAGAATTAGGATTATCATTTACAGAATTAACAAAAAAACTTAAACCCCTAATCATAAAAGAACACGGAAGAATAGCTCAAATCAAACCTAAAATTGTTGTAACAATTTTATATCAAAACATACAAAGAAGCCCAACATACAATTCAGGTTTTGGATTAAGATTTCCTAGAATAATTCAGCTTCGTCCAGATAGGCATGCACAGGATGCTGCAACATTAAAAGAAGTTGTAGATGATTATAAGAGACATGAATTGAAGATTCATTATTAATCAAACCCCAACAACCTCTCTTTCTAAAATAGTTCCAAAACTTACAGTAGGTTCAAGAAGATGAATTTTTACATCATCATAAACTCCTAATCCATTTCCAACACTAGTTTTTTCTTCTTTTAAATAAATCCCTCCAAGAGTTGTGTTGCTTTGAAAATCAAAAAAACATTCAACATTTACTCCAAATTCAAGAGGGTCACCAGATATTGCTTGTTCAAATCTATGTGCATAATCTTCACTTGTTCCCTCTAATACTCTTGCTAAACCTCCTCTGCAAAATTTATCTATACTTTGCATTCCTGTTTTAAATGATTCATAAGGTGCAAATCCAAAACCGTCTCTGCCTAATAAAACACTATTAACTAAACTTAAACTATCTATTGCTTTGGCATATTCTTCTTCATCAATATTTCCTTTTTCATCTAATGGAGGATTTACAAAAACTCCATCAGGGCTTTGAAGAATTCTTCCAAGACAACACAAAGGCATCTTTCTTCCTTGTTCTTTTATTCTTTCTTTTTCTTCAGGACTGATAATCTCTGCTTCTTTAGATAAAACAAAAATACTTTCACAAGAAGTTGAAGGTCTAAAATTAACTTTATCATAATAAGGTAAACAAGAAAAATCTCTTTGCATTATTTCTAAAAATTTTTTATAATCTCCAGAACCAAATAAACTAACTCCTAAAGGATTTCCTTTTTCAGGAAATAATAAGGGTATTGGTTCAAACTCTGCAAGTTCATCATTTGGAAAAACACGACCATATAATTCTTTTGTCATAATTATTTATAGATTTAAGATTTATAAGTATTTTTGTGATGAAAATCCATCATTAGTATCTCCTTTCATAAATATTTTTTCTATGTCCAACTTCTAAAACTTGTAGAATCTTTATTTCGTTTTCAACATCAATTATAATTCTATAATCTCCTACTCTTAATTTAAAACCCTTAATCCCTACTAGAGGTTCAAGAAATCTAAATGGGTCTAACTTACATAATTGAAGTTTATTCCAAATTCTTTCTTTAATATTTCTTTCTAATTTATTTAAATCTTTTAAAGCTCTCTTTTCAAAAATAAGTTTATACATTTTAAACAGAAGAATTTCACAAACCAAGAATTTTCTTAGCTTCTTCTTCAGTATAAAATTCTCCTTTCTTAATATTCTCTCTAGCTTCTTTTATTTCTTGAATTGTTTTCTGACTTAATTGAGGTTGTTTTTCACATACCTTTACTATATGAACTATTTTTCTAACTAATTCATCATAACTTTCATTTTTATATTGTCTTAAACTATCTAATTCTGCTTTTGTTCTTTCATTTAATCTAATTGTTGTTTCCATATACATATGTATACATTAGTATATTTAAAGGTTTAGATAAAATTCTTCATAAAAAAATTATTAACCACTATTATTCACTGCAATTAAATTCACTAACAAACCTTCTGTAACATCACATTCAAATCCCATTTTACATGCTAAATTAAATGCATGTTTTGTTTCTTCAAGTAAAATCCCACTAGGATTATCAACATATTGATCCATTAAAGAATATACTCTATAAATATTATTTCTGAAAGATAACATCTTAATATAATTTATTAAAAGAATTTTGTTTTAAAAAGATTTAGATAATAACTTCAAACCAATCAGAACCCATAACAACCCTTAAATAATCTCCTTCATTATACTCATTATGTCTAAAAAAAAGAAATCAATGAACAAAATAGCACTCTCAATCTTAGTAAGCATCATATTAACGATAATTTTTGTTTCATTAGTAAATGTAGGATTAAGTATATTTTTAGAACAACCTGAATATAGTGATTATTGTGCAAGTTCTCGCCCCTTGTATAAAGGAGAATATGATATTCCTCAAGGATGTCCAGAAGATACAAAAACTTGTTCAGATGGAACAATGGTTGCACGACAACCTCATTTAAACTGCGAATTCCCACAATGTCCTGAAGAATATAAGGAATGTAATGATGATTGGGAAAAAGCAAATGATGAATTTAATCAAATAAGGTTCTATGTATTTGCAATAATTGGCTTTGCATTATTATTAACAGGATTATTTTCTAAAGAAATTTTAATTCAAATAACAGGATTAGCAACAGGCGGTATTTTAGTGTTTGAAGGAATTGTAACAAATTTTCAAAATAAGATTGTTACATTTACAGCATTATTATTAATATTAATTGTGTTTGGAATATTAGCTTATAGAATTGTTAATAGGGATTAAGATTTCAACAAACCATAAACAAAACCTAATCCTGCTCTATCCCCTGCTTGAATTTCTGAACTAGGATTTATATCTAAAGAAGGAACTTTAACAATTTGACATCCTTGCGAACCATAAACACTAAATTCATCTCCCCTAAAACTAAAATCTCCTTGATTAATTCTTTCTTGAAGATAAGGTAATGTGACACAACCTTGTTGTTCTAAAGATAAACCTGCTGTTAGATTTGAAAATGCAAGAGCTTTTGCCATATCTGGATGTATTGATTTTTCATTTGCTACAAATACCTGATAATCCCTAGTATGTAACCAAACGCTTTCAACACCTGCATTAACTAAATTTATTGCGTTTTGAATATGATTATATTCTGCATTTCTATTAACAACATTATCTAACTTTTGTATTTCAAATTCATTACCTCCAAGGATTGGAGCATGTCCATAAATAGCTCCATAAAGTTCTCTAATCTCTTTATCACTATAAGCACTTAATCCACCGCAATCAACTAATGCAACTAATCCTTTATTTTTTTTAGATAATCCCTTTACTTCACTTATTACTCCCTTCATATAATTTAGATACTTAGAAAATTCTCTACCATCTAATGAATGTCCTAAAACTTGAATATCAGCTACAATACATCCTACACTTTTTCCACTATCTAATGCAGAAGATATTCTCTCCCCTGCTTTAGCAAGATGTTCTCTAACATCGGGAAAATTAAAATTTCTTTCTCTTGCATCAGAAAGATAAGCATTTGAAACACTATCACCATATTCAGTTCTAAGATTTATTGTAACAGAAGGTCCTGTATTTTTTCTACAACAAGGTTCATGCTCCCGAGTCCTATAATAAATATCTTTCATTAATCCTAAAGAGGAAGAACTTCTCTGAACAAAAGTTTCAACATTTTCAGAACTTATAGAATGATCATAAAGAACAGGACCAAATCCAAAAGCAGATGCCTGAATTGCAACATTTAATCCTTGAGACCCATGTTGAACAATTTCTGGTTCACCAAATAAATTACTCATAAAACTTCTTAAATCTAATCCATTTGGTTTTATTGGATACTCTCCTCCCTTCTCTAAAACCTCTCTAACTCTTTCTAATTTTTCATCACTAAACTCTGCATTATCTTTAAAAAATTCTAAAACCCTTTCATGATTATGTGGTTGAAGAGTCCAAGTCCAATCAGTACAAGGCCCTCCACAAACAAGTGCTAATGCAGAATTATTTTTAAAAAAATCATTATCAAACCTAATCTGAGAGATTGGAGTTCTAGTCATTAAATCCATATTAATCTTAAGATTAAAATGTTTATTAATATTATCACATTATAATATATCTTCTATATTCTTTAAACATATTTCACTATCTTCTCCTTGACACATAGAAACCTTTATAAATGGATTCCCTTTATAAACCTTATAGAAAAGATAATTATTCTATAGTAACAAATGGCAAAAGAAACAATTAAATCTCAAACTTCTTTAAAAATTCAAAATATTGTAGCTACAACATCTCTAGGAAAAGATGTTCCATTAACAAAATTAGCTAAAACAATACCTAATACAGAATATAATCCAGAACAATTCCCAGGGTTAGTTCTAAGAGTAAAAGAACCAAAATCAGCAGTTCTAGTTTTCTCATCAGGAAATTTAGTATGTACAGGGACAAAATCAATAGCCCAAGTTAAATTAGTTATTGAACAAGTTATTAAAACACTAAAGAAAATCAATGTAAATATAACAGATAAACCTAAAATAACTGTTCAAAATATTGTAGCTTCTGGAAATATAAACATGGACCTAAACCTAAACTATTTAGCATTAGAACTAGAAAACACAGAATATGAACCAGAACAATTCCCAGGTTTAGTATACAAGCTAGTTGAACCTAATGCAACATTCTTATTATTCTCAAATGGAAAATTAGTTTGTACAGGAACTAAGAACAACCAGCAATTAAATGATTCAATGGAACAATTAATTGCAACACTAAAAGAAGCTAACGCAAATAGATAATTAGTAACAACTTTTCTAACAATATACTCAAGATACCATAATTGTTTAAATATTAGAATCCTTATTCTTTTATATCATAAAAAGGAGGAAAAATATAATTTTTAGTTTACGCAATGGCAGATAAAAAGCCACAAAATGAAGAGCTGATAATAGAAGCAAAATCGTTTTTTGAAACATATAAAAAAGAAATAGGTGAAAGTATTAGAAAAGCTAAAAAAGTTATCTATGTAAATTTCCAAGACCTATCTTCAAGTTCACCAACACTTGCAGAAGCATTAATATCTAATCCTGAAGAAATCTTACAATTACTAGAAACAGCACTTGAAGAAACAGGATTAATAAAATTACCCAGAATAAGATTCAATGATTTACCTAACACTCAAAAAGTTAAAATAAGAACAATTCGTGCAAATCATTTAAATCAACTTATTTTCTTTGAAGGATTAGTAAGACAAGCTTCTGAAGTTCGTCCACAAGTTGTAAATGCAAAATTCGAATGCCCTTCATGCGGAACAGTTATTTCAGTGTTACAAATTGAAAAAAAATTCAGAGAGCCAACAAGATGTTCTTGTGGAAGAAAAGGACAATTTAATTTATTATCTAAAGCAATGGTAGATGCTCAAAGATTAGTAATTGAAGAATCTCCAGAATCATTAACAGGAGGAGAACAACCAAGAAGAATGAATGTTTTTCTAAAAGAAGATTTAGTTGAACCAGGAATGGAAGAAAAAACAACTCCTGGAAGTAAGGTAAAAATATTAGGAATCTTAAAAGAAGTTCCAGTCCCCTTACCAAGTGGAGCAATTTCAACAAGATTTGACTTAGCAATTGAAGCAAACAATATAATCCCATTAGAATCAACCTATGAAGATTTAGATATCTCAGAAGAAGATGAAAGGCAAATAAATGAATTAGCAGAAGACCCTGAATTATTCAAAAAATTAAGAGAAAGCATTGCACCAAGTATTTGGGGATATAATGAAATTAAAGAATCATTGGTTTTACAAATGTTTGGAGGAGTAAGAAAAATAAGCCCGGATGGAACAGTCTCAAGAGGAGATATTCATTTATTTCTCATGGGTGATCCTGGTGTAGCTAAATCTATTGGTAAAGATGAAAAAATAAAGTATATATCAAAAGATGAATGTGGATGCAACACTATTGAAGATTTATTTGATAAATTTGGAAGGGATCCTAAAAATTTAAAGGTTTTAACAATAGACATGAAAACTCATAAACCTAAATGGGCACAAGTTAATGAAATTATAAAACATTTACCTGAAAAAAAATTATTAAAAATCAAAACAGAACATGGAAAATCAATAATTGGAACTGAAGACCATTCATTTATTAAACTTTCAGATAAAGGAGAGATTGTTTCAATTAAGGGAAATAAATTAAACAAAGGAAATCATCTCCCCATACCTATTAATTATCATAAAAAAGAATTTGATTATTTTTATCCAGGTTTTTTTAATAAAAAAATTACAAATTCAAAACTCCTTCCTAAAAAAATAAAATTAGATAAAGATTTTGGGTTTTTTGTAGGAATTTATTTAGCAGAAGGATATATCAAAGCTGAAAAAACTATTAATATCTCAAATAAAAACAAAGAAATACAATCAAGAGTAATAGAATTTTCAAAAAAATTAAATTTAAATTATAATTTTAATGATAAAGAAGTTTCAATATTTTCAAAGAATTTAGCAGATATTTTAAAGACTTATTGTTATGATAAAAAAGATTTAAAAAATCTTAAAAATGGTGTCAAAGGAAATTATTCTAGAATAAAAAAAATACCTGAATTTCTATTCTTCGCTCCAAAAGAATTTATTTATGGATTATTATCCGGATTATTTTCAGGAGATGGAAGATTAATAAAAGATAAAAAAATGCTAAAAGGATTTGAATTAATAACTATTTCAAAAAATTTAGCAGAAGATACCTCTGATTTATTATTTTCAATAGGAATATTAAACAAACTAAAAGAAAGAAGTTATGATTATAAAAGTAAATTAACCCCCTATTATTCTATCTCTGTCCCAACTCCAATGATAAATAAATTCACAGAAAATATAGAATTTATTGGAAGGGAGTTTAATCTTAACGCCTCAGATCCAATTTACAGCTATAAAGACTTAATCCCTTGTGGAGAATTATTATATGAATTAACAAAAAAATTAGGATATAATTCTAGAATCAATGGAGACAGATCCTTTGCAGCACAAATGAGAACCATAAAAAAAAGAGGTGTAATTGGAAGATTGAGATTGAAAAGAATACTTAAAATGTTTGAAGAAAAATCAACACAAAAGTATAATGAATTCAAAATTTTAAAGAAAATAGCTAATAGTCCTATAATTTGGTCTAAAATTAATGAGATTAAAGAATTACCTGATAAAAATGAAGAGGTTTATGATTTATCAATTCCTTCTACAAATACATTTGTAGCAAATGGAATCGGAGTTCATAATTCAGTAACATTAAAATTTGTTTCAAACATTGCTCCAAAAGGAAGATACATTGTAGGTATGGCTGCATCAGGCCCAGGTATTACTGCAACAGTTGTTAAAGATGAATTTCTAAAGGGGTGGAGCTTAGAAGCAGGAGCAATGGTTTTAGCAAACAAAGGAGTTATCTGTATAGATGAAATTGAAAAAATGGGTGCAGAGGATAGAAGTGCAATGCATGAGGCATTAGAACAGCAAACAGTAACAATTTCTAAAGCTAATGTTCAAGCTTGTTATTCTTCAAACACAGAAGTTTTAACTGAAAAAGGATGGAAAAAATATAATGAAGTTCAAGATATAAAAATAGCTCAATATAATCCTAAAAACAAACAAATTGAATTTCTTTCACATAAAGGATTATTTATTTATGATTATAAGGGAAAAATGTTTAGTTTCAAAAATAAGAGAAATGATATTTTAGTAACTCCAAATCATAAAATGTTATTAAAAAAAGAAGGAAATAAGGAATATGAAGCAATTAAAGCAGAGGATATAAAATATAAAAGAATAAAGGTCCTAAATTCAGGAGAATTCAAAAATAAAGAAACAAATCACTTTATTTTGCCTCCGATTAAACATAAACAAAATAGAAAACATCCAAAATATACTCATCAACATACTCCTAAAAAAATACCAGTAAATCTATGGTTAGAATTTTTAGGATACTACCTTACAGAAGGAGGAGTTGAGACAAATCCTACGATAGGGATTACTCAAAAAGATAAAAAAAATATAAATAAAATAAAAAAATGCCTAAAAAAATTATCAAGATATGTGGGTTTTAAATTATCTGAAATAAAAAATAAAAATTATACTAAACTTAAAATAACAAACACTCAATTATATTCCTACTTAGAAAAATGTGGAAGAAAAAGTTATGAAAAAAGATTCCCAGAGGAATTTAGTTTATCTTCTTTTTCCAAAAAACAATTAAAAATTATATATAATGCAATGATGCTTGGAGATGGTTCATCAGATGGAAAATATTATGGTTCAACTTCAAAAAAATTAATAGATATGTTTCAAGGTATTGCCTGTCTTATTGGGAAATCAGCAAATCTTAACTTACATTATAAAGGGGCTAAAAGAGGCAATAGGAAAGATATGTATAGAACATCTCTATCTAATAAAACAGAATTAAGCTTAAGAAAAGAAATAGGAAATATTCAAGAAAAAGAATACAATGGAAAAGTATTTTGTTTTTCAACAAAAACAGGTTTTTTCTTAACAAGAAGAAATGGTAAAATTGCTATTCAAGGAAACACCCTTTCAGCAGAAACATCAGTATTAGCTGCAGGAAACCCCAAATTCGGAAGATTTGAACCAACTCAATCAATTGTTCAACAAATAGATTTACCTCCTGCACTAATCAGCAGATTTGATTTAATATTTATTCAAAGAGATTTACCAGACGCAGTTAAAGATGAAGCAATAGCAGACCATGTTCTTAAAATGCACCAGAAAAAAGATAAAAAACCAGATATAGAAAGAGACTTATTCAAAAGATATATTGCTTATTCTAAACAAAAAATTGAACCAGCATTAACAGACGAAGCTTTTGAAGAAATTAAAAGTTTCTATGTTAAAATGAGAAAGTCAAGTACTCAAGGAGAAGACACAGGTTCTATCTCAATAACTGCAAGACAATTACAAGGATTAGTAAGATTAGCAGAAGCACACGCTAAATCAAGATTATCTCCAGTAGTAGAAGCAAAAGATGCACAAGTAGCAATAAGATTAACAAATTATTATCTTCTACAAGTAGGCTATGATCCTGAAACAAAAACATTTGATATTGATAGAATCTCTTCAAAAATTTCTTCTGGACAAAGAAATAAGATAGTATTAGTAAAAGAAACAATAAAAAAACTAGAAGAACAATTTGGTAAAATGGTCCCTGCAGACAGATTAAGAATAGACATAGGTGAAAATTTATCAGATACAGAATTTGACGAAGCAATTGAACAATTAAAAAAATCAGGGGATATCTTTCACCCTAAATCCGGATTTATCCAAGGAATTTAATTCCACCACACAAATCTTTAAAAAATAAAATTACAATTATTAAACATGCCAACTGAAATAAGAAAAAGAGAAACAGCACATAAACTAAGAATTGGAGATTTATTAAAAGGAAACCAAGTTTATGAAGAAGATTCTGAGAAAAAAAGACTTAGATTCATCGAAATAGGAGACAAACAAGTTTTAAGAATAAATTTAATTGCAAATGTAATTGATAAATATATTTCAGAAGGCGAAAGAAAATTTGGTTCAATAACTCTTGATGATGGAAGCGGGCAAATAAGAGCAAGAGCCTTTGCAGAAGATTTAGAAAAATTCAATGATATAACTCAAGGAGATACTCTCCTAGTAATAGGACTTTTAAGAGCATATAATGAAGAAATCTATATCATCCCAGAAATTCTAAAAAAACAAGACCCAAAATATCTTTTAGTAAGAAAATTAGAAATTGAAAAATCTTTTCCCAAACCACTAACAACAGAAAAGAAAGAAGAAATCAAATCATTAAGAGATGAATTAATGAATATAATCAAAGAGTCAGAATCTCAAGAAGGAATAGATAAAGAAGAAATAATCCTTAAACTAAAATCAGAACCTGATTTAATTAATCAAGAGATTAATAAACTTCTTGAAGAAGGCATAGTTTATGAGCCTCGTCCAGGAAGAGTAAGGTATTTGGGATGATATTTTAAACCTCACTAATTCTTTTAAACAAATAATTCTCTTCAACATAATGAACAAAGCAAATCATGCAAGAAGATTTAATTCAATAATGCCTACTGTAAATGAAATATGGGCTTCAAGGGTTTCAGGTTTAGAACGAAATCCAAAAAAGGGTCCGGATTTATTAGGAGATGGAAAATTTGCAGAAGTAAAATTTGTATTAGTAAAACCTCAAGGCAATGGAAAATCAGATTATCCCCGTGCATGGACTGTTCTTGACCATCAAGTAGAATATGGAGAATATTGGAATGGAATTGGATTATGGGCATTAGGAACTTATGAATTAGACAGACCTGTTCAAGAGATTAAAACAAGAGATTTTGATGAACTCGAAGCAATGGTAACAAAAAGAGAACTATGGATTGTTAATTGGGATTGGATGTATCAATATCCTGTTTCTAATTGTTCAGGTTCTTCCTGGACTTCTGAATGGGATAATTCATTCAGATACCCTAAATTAAAAAACTTACCTCAACCTATTGAAACTTATGATGTTGAAAAAGGATTAGTTCATTTAACAAGTGATTTACAAAAGAAAATCCTTAAAATATATTGGTAGCAACCCTTAAAAACTACAAATTCTCCCTAATCCTATCAAAACTAAACTATAATTAATTAATATTAATTACAACACCTAACATGGCAGACGACTACGAAAAACTATTAACTGAAACTTATAAAAAAATCAAACCTATTGAACATTCTGGAGAAAGGTTTGAAATCCCAAAAATAGAAGGACACTTTGAAGGAACAAAAACAATACTTAGCAATATACCTGCAATAGCATCTTATCTACGAAGAGATGTTGACCATTTACTAAGATTCTTACTTAAAACACTTGCTACATCAGGTTCTATTAAAAAAGGAAGAGTAATACTACAAAGAAAAATCAATTCTCAAAAAATAAATGAGAAAGTAGAAGAATATACTAACGAATTTGTAATCTGCCCTCAATGTAAAAAACCAGACACAGAATTACTAAAAGAAAAAGGATTCTCATTTATACATTGTTTAGCATGCGGAGCAAAACATTCTGTTAGAACTAAGTTGTAATTCTCCAAAATCCCTTTCAAAATACTATAAAAATCACATTTAATGCCTCACATAAACCTTTATAAAACAGATTTCATTATTGAAAAGAGAGGAAAATAAAAAAATAAATAACTTAGGAGGAAAAAAATGGTTGAAGCTTACTGTGTAAAATGCAAGAAAAAAGGACAAAAAATGAAAGATCCTGCGATTAATAAGACTGCTAAAGGTGGTTTTATGGCTAAAGGAAAATGTCCTGATTGCGGAACAACAATGTGTGCTATGATGTCAAAGGACAATGCTGAGAAGGCAATGGCAGACGGTGCTAAAAAGGCATTCTAAATTTTTATTTTTATTTTTTTTATTTTATATATTAAATCAATAGGATTACACTCAAATATCTTAATTTCTTGCTAAGGTTTAAATAAGGCAAGAATTATTCCTTAACATGTTTATCAAAATACATGATAGTTATAGAAAAATTGTAGCTTTAGCAGACTCAAACTTAATTGGAAAAACCTTTGAGGAAGGAAACAAACAAATAGAAATTAAACCCAATTTCTTTGAAGGAGAAGAAAAATCAAAGCAAGAAATCATTCTAATTCTAAAGGACATGGATAGAGAAGATGCTACATTTAATATTGTAGGCAAAGAATCAGTTCAATCAGCGATTGAAGCAGGAGTTATCCAAGAATCAGGAATTATGACAATAGATAATATTCCTATTGCATTAGGTTTATTCTAAACCCTTTAAACACAATCAATCTCAATAATTCTTATAAATTAATTTAGATTCTTAAAATCATGATAGCACAGTTTTATCCTGATTTAAATATTAAAATCTATAAATCAGATGTTTCTCAATTACTTAAGGGTGGGCTTAAAGCTTTAACTTATGAAGGAAAATCTCTTTTAATTAATGTTAGAGTAGCTGATTTAACTCCTGCCAGCCTAATAATTAAAGAAAAAGCAATATATCAATTAAAATTTCAATTTGAAACTCCGGATTTTTATTTAGAAGGATATCATAATAATCCTGAATTAGTAAGAATTTTAGGTTATGATATTACTTTAGACAAATCAACTTTTGAAAAAAATGTTAATGGAGAAATATCTCATCTGCCTTTTTGGGATAGAGGATTTCGTACTCATTGTCATTTTGATAGACTTCATTTAACTTATGAAGATTTTGATGGTAGAAATATATCAAGAAGATTAAATCCCTTAGCTGATTAAAAAATCCTATTCCAAACCCTTATAAATACATTTTTCTCATTAATATTATAAACAATTAGCAAAAAAATGCCACCAAAATTTAAAGACAAAAGAAAAAAGAATAAAGCCCCTACACCAATGGGTGAACAAATTATAACAAGAGTTAGAACTCCAAGAGATGATGAAGTTATTGGAATTGTTGAACAAAGAGTAGGTGCAAACAGAATGATTGTAAAATGTTTAGATGGGAAAGAAAGAAACTGCAGAATACCAGGAGCATTAAGAAGAAGACTATGGATTAGACCTGGAAACACAGTAATTGTAAGACCTTGGGAGTTTGAAGGCGATAAAAAAGGAGATGTTTTATACAAATACACTCCTGCACAAGTTGAATTCTTAAAGAGAAAAGGTTTCATGAGAGAAGTTTCTGATGAATTTTGAGAGTTCTAAACAAAATTCTAATCGACCCAAAAACCTTATAACATTTAGATTTCTTAATTAAATATTAAACCCTCTAAATAAAATGCAAGAAACATATGTAGAACCAATAGCAAAAGTTATTAGAAACAAACAAAAGCTTGAAAAAGCCCTAGATGTCAAAATAACCAATAAAGGAAAATTAGTCTTTGTAGATGGAGATGCGGAAAAAGAATACACTGCCTTAGAAGTTCTTGAAGCAATCAACCTAGGATTCTCAACAGACAGAGCATTATTATTAACAGAAAATGGAATGATGCTTCAAACAGTAAATATCAAAGATATTACTAAAAGGCAAGATTTAGAAAGAGTTAGAGGAAGAATAATTGGAAAACAAGGAAAAGCATTAAGCACAATTAAAAAACTTACAAATTGCCCAATATCATTACAAGATAATCAAATAGGAATAATAGGTAATGCAGAAAAAATTGAAGAAGCCATCCAAGCAGTAAAATCAATAATCTTAGGAAGTAAACACGGGAATGTATATTCTAGAACAGAAAAAGAAATGAAAAAACGAAGAATCCGAGATAAAGAAGGAATTTAAGATAAGGTTAAAATTCAAAACAAATAACTTTAAATACCAATTTCTCTAAAAATTATTATGTCTCCGTAGCTCAGTTGGTAGAGCGCGCGGCTGTTAACCGCGTTGTCGTTGGTTCGAGTCCAGCCGGAGACGTTTTTTAATTTTCCCAGAAACATTTTTATACACTTCCAACTTATTCTTAACATGAAATTCGACAATATCATAAACACAAGAGCTTCAATAAAAAGATATTCTTCAAAAAAACCACCTATTGAAAAAGTTCTTCAAGCAGTTGAATCTGCAACACATGCTCCTTCTCCAGGAAATTTACATCTTTTAAAATATATAATCATAGACAATGTAGATACAATCTATGAAATTTCTGAAGCATGTCAACAAGAATTCATAAAAAAAGCACCATTCCTAGTAATAGTCTGTTCAGACTCTCAACAAGCAAAAACAATGTATGATGAAAGAGCTAAAACTTATATTAAACAACATGCAGGAGCATCAATTGAAAACTTCTTATTAAAAATAACAGAAATGAAATTAGCTTCTTGTTGGGTAGGTGCATTTTCAGATACAACAATTAAAAGAATTTTAAACATTCCAGGAAACATAGAAATAGAAGCAGTCCTTCCTGTAGCATATCAATTAAAAACAGAATCCAAAAAACAAAAACCCAAAATACAATTAGATAGAGCTTTCTTTTTTCACAAATACGGAGAAAAATTTAAAACACCATTAAAGAGAGTTAGAAGAACAGACCTATAATAAACAATAATTTTTATAAATAATAAATCCTAATTTAGATTAATCAAACCACACTAGCAAGAATTTTATTTTTCTCCCCCTATTTATGAGGGAGAACAAATCAAAATTATAGTTACAATTTACAAAAAAATGTCCCTAGAAACAAAATTACCCAAAACAAAGCAATTCCAAAGAAGAACCAATAAATCACCTATAAGAAAATACATTCCAATTAACAGACACCCATTAAAAAATCTTCATACCTATATCCCAAGAAATTCTTCAAGAAAAAGAATATTAACTCCAGATTATAGATAAACCCCAAAGAAAAAAAAGAAAAAAACCTGCAAAATTGCAGGTAAAAAAAAATTAATCTCTAACAAATTCAATACCTAATTCAGAAAACTCATCTCTTGCAGGAGCTTCTTGATTATAATTCATCATCTTCTGTTTTCCAAGTATATAAGGACTTGAAACACCAGTCATAATTGTTATAACCCTTACTCTTCCTTCAAAATCTTTATTGATTCTTGCACCAATAATTACTTGAGCTTCTACTGAAACATTTTCAGTAACTAATTTACCAACTTGACTAAATTCTTCCAGTTTCATATCAGGTCCACAGGTGATATGTATTAAAGCACCACTGGCACCTTTGTAATCCACGTCTAACAACGGATGTGACAAAGCCTGCCTCACTGCTTCATTTACCCTATCACTTGAATCTGCTTCACCAATACCAATAACTGCAACTTCTCCTTTCTTCATAATTGAAGAAACATCGGCATAGTCTAAGTTAATCAAACTAGGTAATGTTATTGTCTCTACAATACCTTTAATCATAGTACTAATTAATTCATTAGCAACTGCAAATGCTTGTTGTATAGGTAACTGCCCAGCAATATCTACTAATCTATTATTATCAATAACAATAGCAGTATCTACATGATCCCTTAATTCTTGTAAACCATATTCTGCTTTATCGATTCTTGCTTTTTCACACTCAAATGGCATTGTAACAACTCCTATTACAACAGCCCCAGTTTCTTTAGCTAATTGAGCCACAACAGGCATAGCTCCAGTAGCAGTTCCACCACCTTCACCACCAATAATGAAAATCATATCAGCACCAGAAACAGCTTTTTTAAGTTCTGAAATAGATTCCTTAGCAGCTTCACGTCCTACTTCAGCTTTACCTCCAGCACCTAAACCTCGAGTCAATTCTTTACCAATAAGAATTTTATCATCAGCTTTAGTGATACTTAAATGCAAAGCATCTGTATTAGCAGCATACACTGTAGCTCCATTAATACCTTTATTAAACAACCAAGTCACTGCATTACCTCCAGCTCCACCAACACCAAAAACTTTAATGTTAGCTTTACCTGCTTTCAAATCATCGAAATTTATACTATGACTATCTATATTATCTATCGCTTCTTTTGTAAAATCTAAAACCATCTCTTTTAACCTCCTTACACATAATTAATACTCAAAAAAGTAAATAATTCTTTAAAAATATATATGTTTTATAAAACAGATTAAAATAACCTAAATCAAATTAAATCAAACCCTTTAGCTTATCAATTTTATTCCAAACCCTTTCTAATTTCTCATTTGCCTCATCAATAACTATTTTCAAAAAATTATCATCAACTAAAACCTTTCCATTACTTATAATTGGAAAGCTTATATTCTCAGTTGAATGCAATTCAATCATAATTCTTTTTCCAATCCCCATAATTCCACTATGTTTCCATCCAGACAACTTAGCCTTCTTAACCAACTCATCTGCATCCTCAACACTTTTACAAGCAACATGTAAAATACAAGAACTTTGTTTAAACTCAACTTTCCCATCATAATCTATTTCTCCCAAGGCATCCTTAATCTTTCCAAAACTAACTTTTTTATGACTCTTAAAAAGAAAAGCGTCTCTAATTTTATCAATCTCACCTTTTAACAAAACAACTCTCCCAGCACAACTAGAAGTCGTATAATAATTTTTTTTCTTATTCAATTTCTTACATAAACTCTTAATCTTAACATCCCAACTACCCTCATTAGATAAATCTTTTTTCATTAATTGTTTTTTCTTTTGTTCTTCAAATATCATTTTTTAATAAGCTCTTTGTCTTTTTTTAATTTCTACAATTAATAAATCATTGTTTTCTTTCATTAATAAATATAACACTCTATAATCTCCTATTCTGATTCTAAAAGTTTTTTCTTTTCTTCCTTCTACTCTTTTTGCATCAGAAGGAAAAGGATTTAATTGCAACTCATTAATTTTTTTAATTAATCGATTATAAATTGAATTATCACATTTTTTTAAAAATCTTGCTGAACTTTTACTAAATCTCAAGTTGAGCATTTTCTCTTTCTCTTTTTATTTCATCAAGAGAAATACTCTCTCCTCTTTGATATTCTCCGACTGCCTTATCCACTTCTTCTTCCTCTTCTGAAGTTAGAACATTATTAGAATCTTTATCTCCCTTTAATATATTAATATCTATTTGAATCTGATTTAATTTATTTAAAATTTCTTGATTTATATTTTCCATATAATTAAGGTAGAAAATAGTTATATTTAAGATTTTTGGTTCATCAATTTTTTCTCCAAATCACCAACAAAAATATACTCTAATTTTAAATCCCTTACAGAATCTTTAGGAAGTTCTCCAGAAATTAATTCATTAATTATTAAAACATTTTTTGGTTTAAACCATTTGCTATAAGCTATTTCAATTAATCCTCCAACAGAATAACCAATACATAAAAGAACATCACTTTCTTCATTTAATTTTTCAGGTTGATTTCTCCAACTCCCACAATTAATATGTTCTCCTAAATCCAAATTAACCCAACTTAATCCAAACTCCTTATCATCTAATGGAACAACTTCTAAAACCTTTTTCCCATCATTCTTTGAATATGCCTCAGCAAACAATTCAGAAACACTTCCTTTATCAGGAGTTAAAACAACCTCATGTCCAAGTTTAGCAATTCTTTCAGCAACATCTTCAATTAACTCCAAAGCCTTAGGATTAATCTCTTCAACATAACTTAATTTACTCGGCCCAATTATTCCAATTCTCATAATATTAAAGAATAAACAGAACTTTTAAGGTTTTCTCATCCCTCAAACCTTTTCCCCAACTCTAACATAAAATTATCTTTTCCCCTAGGACAAATCAATTGCATTCCAACAGGAATACCATCAACTTCTCCGCAAGGAATACTTATTGCAGGAACTTCTGCTAAATTTGCAAGAACAGTCATAGCATCATAATCATACATATCTTCAATAGAAATTTTCTCACCTAATTTATGAGGCAACTTAGGAACAGTTGGACAAATAATAACATCAAATTTCTTAAATGCTTTTTCAAACTCTTTTTCAATTAATTTCTTAGCTTGCAATGCTTTTCTATAATACCTACCACCATATTCAGCTTTACTAATTTCTCCTCCTCCCAATATACGCCTCAAAACTTCTTCACCACAACTCTCTTCAATCTTTTTCCCATATTTTCTTCCATCAAACTTCCTAGTTCCTGAAAAAAACTCTGTATAAACAATTGGATAATAAGTCTGAATCCCTAATTCAACATAATTTAATTTAACTTTTTCAGATTTAAAGCTAAATTCCCTTTTAACAACCTCAATTTGTTCCAACACCTTCTCCCAAATTTTATCCTCTGCATTAAAATTCAATATTCCAATCTTCACAGCATTCTTCACGCCCTTAACAACTCTGTTGTTACCTCCCTCCCCCCATGACGTAGCATCATTCTTATCTTTCCCTTTTATAATATCATAAACTAATTCAACATCTTCAACACTTTTTCCTAAAGGCCCAATAACATCTAAACTCATACTTAAATCAATTAAACCATATCTACTCACACTCCCATAACTTGGTTTCATTCCAACAACTCCACAATGAGATGCAGGATTTCTTATACTTCCTCCAGTATCACTTCCTAAACTAAAATCACATAAATCCCCTGCAACAGCACTAGCACTTCCACTACTACTCCCTCCAGGAATTCTATCTTTAGCAACAGGATTTTTACAAACACCAAAACCACTTGTCTCTCCAGAACCACCAGATGCAAACTCATCCATATTAGCCATCCCTAAAACAATAGCATCCTCAGCAAGCAACTTCTCAATCACACTAGCATCATATGTTCCATTATAATCTTCAAGAGTTTTAGAAGCACAATTCACTTTCAATCCTTTAACATTAATATTACTTTTAACAACAAAACCTAAACCAGCTAACTTACCAACCTTTTCTCCACTTTTAATCCTAGTATCTAATTTCTTAGCCTCTTCCAAAGCTTTATCATTCACAACCAAAATACAATTCAAATCTTTATTATCTTTAGAAATTTTATCTAAGTATCCTTTTATATTCTCAACTACACTTAACTTCCCTAACCTAATTTGTTTTATTTTTTCTTTTAACATTTTACACAACCCCTTCATCAGGCAAATAATTTAATCCTAATTCCTCCCGAGTATAAATAGGAGGAGAATCAAAATGAACAATCCCTCTTCCTCTCCCAGCTTCCTCAAGTCTTTTGTCTTCTTCAATCTTTTTATTATAGAGTTCAAGATACCTTCCCCTCACATTATCAGTTAATTGTATAGACATTTCATCATTAGAACAATTTTTAATTTTATCACCACAAAGTTTCTTAGCCTTTTTTAAATGTTTATCAACATTCAACCCAATACAATACCTCAAATCATTAGCAATCTCACTATACCTTCCCTCCATAGTAATAAATGTTTCATCAGTACTAGTATTACCCTCAACATCATCATACCTTTGTTTTAATTCTTTTAGTCCTTCAATCAAAAAAACCTTAGGAGTCAACCTTCCTTCATCAATCTCTTCAAAAATTGAATGAGGTGGCCTTGCCAACATGTTTCCTGTCAATCCATCCTTCATCTTAGAAATCATTCTCTTATTAATACTTCCATCTTTATTTAACTTAACTTCAATACCTGTACTTTTAAGTTTTCCATTTCCATTCTCTCCAACAACTTCACAAATACTTTTCCCCTTACCCTTTTCATTCCCCCCAATATATCTCCCTTTCACATCCCTATTACAATTCCCATTTTCCCCCCCCATTATTTCCAATCACCTTTTTCAACAATTATAAAATCATCCTTACTCTCAGGAGCATTTTCCAAAACTCTTTTTTTAAAATCACTAGAGTCCCCTCTTGAATCTTTAGATTCAAAACCCCTCTTACCTTCCACTCGCTCAAAACCTTCTCTATCCACAAATCCACCTTCATCCTTAACACCTGCCTTATCAAGAGCACTTGCAAATTTATCCAAAAGTTCTTTAGCTTCTCTATTAATCTTATCTCTATCCATATTTAACATTAGATTAAAACCTATTTAAAATTAATTAAACTCAAGATAACCTTAGATTTTTATACTCTTCTAACTTATTCCTTTAATGTACCCATTCACACATTTTTTATTTGCATTTTTCATAGGAGAAATCCTAGTTAAATACAACATTTTTAACCATCAAATAGCACTAATCACTGCACTAATAGCAACATTAATCGACATAGACCATTTTATTTATTATGGAATTAAACACAAGGACTGGAATCTCAAACACGCCTGGAATGGAGCAGTTTATAAAAAAGAACCTGAAAGAACATTTATACATCATAAATTAGGTTTTATCCTTATCACACTTATTATAATCGCAACTTATTTTATTAACCCAATAATAAGTTACATATTAGCAATTGCTTATTACTCTCATATGTTTTTGGATTATATTCCTCAAATTTTTATAACTCCTCAAAAAACAATAAAAACAAAAGAAGCAGGATTTAGAATAAATATAGCATTATATGAAATAATTTTTATAATTTTATTAATAATTGGAATAATATTTTTAATATTATAAATCACTAATAATCCCCTCTCTTAAACCTATCAAAATCCCAAAATTCCTCTAAAAAATATTCAATACTTCTTTCTACACCATTTTCTAAAACTGCATTTAAAGAAGCATCTGCATCAGCATTATTAATACCATTAGGATTAAATTCAATCATCTTTCTTACTTCTTCAGGAGTTTTTTCTAAAATCCATCTTTTTAAAATTGCATTACTTACTACATCTAATTCATATTCTTCTTGACTAATCATAGCACTAAATTCAAAGCTCTCAATTTCATCATAATCTCCCCTCATTGCAGCCAAATTATCTAATTTCTCACTGATTCTATTTGTAATACCTGATTCAAGTTGAACTTTTAAAACACTTCTTGCAAGATGAGTATATCTATCAAAATAACTTCCTTCATCACTAATTTTAAGGGGGAATCTATTAGGAAATAATCCTTCATCATCAAAATCATATTCCATAAAATGATGTGCGCCCCTTGGATCATATTGAGTTGTGCTGACTGAAATCCATCTTCCACCAACCATTGCTTTTGCTTCTAAATCAAATTCTACTCCAAATTTTTTTAATGGATAAATAACAATTCTATTATCTCCTGAAAAACTATCTAATGTGGGTTCATATAATTCTGCATTTTTCTTTGCATGAGCTAATTCAATTTCAGGTTCAAATGTTCCTAAAGGACTACAAGTTTCTCTTAAATACTCTAAAAAATTATCTAATCCTTCCATTGGGGTTTTTATTTTATCTCTTAATCCATCAGAATAAGGATAAAACTCCTCTACAGCCCTTTCATGATACCCTAAAACTTTAATATCATTTGGTAGCCTTCCATCTAAACCTAAGTCTAATTTTCCTTCATAAGCTAAACATAACATTCTTCTATTAAGTTGTTCTGTTGTTAATTGTGTCATAAAAAAACAGATAAATCAAGGTTTATAAAACTTACTAAAGTTATAACTCCAGAGTAACAACTTTCTAAACTAAAAAATCTATCTGCCTCTAAAAGGATTCATAGTTGAATTAAGGTCAATAAAATAACCTGATTCCCTTACTTTTCTTATAATTGTATCTATCCCGTAATCTGTGCCAAAGTTTAAATCAATAACAGTTCCTGTCTTAGGGCTAGTTAATTTAAATCTGTAATCTACTCCTGTTCCAACATACTTAAGATTTTGTGAAGGGTCTTTCTCTACTTCCCAATCATTAATTTGATCTAAACCTTGACTAGCATTTATTAATTTCATAACTTGTGTATTAACATTTTCCCGATTCTCTCCCTGAAGCGATACTAATAAATCAATATCCATATATTGCCCAGGATTTCCATTTTGAGCATGATGTTTTGCTCCTCCTTTTAATTGAGGAGTTAAATTTCCTTCAGCTAAAAAAGCAACAACTTCATCTACAAATCCTATATCTCTTGCCTTGAATAAAGCAGAATTATCTAAGCTAATTACTTCTCTCTTATTAGCTATCCAAGAGTTAACATCATCCTTAACAGTATTTCTAACTGCTTTTTTAGTATAATCTTTAAAACTTACCATTAAATATGAATAAAATAAAGGTTTTTAAATGTTTCTTTTTGTTGTTACTTAAGAATTATTCTAAGGAGTCAACCTATCTCTATCTCTAGGAAACAATACACCTTCTCGAATATTCTTTAAACCTAAAACCATCATTGTTAATCTTTCTAATCCCATTCCCCAACCAGCATGAGGCGGAGCACCATATCTAAAACTATCTATATATCCTTTAAAATCTTTAGGATTAAGATTATTTACCTTTAATCTTTCAACTAATAAATCAGGTATATGTATTCTCTGTCCACCAGAAGATAATTCAATTCCCTTATAGATTGCATCAAATCCACATGATAATTGATTTCCTTTTGAATCTTTTTTATCCTTAGGCATTATGTAAAAAGGTTTCTTTGCTAAAGGCCAATCATGAACAAAAACTATTGTATCAGGAAATAAATCATCTAATTTACCTTCAGCCTCATTTGTTAAATCATATTTCTCCATAGGAGTTTTATTTTTCTTCATTAATTCATCAACCTCTTCAAAAGTCAAATATTTAATTTTTGGAACTTTTAATTTAACATCCAGCAATTCTAATTCTGATTTTCTTTCTTCTAATATTTTTTTAACAATATATTGAACACACTCTCCCATAACTTTCATTACTTTGAATTCATCTGCAAATCCTTCTTCATAATCAAATTGCCTTGCTTCATTTAAATGCCTAATAGTATTATGTTTTTCAGCTCTCCAAACAGAAAATATAGTAAATACTTTTTCCATTGAACAAGCTAACATTTGTTTGTATAACTGACAACTTTGAGATAAGAAAGCTGTTTTTTCAAAATATTTCATTTTAAATGTCTCTGTTCCACCTTCAGAACTTGAACCAATTATAGAAGGGAAAACAGCTTCAACAGCCCCCTCTTGAATCATAAACTCTCTATAAGCTTGCATCATTGTTGATTGTATTTTAAAAATAGCTTGAGTTCTTTCTCTATGTAAATCTAAAAACCTATTATCTAATCTTTTAGGTAACTCTGTTTTAGAATGATCTGAAACATCAATTGGAAGTGGTTGCTCTGCTTCTGCAATAATCTCTAATTCTTTTATTAAAACTTCTTTTCCACCAGGTGCTTGTTTACTATCTTTCAACTCCCCTATTATTTTCACAGCAGATTCTCTAGGAACTTTATCCATTAAATCAAATACTTCTTCAGATGTTTCTCCTTTTATTCCAATAGTTTGTATTCTTCCAGTAACATCCTTAAGAACTAAAAATCGTATCTTACTTAAATCCCTAGTATCATGCACCCATCCTTGAAGCTCTACTTCTCCTTTCTTTGCAAATACATCTTTAATCTGTGTTCTTTCCATCATATTAGGGGATATTTGGGATTTATAAATTTATTCATAACTTAGAATCCCCATCATCCCCCAAAACCCTTAATCCAAACCTATAACATTCATCGTCAATATAATATAAAGAAACCTCACATCCTTCAGAAATCCTACTATTTTTATCTTCCAAACAATAAGCATTTGCTCCTGCACATTTAGCTTTAGCCATCAAATCATCTTCATCTGAAACATAAAACAAACCACACTCATAAAATCCATCATTACCAAAATAATGATTACTCCCAGAAATACAAATTCCTTCTGCTCTTTGTTCAAGAGGTATTAATCTCCTAACCATATTATATAATGTTTTTAAGACTTATATTGTTTTCTATACTAAAGAATTATTTTTTAAACCAAGATAACCTAACAATATCATGAAACTTAAACCAATAATTATAACCCTAATTTTAATAATTATCTCAATAACCTTACTCTTAACTTTATTTTCAGCATTATTCTTAACCTTTAATCAATCAATAACAGGAAATGCAATTCAACAAGCATCTCCAAAAAATATAACAACCTATACAAAAGCCATTTGCAACTCTTCAAATTATTGTCAAGATTATATTTTAGAATGCAACAACAATAATCTAACTTCTAAAAATCCCATCACAGGTGCAGCAGTTCAATTTCCAGAAAACTGGGAAGATCCTAGAACCTCAGAACAAATTAAAAGAGAATGTTAATTACTTTAATTATCTCTTAACTCTCTTAACCTTTTTACCCCTCTCCACCTTAATTTCCCCTTCCTTTATATCATGCTTTAAAGCACTTACATGTTTACTTACATGTTTCTTAATCATAAAATGATTAATCGATGAAATAATATAAAACGCCATTGCAATTCCTAAAAACGAAAAAAATATTGTGAAAATTTTTCCAAAATTAGTAATAGGAACAAAATCCCCATAACCAATAGTAGTAATAGTGATTACAACAAAATAAATAGAATCCATGTAACTCCAACCCTCAGCCATATGGTAAAAATAAGAACCAATAAAAATAACTAATAAAAATAATATTGATAATGTAATAACTTTTCTCTCTATTTTCATGAACTTAACCTCTTCATACAAATTAAAAACATTTACCCTTTATTAACCTATCTAAGATTATCCCAACAATCTACTCAAAATTTCATTAACTTCCTTACCACTAATCTTTCCTTTAAACTCTTTCATTATTAATCCCATATAACCCCCAACACTTAAACCCGGTTTAGATTTTATTAAATTAGCAATCTCCCCCTCTATATCTCCCAAATTAGCTTTTTCAATTTTAATTGCTTCATCAAAACTCTTTCCACTAACAATTTCTTCCATAACATGTTTAACATCTTCTTTAGAAATTTCTTTCTTAACAACTTTTTCAATAATACTTTCAATTATATCTATTGTTAGAACATTTTCTACACTAATTTCATTAGATACATTCCTACTTGCAATCCCTTTAGGAATTTCAATCAAACTCTTAAAAATAAACTTAGGTTCATCAATAATATTCAATAAAGCCTTAAACTCTTCCAATTTATTTTGTTTCATTAAACTCTTAACCTGTTCCTCACTTAATCCTTTTTCAATTAATTCTCCCTTAACTTCACTTCTTAATTTAGGCAAACTAGCCTTTGCTTTATTCAAAATATCTCTACTTATTCTTAACAAAGGTAAATCTGTTTCAGGATACATTCTTGAAGCACCAGGCATTGGTCTTTGAAATTTACTTGTTCCATCTGGTAATGCCCCTCTTACCTGACTAACTAAATCTTCTTTTGTCTTAAGATTACTTTTTTGCCTTTCAACTTCTAACTCTACAGTTCTAATCATCATTTTAGGATCTTGAAAACCCTTAATTTCAGTTCTTGGATGTTCAGGTATTGAAATGTTTATATCTTGTCTAATTGTTCCAATTCCTCTTTTCACCTTACAACTTCTTAAAATATCTCCTATATGTAATGCAACTTCTTTTGCTTGTTCAGGAGTTTTAATATCTGGTGCAGTTGTTATTTCTACCAATGGGACTCCTAATCTATCTAATTTCCAAATCCTTGTAATTTTTGAATCTTCATCTAATTTATCAGAAGAAATACTCCCCGAAGGAGGCCTCCCAGAATCCTCCTCTAAAAATATATTTTCAATTCCCACTTTCCCGGAATCAGTTTCAACATAACCATTTCTTGCAATTAATGCAGTTCTTTGAAATCCAGAAGTATTACTTCCATCTACAACTGTTTTTCTCATTACTTGGGCAATTGGAATTATTTCGCAGTTAAGAAGGAGGGCAATGTGGAGGGCTGTTTGAAGGGCCTCTTGATTAATTAAGTGAGGAGGTTCTTCATCTAATTCAACTAAACAAGTACTATCATATCCTTGATAAATAAATTCTTTATCTTGTTCTGCTTCGTGTTTTGCAGCAATATCTATTTCCCCTGATTCACCAGCAACAGCATGAAGTTTTCTTTTAACTTGAAATTCTGGCTCATCATTTCTCAAAAGAGAAGGACAATTACAAAAAAGTTTATGAGTATCTAATTGTTGGTGGATTTCAATTCCTGATTTGAATTGAACTTGTTTCCCAATCTCAATACCTGATTTAATCTCTACCATAAAGAACTTAGAAATAAAGGATATTTAAAATTAGTGATTTAAATCAATATTATCCCAATACTCTGTTAATTCCCATCTAGGATATAAAACTTGATCATCCCTTCTTGCAAAAAATATATCTATCCATTTTCTTTTTTCATCACCTTCACAAAGACAAGGATCTAAAACTCTTCTTTTATAATCCCATAAAGCTTGTGGAAATGCCTTTGAATTAATTATTTTTAAATCTAAATCACTAGTATCATTTGTCCATCCAGAAACTTCTGCATGAGAACCAATAAGATAAATATTTTCAACCCATCCAATTTCATTAGGGTCATAACCCCAACTATCACAAAAACCATCTAATTCCCTAGTAAAAATCTTTTTAGCATGAGTTAACTTTCTCAAAAGTTCTACAGTAGGTTCTCCGTCATTAGTTAAATATCTTGGATTAGGCATTTTTATTTAGAATTATATTAATTTTATTTTACCACTCACCATCTTGAGGAATTAGTTCATCTGGAAGAACAGATCTTGCTAAAAGATCTCTTTCAAAAGAAGGTTTCTTCAAAGTATCCCATGCACCAGCAGACTCCCGAAGATATGCCTTATTAGCTCCTGCAAGCTCAGAAAGTAACCTAATATCATATATATCAGAAATAAATCTAAATAATTCTAAATTTTGAACATCTGTCGGATCTTGAATACTTTTTAATTTTAATGCCCTAAGTTGTTCTAATTTTTCTCTAACTTCTTCATCTGAAAGAGACTGCATCCTAGCAATAAATCCTTCAAAAAGAGGATTTCGCTTAAAAGAATTAACAGACCTCATTAATTTTGGAACCATAATATCTTCCGGACTCGCAACCATGTAAGTATCTCCTGTTCCTTCAACTAATTTAATTCTTGCATGTTCTCTTTCTCTTTCAAGAGAAGATTTTTTTTCTGCAAATCTCTTCTTACTAAATCTTGGAAATTCTATATAAGATCTATCTCCTTCAACATTACAATAATCTAAACAAAAAGCTCCCTGAGTCTTTCTATCACTAACCTCATAGCCATTATCTTCAAGAAATTCCCTAGCTGTGCTTGAAAAAGCCCTAAAATCTGCTTTATTTAATCTTTGTAAAACTGCTAAATCAATATCACAAGTTTGTCTTCTACATGAAGAAGGAAGATAACTTTGAGTAGCAAAACCACCTACAACAAAATACATCCCTCTTGAAAGTGGATTGTCCTTTAAAGTTGCCACTGCACGATGTCCATCTACAATTATTTTATCGTCCAATGTTTTAGGATCGTAATCTATTTTTGCCATAATAACTTAGAACAATTTGCATTTAAAAACCTTTCTATCTGTCCCTACTCCTTAGTTACAACTAAACTACAACTAAAACATTCAAACCCCCAACAATCAACCCCGACCCACAAAACCTATATAAACCACTTCATCTTAATCCTATTATGGGCCTTAAAAAAGAAGTGAAAAAAACAAAAAATAGTATCAATAAACTTGCTAAATCTGCAATAAACGCCCCTATGAAAGGAACAGAAAAAATAACCGAAAACATTTCTAAAGCAATATTCCCAGATAAAAAAAAGTTAACACCAGGACAAAAAACAGCAGATTGGATTGCAAAATGGGCAGGTAGTTGGACATTTATAACTTTGTTTTTTATTTTTATTGGTTTTTGGATGGCAACAGAGGGATATTTTATTTTAAGATTTATCCAAGGAGGCGCATTTAATGATATTTATCCATTTATATTATTAAATTTAATTTTATCTTGTTTAGCTGCAATTCAAGCACCAGTTATTTTAATGAGTCAAAATCGTTCTTCACAAAGAGATAGGGTAAGAGCAGAATATGATTATAGTGTTAATAGAAAAGCTGAAAAAGAAATTCAGGAAATTAAAAAACAGCTAGACAGAATTGAAAGAAATTTTAAAAAATAGAAACATTTAAAAAATAAATTTCAATATATTTTTATGGCAAGACCCAATAATGAAAGAGATCATTGCCCTATCTGTGGCAGATATCTAGACCCCCCAGAATTTCTCACTCATAAATGTAACCCTCGAGTTTTAGGAGGTATTGATGGGGCAAATACACGAGCAATAAGATATGAGGAAGAAGCTTTTTCAAAGATTACTGCACCAACATATTCAGATAAATTAAAAGAAGGGTTTAAACATAGGGATGATATTTAATCAACTCAACAAATTCTTCTTAAACTCATCTAAATCTTTTTTCATAATTCTTGCACCAGATGCAGCTGCATGCCCTCCTGCATTAGCATCTTCCAAACCTTCAATACCTTTTTTTAATAATTTATTCATATCTTCACTAGCATTTTGATTTCTTGCACTCATTTTCAAATAATTTTCATCTTTTGTATCCTCAACAATAAAAATCAAAGATTTTGTTTTATATTTTAATGAAATCAATGTACTTAATGTTGAAGAGATTTTAAATTTAGGTTTAAAATAATAAATATAAAGATTTTTCTCAGGAAAAAATTCTGCATCTTCTTCAAATTTATTTATGAAAGAATCAATTTCTTTTTGAATAATTAAATAGGTTTCTTCAAGTTTATCAAACTCTTTATTATAAACCATATCATAAACTTTCCTTAAATCTTTTTCAAAATAAGTAAGATTAGCATCAATTTTTTTAACTAATATTCCTGAAATACTTTCAAAAATATTTTCCTCATTAATCTCAGAGTAATTTTCTTTCAATTTTTCTAAATTCTCTTTTTTCTTAAATGAAAAATCAGCAATTATCACCGCATCCAATAACCACCTCCATTTTTCTCTATCAAATAACTCCTCCCCTAATTCATAAACCATTAATCCTGCACAATCATCACTTCCAGCCTTCACAACATTTTTCCAACTTTCCAATTCCCCATCAAAAGGATGATGATCGATTAAAAAAACATCAAATTCTTTTCTTAATTTTTCAAAATCTTCTAAATCAGCATCAGCAGAAATATCACAAACAAAAATCTTTTCAATATTATTCTCAATTAATTCCCCCCACACATTAGAAAATAATCCTTTATCCAAACTCAAAAAATTAAGATAACTACATTCAATACCTTTTTCTTTTAAAATCTCATTTAAAAAAATAGCAGAACTAATTCCATCTAAATCAGTATGTGTTAACACCGCAACATTCTCATCATTAATTGAATTTAAAAAATTCAAAAAATCTTCTTTATTACCTTTTAAAAAATCCATTATTTACTCCAAAAATTCACTGCCTAATCTTTTATTAAATTCATTAGCAATATTTTCTTTCATTTTTTTACTAGTTGCAACATTTCCTCTCCATTCCTTATGTCCTAAAACCCATCCAAGTTTTACTAAAGCAGTTTCAGAAAGCATATCATCTAAATAAACAACCCCTGTATCTTGAATCTTTCTACCCGCCTCATAAACAAAAGCATCTAATCTCCCATAAATAGTCTGAGCAACAGAATAAACAAATAATCTTTTTCCAATAACTTCTTTTAATTTAGAAATCCAATTATTACTTCCTCCAGTAATAACATGTCCCAAACCACTCATTTCAATAATAACTCCCCTATAACCTTTCTTCCTATAATAATCTAAAATACCTGGATCTTGTCCTGGATAAAACTTAATCAATCCAATTCTATCATCAAAAACAGCATCTGCTTTAACTTTTTCTTTATTCCTCTTATTAAATCCATTTCTTAAAAATTCTATTTTTCCATCTCCCCAAACTTTAGCAATAGGTTTACAATTAATAGCTCTAAAAGTATCTCTTCTTGATGTATGCATTTTACGACATTTATTTCCCTGCAAAGCATAACAATAATCATCATTACTAGTTGCATGTCCAACTAACATTACTTCAGCAACATCTGATAAAGCCATATTAGCACTACATAACAAATTCAATCTAGCATCACTACTCCCCCTATCAGAACTCCTCTGAGAATAAGTTAACACAACAGGTTTATTCAATTTACCAAGCATAAATGACAAAGCAGAAGCAGTATAATGCAAAAAATCAGTTCCATGACTAATAATCACTCCCTTAACATGAGGATCATTTAAACTTTTTTCAACAAGTTTTGCAATCCTAATCCAATCCTTAGAATCCATATTTTCACTCCATTTCATAAATGGATTTTTAATCCTTACATCTGTTTTTTCAAAAATCTCAGGATACATTTTAAAAAATTCCTTAGAATCTGTTAAATCCTTAACCCCTCCAGTCTTAGGATCTAATTTTGAAGAAATTGTTCCCCCCGTAATAATAAAATCAATAATTGGTTTTTTACCTGACATCTTCCCTTCAGTTTTTCCATCAAAACCTGATTCTATATTCTCCTGCAATGCACTACCTTGTTCAACCACCTTAATCTCACTAATATCTTCTTTCTTAAAACCAACATTATAACCATTATCTAGCTTCAATAACAAAACTCCCCTATCATGACTCTCTAACAAAATTCCAATTTCATTCTTACCATTAATACTAATTTCAACTTTATCTCCTGGTTCTGGTTTCTTATATGGCTTTTTCATATTCCTTTGAATAAAATCCAATATAAAAACCTTATTAAACATAAATTCCCCCTTATTTTCATGAAAAAAGATACAAAAGACATGATTGGACTAGAAATTCATGGATATATAGAAACAAAAGAAAAATTATTTTGTTCTTGTAAAAATTTTCATGATATGAAACAAATTAAACCAAATACAAACATTTGCCCAGTTTGTACAGGACAACCAGGTTCAAAACCTCAATTACCTAATAAATCTGCAATTGATAAAACTCTTCAAATTGGTTTAATGTTAAATTGTAAACCTAATTTAATAGAAGATAAAAAACCATTAATATTTCAAAGAAAACATTATTCTTGGCCAGATATGCCTACTGGCTATCAAAAAACAATTTCAGGAGCATACTCTATCCCTGTTGCTGAAAAAGGGAAATTCCTTGGGATAAGAATAACTGAAGTTCATTTAGAAGAAGATCCTGCAGCTTGGAATCCTGAAAAAGGAACAGTAGATTATAATCGTGCAGGAGTCCCTTTAATTGAAATAGTAACAGAACCAGACTTTACATCTGCCGAACAAGTTCAACAATGGTTAAGACAATTAGTTTTAACACTTTCATATATGAAAGTTTTAAACAAGGATGCAGGAATAAAAGCAGATGTTAATGTAAACATTAAAGGAGTCTCAGTAAGAGCAGAAATTAAAAATGTAAATTCAATAACAGAGATTGTTAAATCAATTAAATCAGAATTAAAAAGGCATAAAATAGACAAACCAAAACAACAAGAAACAAGAAGATGGAATTCTAAAACAAATAAAACAGAACTTATGAGAACTAAAGAGCAAGCAGCAGATTATAGATTTATACCAGAACCTGACTTACCTGCAATTAAAATAACTAAAAAAAGAATTAAAGAAATTGAAAAACAACTCCCTGAAACACCTCAGGACAAACTTCAAAGAATAATTAAAAAACATAAAATAGATAAAACAAATGCAGAAATTTTAACACAAAATATTGATATAGCAGAATTATATGAAGAAGTAATAAAAAAAATAGATTCTAAATTTGCATTACCTTGGATAACAATAGAATGGTTTGGAGTTTTAAATTATAATAAAAAAACAATGGAAAACTTAGAAATAAATCCAGACCATATAATTGAACTCTTAGAATTATTACAAAAAAATAAGATTACCCCCCTTAAAACAAAAGAAATTTTAAGAAAATTTATACCAAAATCTTATTCTCCAAAATCAGAGGCAAAATCAGAGGCAAAAATAACAAATAAAAAAGAATTATCAAAAATAACTCAAAAAATAATAAAAGAAAACAAAAAATCAGCAGAAGATTATAAACAAGGACAAAAACAAGCATTAAATTTCTTAATAGGAAAAGTTATGCAAGAAACAAACAAAAGAGCAGATTACATAATTGTTAAACAAGTCTTAGAAAATGAATTAAAATAATTCATCTACAATAAATTTATAATCAAACAAATATTATTAATTCTATGAAACAAAGAGGAATTACTAACAGAAAACTTGATGCAAATGTTTACAGATTAATTGATCGTATGACTCATGAATTAGATATAGATATTCCTGAATCAGAATATGCACATGCAGTTTTAACAGATGGACGTTCAGAATATGATCCTAACGCAAATTTAATAAAAATAAATCAAGGAGATGTTTATTCTGGAAATGTATTAGGGGAAGAAATAGGACATTTTATTAGAAGTAGAGTTAAACATCCTACCTCTAAAAAATTAGGAGTAGTTCAAACATTAAAACATTATTTAGGGATTGAACCTCCTACATTTCAAATACCTGAAACCGAAGAACACACAGATGAATTTTTTGGATATTTAGGAAGAAAAATTCTTAAAAAAATTGCAACGCCTAATGATGATTTAAAATTTCCAAAAAGAAAAGAAACAAGAAAACAAGCAGTAGAAGAATTAAAAAAAATAACTCAAGGGCTTAAGGATTGGGAAAAATATGAAAAAGGAGAATATGAACATCCAGACATAACTCCTGAAAAAATAAAACATGGACAAGATCAAGCAAAAGCAGTAAGAAGAAATATATTAACACATCAAAGACCTTATGATTTTGCAGAAAAAACAGATTTAGAACAAATATCAGATTATAAAAAATTATTTGAATTACAAGATAGAGAAGTTAGAATGAGATTTTTTAGAAAAAATCCATTATATGAACTTAACAAACCTCTTCCAAAAGAATTAAAAGAAAAACCAAAAGAACCAGAAAGAAAAAAACCAACACTAGAAAAATTAGTAAAAATAGCAATTATTCCATTGGTAATTGGATTTTTAATAATCTTAAATTATGCAAATACCTTCCTACCCAAATTTACAGGATTTTCCATAAAAAACTTTAATCAAACATATTCTGCATTAATATTATTAATTCCATTAGCAATAATTATTTTAACATTTTTATATTTTAAATTTAGGAAAAAGAAATAATTTTAATTCTAAAAAACCAATTGCATAACTATTCCTATAATAAAAATCAAACTTAATAATCCTATAACAAACCAATTTATAGGCATTTTATATTCTGGTTTTCTTCCACGACTTTTCTTAGCTTTTTTAGCCATAATTAAAATCAACATTCCAGTTAATCCTCCTGAAATAACTCCTCCAATTCCTAAAATGCTTACAAAATCCAATAAATTAAAAAAAGATAATACTAAAAAACCTAACAAAGGAAATGCGGATACAAAAAAGAAATTAGTAAAATCAGATACCTTTAAATCATATTTAAAAGTATCCATCAGTGCAAAACTCAAAACAAAATAACTAGTAAGCATTGTAAAAACACCTAACAAAATAGTTATTAATCCTCCAAAACCTATATTTTCCTGACTAAAAAAACTTAATGTGGCAACTTTATTAACACTTTCATTTAAAACACCTACAAAAACAAAACTAAATATAATATAGACAATTATAGGAATTAAAACCCCAATAATTATCGCTTTCTTTAATTTTTTCTCACTACCCCTAATCTCCATCCTTAATTCAGGAATAGCAGTAAATCCCATTATTGCAAATAATATAACTCCAAAAGGGAAAAACAAACTTGAAAAAAAATCCATTCCAACCAAATCCATCTGTGGAAACCTCATAATATTACTTATATCCACTTGACTAGAATACCATCCAGCAATAATTAAAATAAGGATAAGAACAATCATCACTCCATAAGTTTCAACTTTTTTCAAACCTTTCAAACCTTGCCTTAACAAAACAGTCATAAACAACCAAAAACCAATTGAAAAATAAATAGCAGAATCAACACTCCCCGTAATAATTTTAGATAAACTCTGTCCTTCTCCAATTAAATAAGCTAATAATGCAGAATAAACTCCAAAAACAACTACTAAAAACATAATTCTCTTACCATTTTTCCCTAAATACTTTTCAGCATAACCTGTTAATTGATGAACTTCTTTTGTTCTTAAACTAACTTCTCCCAAACACAAACAAACATAAATCATAATTCCTCCTAAAAATAATAACCAAAATAATCCTGTAAAAAAACCAGCCTTAGCAAAAACATAAGGCAACCCTAAAATTCCAGCACCCATAATTGAACCAGATAATGTAAACATTGTTGAGAGAAATCTTTTGCTTACCATATTAAATATTACTTTTTTTCACCTTTTTTATTAAATTAAACAACAAATAAAGATTTAAATAGGTTTTCACTAATTTCACACTTCATTAATTTTTTTATATTACTAATTTTCTCGAGAATTTAATTTTTCCCCCTTATTAATTAGGGGGGAAGAAATATAAATTCGAATAATAACATATCAAACTATCAAGATATTTAATATGGAAAAAATATGGATTTTGTCCAACACATACAAATTTTCAACAAAGGGAAGATATTTTAAAGGGTAAATTAGATATATATTCAATAGGGCCCATAGCTTAATGGATAAAGTCGCTGGTTTCGGCCCAGCTGATCGGGGTTCGAATCCTCGTGGGCCTATTTATTTTTTATTATTTTTATCTTTTCTTGCACTATTTTTTGCAAACCCTGTGTTTTCTATCCTCTTTTTAGTTATTTGGACAATTCCTTCTAATAATGTTTTTCGAATTTGATTTCTTCTAGTTTTAGCATCCCTACTAATAGGTTCTTCTAAAAATTCAAAAGATTGATTTCTAAATATTTTAGCTACAGGACTTTTTAAATCAGGGCTTCTGCCATAAACAAGATAACCTTCTTTTTTATTTTCAATTTCTACAAACCCTTCTAAATAATAGCCAGATATGCTAAGTAAAGAAACAGCTCTATCAAAACTGCAATAGAATCTTATTTGTTCATAACCCATAAATTTGCTTCTTTTTTTAAATTTATAAATATTTATATAGTATGAGGAATTGAGTCGTTTATGGTTGGAAAAAAAGATACAAAAGGGTTAACTGCTGAAAAAGATGAATTATCTCAATGGTATACTCAGATTTTACAAAAAGCAGAATTAATTGAATACACTGATATTTCTGGAGCTTATATCCTTCGCCCTAGGTCCTACTTTATTTGGGAGAAAGTAAAAGAATATTTTGATGATAAAATTAAAAAAGACGGAGTAAGAAATGCTTCTTTCCCATTATTGATTCCAAAATCAAATTTAATGAAAGAAAAACAGCATATTGAAGGATTCACACCAGAAGTTGCATGGGTTACAAAATCAGGTAATACAAAACTTACAGAACCTTTAGCAATCCGCCCAACATCTGAAACAATAATGTATCCTGCTTATTCTAAATGGATTCGAAGTTATAGGGATTTACCCTTAAGATTAAATCAATGGTGCAATGTAGTTAGATGGGAATTTAAAAATCCCATTCCATTTTTACGTTCAAGAGAATTTTTATGGCAAGAAGGACACTCTGTATTTGAAACAAAACAAGAAGCTGAAAAAGAAGTTAAAACAATTCAGGACTTTTATGAAGATGTTTACAAAGAAATGTATGCTATACCAGTGATTAAAGGAAGAAAAACAGAAAAAGAAAAATTTGCAGGCGCTGATTTTACATTAACTGTTGAAGCATTCTTACCTTCTGGAAAAGCAATACAAGGAGCAACATCACACATGCTTGGACAAAATTTTGCAAAAGCTTTTGATATTTCATTTTTAGATAAAAATGAGAAAAAGCAATTACCCTGGCAAACTTCTTGGGGGATAACAACAAGAACAATTGGTGTTGCAATAATGATGCATTCTGATGATAAGGGCTTGGTACTCTCGCCAAAAATAGCAGAAACACAAATAATCATCATCCCAATTATTCCAAAAAAATCAGAAGAATCTAAAATTATGAAAAAAGTTAATGAAATTAAAGATAAATTAGAAAAAGAAAACCTAAGAGTTGATATTGATGATTCAAATAATTCTCCAGGATTTAAATTTAATGAATGGGAAATGAAAGGAGTTCCATTAAGAATTGAATTAGGTCCAAGAGATATTAAAGATAATCAAGTTATGACTGCAAGAAGAGATAATAAAGATAAACAAGCAGTTAAGATTAAAGATTTAAACAAAACAATTCCAGAAATTTTAGAAAAAATTCATCAATCCCTATACACCAAAGCTAAAAAATTCTTAAAAGACAACACAATAGAAGTAAAAAATATGAAAGAGTTAAAACAAGCAATCCAAGAAAAAAAAATAGTCAAAACTTCTTGGTCTGGTAATCAAGATGATGAAGAAGCGATTAAAGATGAAACAGGCGGAGCAAAAATACTTTGCATAACCGATGATAATCCTAAAGGAAAATGTGTTTATTCAAACAAAAAAGCTCAACACACAGTATTTATTGCTAAGAGTTATTGATTGGTTTGATTATAGTAAATTTTGTTTTTATAAGATTGATTTTTTCTAACCAAAATATTTAAAAACCCCTGTGATATAATTTTTTTAATTAATATTTAAAATAATAAGAAGTGAAGACAAGGATGACAGAATATAACAAAAGGACATTAGATATAAGAGAAAGATTATTAGGATATTTTAATGCTAGTTGTAATAATGCTGTAGATAGGATTTTAGAACCTAGAGATTATGAAAGGTTAGATGATGACTTTTTAGAGGGGCTTGCAGTAGATGATTCTATGACTGAACCTGAAGCTATGTGGAGAGCAATTGTTGAAAGAATTGGGCAACCAAGATATTTAGGAAGAGGATTAAGTATGATTAATAATAATGGTTCTTTTAGGCTAGGAACATTCGGTGCTGAATTAGTTGATTGTTATGATACAATGATGGCTAATGAAGAAATTTTGCAGAAACCAATGGAATCAAAACCGATGGATGAGATTATGGCTGAAGCAGATGCAGATCAGGCAAGAGCAGATAAATGGGGATTGCCAACTGGACAGGGCTATTCTGCAGAAAGAGGTTCAACAACAAGATGTCCTAGATATCATGGAAGTGGTGTAACTAGAAGAGGAAATAATCAAAGGAGTATTTAATCAATTATTTCTGTTTTGAGTTTTTTAAAACTAAAAAAATCAGTAGTATAATTATATGCTCCTGCATTTAAGAATATTATTTTATCTCCAATTTGTTTTTTTGGTAATGTGACTTTGTATCTAAAGATGTCATCTCTTGTTGGAGAGTTTCCTTTTATGAGGTATGTTTGAGTTTCAGGTTCTTGGGTTTGGATTGATTGTTGTATTTGATTTTCTTCTTCACCTTCAACTAACATCTTTGTTCCTGTAAGTATATTATCTAAAGCACAGTTGTATATTGTGGTGTTGATTATAATATTTTTATTTTCTTGGATTTGAATAATTTCTGTTTCCAATTTAATGCAGGGTGCTGCTAAAAATCTTCCAGGTTCAATAAATGTTTGAATGTTATTTTGTTTTAAGTAATCTACTGTTTCGTTTATTTTGTTGAAGATGTATTTTGATACATCAATTGAAGAACTTCTGTAAATAGATGGGAGACCTCCTCCTAAGTTTATGAAGTCTATATTTTTTAGGGATTCTGGTGTTAGAGAGTCTTCAATTTCTTGTTTAATTTCCCACTCGCTTGTATTTTGAGATTTTCTATGTAAGTGGATTCCTAGTTGATTTATTTTTTTGTTTATTTCTGGATTGTTTTTTATTTGTTGGATAAGTTTGTTTATTGTTGTTGAAGGCATTCCATAAACAAAATATTTTCCAGTCCCTATTCTATGTTCCATAAATTTCATTCTTAGACTTAGATTGATTTTCTTATCTTGATTTTGAATTGTGTTTAGGATTCTTTGTAAATCTACTTCATTATCTATAACATAATTTGTTATGTTTTGATTTAAAAGTTCTTGAAGTTCTTTCTCTGATTCAGCTTGTGTGAAAAACCAGATTTTAGATTTGTCTTGAATGTCTTGGATTTCTTCTTGAGCATGGATTGAGAATTGAATTTCTGGGTCTAATTGTTGTATTGTTTTTCCCACAACTCTGTTTGTTTTGTAGGAGTATGAGATTTTTAGATTTAGATTTTTAAGTTTGTTTATTTGTTCTTGAAGAATTGATTTTGATAGGATGAATTTAGCTTGCATTTTGTAAAAACCCCCAGAGATTTTTTACCTCTCCTTCAACATTTTCTAAAGATTTTATACATATTTTAGATTCTATTCTCAATCTTTCCAAAGGAATACAATTATGAATGACTAATTCAGGTAATTCATGTTCTCCATTATATTCATCTACTAAGATTCTAGAAATCCGATAATCTCTTGAAGCCCTAAAAGATTCTATATCCCATGGATTTCTTGCATTATTAGTGCCTCTTTCATATATTCCTCTATCAATTACATAAGCTTCATCTCCTTGAATTATATCAAATCCTAAAACAATTAAATTATCTGCTCCACTTGTTATTGCATTATAACATAAATGTTCTAAAAGCTCATTCCATATGTTAGGAAACTCTTTTGATTGAATCCATGAATTTGGCTCTTTTTCTAAAAAACCAAATGTTACATTTTCTTTTCGACCAGGATAATTAGAAACCGGTGTTAAATAACTAATCTTTTTCATCTCACCATAAGCAACATCATTAGTATAATGATATCCTCTAATTATTCTTGGTTTATTATCCGCATCCATCTTAAACCAACCCCTCCTTTTCCAACTTATCCAACACACTACACATGATCAAAGGAAATGTTATTGAAACATCCCCATTAACAGTTGATGCCTCTGCATCATCTTTTAATTTTCCCCAAGACTTTGCTTCTTGTGTTGTTGCTCCTGAAAGAGAGCCTGATGTTGCGTGTGAAGTAGTGAGATAGACTGCATAATCAAATCCTCCGCTTAGAAGAGCTGAGAAAATTGCATAGTGTTTGGAGATTGAACCTCCTAAACTGATTAAACCTTTTTTTTCATCAAAACTTAGGTCTGTTACTATTCTATTCATATCTAATATTGTATCGACGATAAAATCAGGATTTTTTTGTTGAAACATAAAAAGTTGGAAACCAAATGATGAGTCTGCAATTCCTGGGCAGTAGATTGGAATATTATTTTTAGATGCCTGATACAAAATAGAATTTTCATCATCTAATTGCAACCCAATTTCATAAAGTAATTCAGATGAGGATATTCTTTTTTTCTTATCATAAATCTTATTTAACACTTCCCCCATTTTATCTTCAAATTTCATATAACTTTCATTTCTAATTACTAAATTTCCAACCCTATTTTCTCCTCTTTCATGTAATGAAGTATCATCTGCATGAAAATTTGAAACTTCAAAATCTTCTCCTAATGATTTCATTATATCTTCTTCAATTGAACCAGAAGTTGTAACTAATATATCCACCATTTTCATTTCGCATAATTGTGCAAAAAATCCCCTTAATCCAGAAGTAACCATGTTTGAAGTAAATGTTAAAAAAACCTTACTATTTGTTCTTTTCATCTTCAAAATAACATCAATCGCATGATTTAATTCAATTGATTGATAGCCTAAGCTAGAAAAATTGTCTGTCAATTCTTCAACAGTCATACTTGGTTTCCATATAAAATCTTTAACTTTTTTCATTTTGAAATGTATCTAAACAATGAGTTTAAATAAAATATTTAAAATAATATCTAAGTAGAAAATAACGTCACAACTAGAATTAGTTTATTGGTATTGCTAAACTTTTATTAATTAATTCTTGATTATTCATAAAACTCTCAAAATATTTGCATTTATAAAATTAACCCTTAATCAACTCTTCCACATTTGTTCTAAATTTACTCAAATTATCTACATCCATCTTAGCTCCAGTAGCTTCTTCATGCCCCCCACCTGTCGCCCCATCAATCCCCTCAATAGCTTTCAAAGTTATATTTCTAGCATTCTTACCTCTAACAGAAATATTCGCTATCTCCCCATTAACATAAACAACAATAATAACTTTATTTGGAAATTCATAAATCAACTGATTAGCAATATTTGAACTTATACTCAAGCCCCCACTATACTTGAAAAAAATCAAATTCTTTTCAACAACATCTCTCGCTTTAATCATTAATTCCTGATATTTAGTATTTATTTCATTATATCTCTTTAAAATTTGTTTAGTCTTACTATTCTCCTCAACTATATCTAAAGGTCCTTTAACTTTCATCATAAATCTAATCATATTCACAACATTAGTTATACTATCTTTTAATGAAAAATCCAAAATCCTTGCAATTCTTCCTATCTCTGAATTATAAAGTAAATCAAAAGCACTCTTTGCATTAACCTTAGCCAAATCAGGATATTTTTTCTTAAAATCTTTATAAAAACTAGGCATATAACAATCACTTATACATCCAATCATAGCAAGCCAAATATCATCTTTCTTATTAGCAATTTTATACGCAAGATAAGATACAGGTTCATTAGTTTTATCATTAAAATAAGGATTATAATAATCTACATAATCATTATCAGGTTTATCCACATTATGATGATCAATCCAAACAACAGGAACATTATCATTTTCCGCCTTCTCCAGAAATTCCTTAGAAACATGAGGCTTATCTAAAATAAAAATATAATCGGGATTTAACTCCTTAACCTTCCGATAATAACTAACATTCAAATCAGGAAAAGACTTGATAGCAACACCTCTCCCACGACCTATAAACCTTCTCAAAAGCAAAAAACTACACAAACCATCATTATCATTATCAAAGAAAAATAACGGATTCTGAGCCCTTTCTAAATGCTCCCTTATCTCATTAACTTGTTTTCTTTTTAACATATTCTCAACAACCTAATAACAACTTACCAACAGAAATATATAAAACTAACCACCTGCCTTAAACACTAAACTCAACACTATCTTTAACCTTATTCCCTTCTTTATCAACAACTTTGAAATTAACAGTATAATCTTTTCCTACCTTAAAATATTTTCCTCTTGCACAATTTCCATCTGCAGCACCCTTAGTACTACAAAACTTCTTCCATTTACCATTATTAATTTTATACATAACTTTCTTTACATCATCATCTTCAAAATCAACAGATACTACAACTTTCCTCTTATTTCCTCTTCTATTTAATTTCTTAAATTCATAATCCATATTAGTTATAACTGGAACAGGATCAAGAGTGCTTTCTATACTTGATGTTTCTGTTGTTAAAGGTTCTGTTGTTAGAGTTTGAGTTTCAATTATTTGAGTTTCAGCAACAACCACAGGTGCAGGCACTACAATCTCAAAAACATTATCTTCAACAACATTACCATAACTTCTATAAAATGAAAAAGCGTCATTCCAACTATCTACAATTGTATTTGAATTAATCAAAGTATAATCACTTTCCGAAATCATAATTCCATGAATAGCCCTCTCAATATAATTTGCAGTAATAGTATTATTATCAGAGTCTTTTTGCAACATAATACCTCTTCCAGAAGTTTTCACAATATTATTATTCATTATAACATTTCCATCAGAATTTCTTCCATAAATTCCATGATAATGATTTCCACCAAAATCATTACCCAAAATACCAGTATCAGTAACATCAACCATATACAATCCATGCCATTGTCCACTAACCACATTATCAACAATCCTCCCCCCATTTACACCCTTCAAATAAATTCCAGCCCCAGTTTTCATATCTATATTGCAATTCTTCACAGTCAAACCATCAGCTAAATCTCCAGCATAAATAGCAGATGAAAACTCATCACTAGTAATCGAGTGCCCAGCACAATCAATTACAACATTTTCAGCAAAAACCTCAATACATTTACTCTTATCCGCAACAATATCTTCCATCAAAATATAATCTCCAGTTTCATTAATAGTCATACAAGAAGTTATATTTGGATTTGGTGCTGCAACAGGCACTGCTTCAAGTACAACAACAGAATTTCCAACAGAATCTGCAACATATTCAAAGGTATTTTCAACATAACCCTCTTTAGTTATAATTATTGTATAAGGATTGTGTGAGGTTATCCCTTCACCATTATTAACATATTCAATCAACTCCACAATTTCAGAATTCCCCTCAGAATCTGTTGTTCCAATATAAATAATTTCATCCAAAGCATTCCTTATTTCAACATTTGCATCAGCAATTGGATTTCCAGTTGAATCAACAACTCGTGTTTGGTGTGTCCATTTTCTTTCAATAATAGCGCTAGAATAACTTTCAGTTATCTTCTCAGAACTATAATCGACATCTAAAATATTTACATCAAAAATTTGTCCTTGATTTGTTGGAGAAGAACTAGAAATTGCTAAAATATCCTCAGCACCATTTTCAGAAATTTCACAATTATTTAAAAAAACAGAATTTGAAGAAATATATCTAGAAATTAATACTACCCCATAAGCATCATTATTTTTTGAAATTATATTTAAAAAAGTAGAATTATACTGATTACCTGAATTTAATCCAGAAGCACCATTAGAAAGTAATGTTGCTCCATCCACTAAATTATTATTTAAATAATCTACAGAATTAGAATAAAAAAGGATACCATTATCCCCATTAAAATTAGCAACACTATTAATTAAAATATTGTTATTTGAACTTCCAATTGTAGCTGAATGAACATAAATTCCATTATCCCCATTATTATTTACATTATTATTCTCTAGATAAGAATTACTAGAGCTAGATAAAAAAATACCATCTTCAGAATTACTATTAGCCACATTATTTCTAACAATTGAATTATCAGTCCCTAATAATAATAAGCCAATGTAACCATTATTTAAAACATTATCCTCTATAATTGCTCCTTCAGAATATTCTATTTTAATTCCTGCACCAAGATACCCTCCAACTCCAGGAACATAAACATACTCTTCTCCAACATTAATATTACAATTTCTCACAGAAGTATAATCCTTATCAGAAAAAATTCCAGATTTATCAAAATCACTAGTTATTGAATATCCTTGACAATCAAGTGTAACATCATTAGCATTTATAATCATACATCTTTCATCAACATTTTGCACAACATCGCTTCCCAAAACATAATCTCCAGATTCATTTATTGTAGTGCATTCAGTTATAATTATATTCTCAGCACTTACAAATCCAACTAAGACTAAACTTAAAAATAAACACGCAATAACACCAATTATTTTCTTATTTATCATCCTCTCATAATAAAAACATTCTCTTTTTAAATATTAATATACTTCAGGATATAGATTATTTTCTCCTACGCTTTCTCCCTCCATGATGCCCCCTCCCCCAAACCCTTAACTTAGACAAACTTCTCAAACTTTTTATTCTTCTTCTTTTTCTAACCAACCACAAATACCAAATTACAACAACTACAAATACACCACTCAATCCAATTAAAATCCATAAACCATAATCTCCTCTAATTGGATACTCCACACTACAAGCAGGACAACTCCCTTCACTACCATAATTACAATCAACTTCATCTTCATCAAAATTCTTTTCCCCATCATAACAATAAGGACAATAACCTACCTCATCAAATAACATCTGAATATTCAACTTTTCATAAACTCCATCAATTAATTGCAATCTTGCAATTAAAGTATCATTCAAATCATAAATCTCCATAAACTCACTAAAACATTTCTCAACTTGCTTAGCAACAATTGGAATCTTAGTATCACAACCAATCCTCTCTATCCTATCAAAAAAACAATTATTCCCATCACTACAACTTCTAGTTTGCTCACCTTCTAACAAAACCTTATTCTCTGCAATCTCATCTAAATTATAAACTGCATTACACCTACTCCATTCATCACAACTCCAACTAGGAACACACCCTACTCCAGCCCCTTTACTTTTTGGACTCTCGAATTCAATACCTGTAGATTCAATAATCTCTCCCCCACAACTTTCCACATAACCCTCTCCCCCGCAAGAATTATCATCAAAACAAAACCTCGCTCCACCTTCACACAAACTACATTGAATATTAGAAATACAATCAGTAAATATTCCACTACTTCCTCCCACAATTATTCCTGGCTCCGGAGCAGTTGTAAAATTATAAGTATTAGAATCTTGACAATTCCCTGCAAAATCACAACTTGTATAATAATAATTATATAACTTATTTGAACCTAATTCAGTTAACTGAATTGCATGATTAAGAACATAACCATCATCACCCGTAGTCTGAGGCGGACTTGCCCAATAAGTAACACTAGAATTACTTCCTTCATCTGTTGTCCAATTTATCCAAACACCTGAATAAGTCGAAGTCCAAACCGCTCCGCTCACGTTAGGAGGCGTTGCATCTAATTCAACAATAAAACTATCATTGAGATTATTTTGACTAGAAGTTACATTATAATTATGGGAATCCCATAAAGTTTTATTCGCATTTGCAGCAGTAATATAATCACTATAATAATTACGAACCCCTCCAACATTAATATAATCAACTATTTGTCCAATTGAAGTCCAACCACTTGCATTAGTAGTAATATTCATAGTCAACTGCCCAGTTCTATTATATGCAAGCACACTAGCATTTTCCATTTCTGTTGATTGATTATCCACAACATATGCACGATAATACCATTTACGAGTAAGATAAGTTCCACTCTCAACTTCCTCCTTAGAAAGATCATAACTGCAATTAACAAAAGTGTTATTTTCCGAAGAAGTTCTACTTCTCACATCATAATTTCCAGAATCAGAAATATTATTATTTGCAAAATAATTATTAGTAGAACTTGTTCGAAGTAAAATCCCTGAATCAGAATTATCAATTATTTGATTATTTGAAACATTATTATTATTTCCTTGTTCAATCACAATTCCATCATCTGAATTACTAGAAATTAAATTATTCGAAATAGTATTATTATCTCCAATTTCAATATTTATCCCATCTAAAGTATTTGAATTTACAGTGTTATTTTCAAAAACATTGGAATTACAAGATTCTAATCGAATTCCATATTCTGAATTTGAATTAGCAGTACTATTAACTAAAGTATTATTATCTGAAGAAGTAAGAAAAAAACCTTTTGTGTTTAAATTAGCAGTGCTATTTACTAAGGTATTATTATCTGCCCCATAACGTATCGAAAAACCAACAGAATTAGAATTAGCGATATTATTTAATAAGGAATTATTTGTAGCACCATTAAAAAAGAATCCTCCAACATTAGAATTAGCAGTATTATTTTGAATTATAGAATTTGTAGTTAAATGAAGTTGCAATCCATAATTTTGAGAATCAAGAGTATTATTCATTATACTAACATTATTTGCTAGAGAAATCTCAATACCAATTCCAAGAACACTATTGCCCATACTTACATTACAATTTTTAATAATAGTATTATCTTGATTTGAATAAATCCCAGTTTTACTAAACGCACTAGTAATACTATAACCCTTACAATCAAAAGTAATATTTGGTGCAGTAATAACAATGCAATTTTGATTTTGATTTTGAACAATATTAGCAGTCTGATTATAAAGAGTATTTGCTATATCTAAATTTCTACAAATAGTAACATTAGAAATGGGTGGAACAAAAGTTCCTTCAGAAATTGTAATTACATTATTTAAAGAATTATTATTTGGAGTGACATTAAATGTCATGTTTCCTACATGAGTAGAATTATACGCATAAATAGTATAATTACTATAATAAGATTTGGTTCCTCCGATATCAATATAATCAGAAATTTCGACATTATTTATCCACCCACTTGAATTAGTTGTTACATTATGTCTTAAAATATTATTTATATCATAAAATACTACATCTGCATTAACAATAGAATTCCCATTACTATCATTAACATAACTACTAAAATACCATTTTCTAATAAACTCTCCCCCAGAACTAACTGATTCTGCATCTCCTGAATCATAAGTAATGTTTACAAAACTATTATTTTCACTATTTGAATCTATTTGAATGGGGAGATTACTCCCAACAACATTATAAATATGAGTATTTTTAAAAATCTGATTATCATTATCCACAACATAAATACCTCTGCCTTCAGTTAAATTTATTTTATTATTTAAAAAAACATTTGGACCATTTGAATAATAAGGAAGATTAATTTCAGAAACATTAATGCAACTATAAACATCATTCTCTGAACTACAATTCCAAAAATCATTATTTTCAATAGTCACATTATTACTTCCATCTACATAAAGTCCAGTTTGTTTGTTAGAATAAAAAGTGTTATTTATCAATTCAGTATTTGAAGTTATAGAAATAAATGCTCCCGCAATATCATTATTACTTAAATTATTATTTAAAATTTGATTTTGAAACGGACGACCATCAAATTCAATCCCATATCTTTGATTATAGGTAATAGTGTTGTTATTGATAACATTGTAATCTCCTCCAATCATAATCCCAGTCTGATTATTGGAATTTATAGTATTATTAATAAGAGTATTATTATTTCCCCCTAAATCAATGCCTCCTACATTTCCCACAATTAAATATCCATTAAAAGTTACAATATTATCTCTTAAAATATGATTATTTCCACTTAATCCCATTGCAGTATCAGAAGTATTAGAAATGTTATTCAAACTTATATTTAAATTATCTGGAGAACTTGCTGTATCAATTCCACTATACTGATTATTTAAAGTATTATTAAAAATAGTAGAATTATCTGCCCCATCTAAAAAAACTCCAAACCCAAGATAACCTTCACCCATATCAATATCGCAATTTTTAACAGTAGTATTTGCACTATTTGAATAGACTCCTGCTCGATTACTTGTACTAGATATTGAATAACCATTACAATTCAAAATCACATTAGAGGTTAAAATCCTTAGACAATGCAAACTCAAACTGTTATTAACAATACTCTGATTCATAGTATAAACCCCACTCTCATTTATAGTCCCACACTGATAAACAATAGTCCCATTTGTTGCAGTTCCTCCTGCAATTCTTATCAAAAGAGGATCTAATGTTATCACATCCCCAACCTCATAATATTTTTCATTCTCACCCAATTCTGAACCTCTCCCCCCAAAATCCCTCTGAACATAAACCGAAACCTTATTCACCTCCCCACCATCAACAACATACCCTGTTATTCCTCTAATAAAAAACCCAACCACTCCTTTAATAACATTTCCAACTACTCCTACATCAACTCCCTCAACAACTTCAACCTCCTCAATCTCCCCTTCTTCTATTTCTTCTTCCTCAATCTCTTCACTTTCTTCAGATTCATTTATCCCTATTTCAACAACTTCCCCAATACTTACATTAACCTCTTCCTCAACACCATCATTACCAATAACTGAGGTTTCCTCAGTAATATTCATGCCTTCAGAATTATTTAATTCTGAAACACCATCCACACTCTCATTAATCTCAATTGTAATATTACTTTCATCAATAATTATAGTATCATTAATCTCCAAACTCTCATTAACCTCAACACTAACATTCAAATCTTCACTCTCATTAACCACACCACCATCACCCAACACAACCCCCGCCCCCACCCGCACCACATAACCTTCCTCCACTAAATCAGAAAAACTCAAATAATTACTCCCTATCTTCAAAGTTTCATTATCAATAATAACAATCTCAACATCACTACTAACATCAATCCTACTCATAAACTCTAAATCAGTTAAAACAACATCATAACCCCACTTATATTTCTCAGAACTTTCATCAAACTCTATCTCTGCTCCAACATCAACAACATCTTCATCAGATGTATCAACCCACTCACCATAATCCAACAAATCAAATTCCAACTCAATAAATCCTTCAGGAACTTCAAACTCAATAACCTTCAAATCATTATTCACAACAACATCAACCTCTTTCATCAAATCAACATCACTAACAACTTCCTCATCCGCCAATCCCTCCGCAATCTCCAAATCCTCAGAACTAACAGCCTCAACATCAAATTCAACTTCTTCAATAACATGTCCAGTCAAAACATAACTAGCATTTCCAACACCTAATAACAAAAACAAAATCAAAAACACTCCCAAAAGAACAATCAACAAATCATAATTTCGCGGAGGCTTATAATTTTTCAAATACCTACTAACAACCTTCCCATTTTCATCGCGATAGCTCTCATAATAATAAGGCCCGCATAATTTCCCATCTCTTTTTATATATCTTTTATACACCATCTTTATTTTTTAGTGAAAATGCTTAATTTCCCTTCTAAATTCTTGTTACACTACAAATTATTAACTAAAATAAGTAAATTCCATTTATAAATTCTTTCAATCTTAACCTCTCAAACCTAACAATTTTCAAGACAATCAAAACATCTCATTTAATCATCTCACATCCCCCAACCACCACAATATCCTCTTCAAATACCTCACAATATCACCAACATAATCTAAAATAATTTACACATTTTCAACATAGTCAAAAAATCTGGGTTAGATTTATCTTCCCAGATTTTCCTTAGTCAAACCACACACCATAAACCCCAAAACCCTGCTAAACCACCAAACCCCTTCCCACAACAATTACAAAACATCACAGAAATCTTTATAAGCAAAAATCATATCTCTAAACTATGAACAAGTGGTTAGAAATCTTATTAGGACTTATTTTTATAATAGTACCGATAGTTCTAGTTTTCCCAGGAATGTATTTAGCATCTTGGGGTGTTGCAGCACTTGCATTCCTTAAAGGTGGAATTGTATGGTTTGTAATAATGCTAGGATTACTATTTCTATTATTAGGAATAAGCGATCTAAGAGATTAAAAACAGAATAGAAACATAAAGAGAATACTTCTTATAGATATTCCTAGAATTTATTATCTTTGTTAAACATAAACATTTTTTCTATGTTCAACCCTTAAAAAAGTTATAATCTCATTATAAAAACCATAAATAATCCTATAAGGTTTAATATAAACAGTTCTTTCACCTTTCAAACTATATCTCAAAGGTTTTCCGATTTCAGGATTAAAAGAAATCTTATCAATTTGTTTAACAATTTTTTGTTTAATAAAAGAATCTAATTTTCTAACCTCTTTTTCGAATTTTTCAGTAAAAATAATCTCTACCATTCTTTAATTTCTTTTAAAAAATCATCCCTCTCCATTCTTTTAAATTTGCCCTCATCAATCTCTTTCCAAGCTTCTTCTAATATTTTCAATGTTCCAAGATCTTTTTCAAGAATAGGATTTTCAACTTTCTTCAAAACTAATAAACCATCTTTTTCTATTGCAGCCAAAACACTTCCCTCCTCTAATTGAAGTCCCTCCCTAATTCCTCTTGGAAGAACTATTTGTCCCTTACTACTCATTTTTGTTATTTCCATAAATAAGTAAGAATTCCTTACTTTATAAATTTTATCTGTTCTTCACAACTCTCTCCAAAACTCTTGCCACTCCAAAACATAATCTAAAATTTACACATTTTCAAAACAGTTAAAAATCTGAGTTAGATTTATCTTCTCAGATTTTCCGCATATTGATCTTCAATCCAACACCACAACAATTCTTATAATCATTATCAACTTTATTAGCAAATGCAACTTTTTGAAACAAATCTCTGTCTGAGATGTAAAGGAAAAGGGTGGTGTGGAAAGCCTTGTAAAATTTATTCAAAGATAAAGGATTTTACCCCTAAAACCAAAACTCATTTTTCAGGAAACTCACCTCCAGAGATATTTGTTGGAAGATTTAATTATCCCAATATAAATGCTGGAATTCTCTCACCAGATGCTTCTAATGAACCTCAAACATTACAAGAGTCAAACATACAAAAATTATCTTCCCATGAGATATGGCATAAACAAAGATTACCAATCTCAGAAATCTTAACCAATCGTTCTAAACTAATTTATGGAAGATTTCAAACACAAATAAAAAAAGCAAAAACAACAGACAAATTCTTAGGTGTAATGCAAGAAGTAAGTATGGCTTACAAATCAGTTTCAACAGAATTCTTTCTTAAAAAAGCTCCTAGAAAAAATTTAACAATGCAAAAAGGACTCCCAATGATTGCAAATCCGGCACCATTAGAACATGCAAGATTACAAGAAAATCCCAAAGTTAAACCAAAAGTAGATTACTTAGTATATGACACAGATGCTAAATCAGTAAATTCCATGAAAGAACTCTATGATTCTAAAATTCCTATAAGTAATATCAGCAAAATACTAAGTGCAGGACTTTTAGGATTAAAAACTCAAAGAAGACTTGTTCCAACAAGATGGTCAATAACTGCAACAGATGACACTCTATCAAAACACCTAACAAAAAAAATAAAATACTATCCCGAAATAAATGAAATTCAATTATTTCATTCAGAATACAATGGAAATCATTATGAAATACTACTTCTTCCAGATTTCTTCTCATTTGAAGTATTAGAACTAGAAATGAAAGGCTCATTATGGAATCCTCACCACATACCAGAAGTAATGCAAGATTATGAATTCTTTAAAGGTAGAAAGAAATATGCAGATAATGTAACAGGGGCATATTATGCTAATAAGGTAGCTTTCTGTGAATACTTAGAAAAAATAAAAAAACAAGCAACAGCAATATTTTTTAGAGAAGTTCGTCCAGAGTATTATGCTCCATTAGGGGTAGGGATTTTAAGGGAAATCTCTAGAGAAGCATTTAAAACACAACCTGAAAAATTCAACACAATTAAAGAAGCCATAAACAAAATGCAAACAAGACTTAAAACAAATATAGAAATTTTCACAAACAAATCAATTCTTCTCAAAGAACATAATAAACAAAGAAGACTCACTCAATGGTTTTAAGCCATACAAGCAATCAAAATTCCTTCAATAATTCCTGCAATAACCAATAGTGGTACAACTACAAATATAAACACTCTAAAAGCATTTTTCAATCCTACCCAAAATCTTTTCCTTAATTTTTTCTGAACCAAAGTAATAATCATTATCACTAGAAAAGCAATAGGCCAAAATAAAATACTTAAAACAATAAACAACCATAAAACACCCTTACTAGTTTTACGATTATAATTCAAAACACATTCTCTAATCAAATCAACACCAATCTTCAATCCAACACCAACACTAATCAAAATAGCAGGAATTTCAAAAATCCCATGAGGGAATAATTTTAACAAAACCCCATATCCATCAACAGCCACCGCACTATTTGCAACAAATCCTAAAACATACGCATTAACAACAACAACTAACAAAGGAATAATACCCAATAAAATACCTCCAAACATCCCCACAAAAGAACTTCTAATATTATTCTCCATAATAAATCTAATTAATTCATTAGTACTCAATCCTTCTGTTCTAAGTATTAATTCCTTAATCATCTCAATAATTTCTTCCCTAAAAAATACAGGATAAATAAAACCAAAAATAGAAACCAATAAAAACAAACTTAATAAAAACCAAATATAATTTTTAACTTCTCCAACATAACTCAATCCAACCCTAAAATTTCCAAAAACAAAAGCATTTAATCTCCCTAAAGCACCCATTGGTTTAACATTCTTTTTAACTCTTAAATTTTTACTCTTAACAACTTTAACATTTTTACCACTTCTAGCTTTTTTCTTCACAACCTTTTTAACAACCTTTTTTTTCACCATCTTAATTCTCTTCTTAACTATAATAACCAACCATCATTTTTAAACCTGTTTATCAATTTTCACAATATTCTCAACACAGCTCTAGCTACTCCTCTAAAAAGCTTATCAAATTTATCAATTATTAAAATAACTTCAAGAAGCAAAGCTCTTGAAGGATCAAAGAATTTTAATTCTTTGAGAACTAGAGAATTAGATTAGCAAAGCTTTCTAATTTTCCATAAAATTGTGAGCAAAGCGAACGTAATTTCTAATCAAGTCATTCACCTAAAATATCTCTGTAAAGAATTAATCTTCCTCTTATATTTTTTCTTTAAATAATATGCATAACCTAATCCCCCTATCAACCCTCCAAGATGAGCACTATTTCCAATTGGCAAAGGAAACACTAACCCAATAATAACTAACGGGATAATAGCAATAAAAGGCAATACCCAAAAAGGCATTTCCCAAGGAATTGCAATTTTAATTAATTTAGAACCTGAAAAAATTAATAATATAGAAACAATAATATAAGCATTAACTATTAAATTCAAAACACCCATAAATACAAAATCAGGATACAAATTTAACAAAATAGCTTCTACAACAATTGCAACCAATGGCCCCATTATCAAATACACTTTTCCTTTAGGAATTAAAACAGCTAAAACTCCCAATAATGCAAATATAGCTCCTGATGCCCCAACTGCAAAAGTTAAAGGACTTCCAAATAATCTTTCACCTATTCCAAAACCAAAATAATAAGCTAACACAGAATAAAATATTCCTGCAAAAATTCCCGATAAAATATATAACCAAAAAAATCTCTTTCTACCAATTATTTTTTCAACTAAATTTCCAAGAAAAAATAGAGAAACCATATTTGCAAGCAAATGTCCTGGCCCTGCATGAAGAAACATACTAGTTAAGGGAGTCCAAATACTTCCTGAAAAAAAACTATTAGCCTGTAAAGTAAATAACAAACTAAATTTTTCCTCTCCAATTACTCCTATAACAATTAAACTCAAAACAAAAACCACTAAATTAATCAAAATCAACCAATTAGTTAAACTAAATAAATTAAAAATTCCATCTAAAAAATTTACTCTTTTTTTAATAAAATAATCCATTTTCTAAAAACTACTTCTTAATTTTCTTTGTTTTTTTAGTTCTCAACTTCTTCAACAAACCAGAAACACCTTTAGTTTTTTTCTTTGCGACCTTCTTAACCTTCTTCTTAGCTAAATTAGTTCTTTTCTTCCCGAGGGTTTTTTTCTTTCTAAGAGAAGAAGGCTCTTTCTTTTTCTTTGCAACCTTCTTCTTAACTACTTTTTTCTTCTTCTTTGCAACCTTCTTAACAACTTTCTTTTTAGAAGTTCTTTTCCTTTTAGCCTTTCTTTCAGCTTCTGCTTTTTTAATCTTCCTTGCTTTTTGTTTATTAAGTTTTTCTTCTTCTAATTCTCTTTCAATTTTAACTAAACTAATCTCCTTATTAATTTTAGATATTTTTTTCTCTAAATCAATAACTAAATCTCCACTTTCAGATAACTCATAAACTTCTTCACATTCAGGACAAATAAACCCGTTTAATAAAGAAACTTCTTCTCCAACCTCAATTGAACAAGTATTACAAACATAATATCTTTTTTCCTGCCTACTTTTTAATTGATATTCTAAATTCATTAACTGTTTTTTTAGATTTTGTTCATAAAGAACAAGAGATTGAAAAACATTCAAGGTCCAAAAATAAATATACCATCCCTTTCTTTTATCTTTCTTTCTAATAAAAGAAACCAATCCGTAATCAGATAATTTATAGAGGATATTTCTTGTTTGATTAATTGTTAAATCTAGCTTTTTAGCAATAGTAAATTCATTTACATCCTTTTTACCTGCAAGTAAATCTACGATAGGAACAGTAGGCCTTCCTATTATGTCCTCAACAACAGCTCTTAGAAACTTAATTTGCATTTTATTCGTATAAGTTAATAATTAAAATAGCCTTTTAAATGTTTTGAAACAAAAGCGTTGTCCGGAAAGACATAAATTTTTTATGATTTCCACGAGAATTTGATTTTTCTCCCCCTATCTTCAAAATCTCTAAAAGATTTTGAATGAGTCAGAGTAAAAAATTTCTTTTTCTCTGAATTTATGAGGGAGAAGAAATATAAATTCAAAGAAATATCAATTTAAATTATTCTAACTAATTTTAAAACTAAAAAACAAACCTTTTTAAGTAACAGCGCATTAAATATACTATAAAATATATATTCAAGTAAAATGGGGTGGTTTAATAAGAAAAAAGATGAAATAGAAGAAGTTCCAGAGCTTCCTGAACTTCCAGAACCAGATAATCTAGATTTGCCAAGTATGGATGATCTTCCAAGCCATAGTATAACTTCTAAACCAGAAAAAATTTCCACGCCTCCTGAAGAAAAATTACCTGATGTTGAAATTGATACTCTTCCTTCACTACCTGATGAAAACAAAGCTCAGCAAAAACTAGGGATTACAGAAGAAGCAAAACCTCTTACAAAAGAACCTGATTTTCAACCCTCTAAATTTAAACCCTTAAAACATGAATCTATTGAACAACCTCAAGAACAATTTACAAAATCAATTCATGAAGAACCTGAACATATAAAACCAATTCAAACAAATCCAATACCTGCAACAACTCCTCAAATGACTAAAGCAAAAGAACCAATTTATATTAGATTAGATAAATTCAATCTTTCATTAAATACTTTTCAAGAAATTAAAAATAAACTAACAGAACTTGAAGCTATTTTAAGAAAAACAAAACAAATAAGAGAAAAAGAAGAAAAAGAATTAGAAGAATGGGAAAGAGAAATTAATTTAATAAAAATGAGAATTGAAACTGTTGACAAAAATATGTTTAATAAATTCAATTAATTATTCTAAAATGGAAACAAGACATGTAAAATTAGATTATAATAAAGCATTAGAATCTAAAAAAGAAATTCTAACAGCAGAACTTAATTTAATTCATTTAATTAAAAAAATGAAAAATTATAGAATATTAAGAAAGAGTGAAAAAGCCCAAAACAACAAATTAAAAGTCCTTTTAACTTCTGTAAAAACCAAAACAATTCAATTAGAATCACATATGCCTGAACACGAACAAACCCTAATAAAAAAACAGATTAAACCTAAACAAGAAAAACCTAAAGATGAGCTTCAAACAGAACTTGAAAAAATACAGGAAAAATTAGCAAGATTAAGTAAATAAAATCAAAACTTTCTTAAACACTTAATCCTATATCCTATTAACATGAAAATTAATAGAGAACAACTCATAGAGAAATATATTGAATTCCTTAAATCTAAGAAACATAAAGAAATTCAAAATTCTTCATTAATACCTGAAAACGATCCCACAGTATTATTCACAACAGCAGGAATGCACCCCTTAGTTCCTTACTTATTAGGACAACCTCATCCACAAGGAAAAAAGCTAGTTAATGTTCAAAGATGCATTAGAACAGGAGATATTGAAGAGGTAGGAGATACAACACACCATACATTTTTTGAGATGTTAGGTAACTGGTCATTAGGAGATTATTTTAAAAAAGAAGCTATTGAATATTCTTTTGAATTCTTAACAAAAACACTTAAAATACCTATAGAAAGATTGGCAGTTTCAGTATTTAGTGGGGATAAAAATGCTCCAAGAGATAATGAAGCATCAGAAATTTGGATAAACCTGGGCATATCTAAAGAAAGAATAGCTTTTCTAAACAAAAAAGAAAATTGGTGGGGCCCTGCAGGAAATACAGGCCCTTGTGGTCCAGACACAGAAATATTTTATTGCGCTTCAAAAGAAAATCCTCCCAAAAAATATAATCCACAAGATAACAACTGGGTAGAAATTGGAAACAATGTTTTAATGCAATATGTGAAAGATGAAAAGGGAAAATATAATGAAGCCAAACAAAAAAACATTGATTTTGGAGGAGGAGTTGAAAGAATTTTAGCTGTACTAAATAATCATGAAGATAATTATCAAACAGAAATTTGGAAACCAATAATAGAAGAAATAGAAAAATTAAGTAAAAAAAATTATAAAGGTAATGAAAAACCAATGAGAATAATTGCAGACCATATTAAAGCATCTGTTTTTATTATTGCTGATGGAATAACCCCTTCAAACCTTGAACAAGGATATGTTTTAAGAAGATTAATTAGAAGAGCTATAAGATATGGAAAAAGATTAGGAATTTCACCAGACGCAGATTTAACAACCCCTTTAGTAAAAATAATAATAAAAATATATTCAGGAACCTACTCTCACTTAAAGAAAAATAAAGAAAAAATAATTAATGAATTAAATTTAGAAGAAAACAAATTTGAAAAAACTCTTGATAAAGGATTAAAAGAATTCAAAAAAATGTCCCTCAATAAACAAATTTCAAACAAAGAAGCTTTCTTACTTTTTCAATCCTATGGATTCCCAATAGAAATGACAAAAGAATTAGCAAAAGAAAAAAGTATCAAAGTTGACGAAAAAGGATTTCAAAAAGAACTTGAAAAACACCAAGAACTTTCAAGAACTGCAACAGCAGGAAAATTCAAATCAGGTTTAGCAGATAAAGGCGAAGAAACAACAAAACTCCATACTGCAGCACACTTACTTTTAGCTGCAATAAGAAAAACATTAGGAAATGATATTAATCAAAGAGGTTCAAATATAACTTCAGAAAGATTAAGATTTGATTTTAATTTTGATAGAAAATTAACAGATGAAGAAAAGAAGAAAATAGAAGATTTAGTTAATAAAAAAATTCAAGAAAAACTAGAAGTTAAACAAGAAGAAATGACATTAAAACAAGCTAAAGAAAAAGGAGCTACAGGAGCTTTTGATAACAAATATGGAAATAAAGTTACAGTTTATACAATTAAAGGATTTAGTAAAGAACTTTGTGCAGGTCCTCATGTAACAAATACCTCAAAACTAGGAAAATTCAAAATAAAAAAAGAACAATCTTCTTCTTCAGGAGTAAGGAGGATTAAAGCCGAGCTTATTTAATCAGAGAAATCATAAAATAACTGATTAGATGAGCGAGTTATTTTGGAGTAATTCTAAAACAACCATAAATTTATAAATCATTATAAAATCTAATTAATATTAAATAAACAAGGGAGGAATTAATATGGCGGAAGAAAACAATGAAAACAACAATTGCATATTTCCAAAATGTCCTAATTGTGGAGCAGGTTATTTATTACCATTCTCATTCAAGGAAGATGTTTTTGAGAAATGGAAATGTTCTGATCCTGGATGTGGATTTGTTGTAGGAAAAAGAGACAATAGATAAAATAAAATTGTCAAATTATTTAAAAAATTTTATAAACTTAGTTTACCCTAATAATCCATGGAAAAAAGAGGATTATTACTAAAAATATTCTTGATATTAATTATAGCGATAGTTTTAATCATAATTGGAACAGCAATTTATTTTTATCAATTTCATACTTTTGAAGAAATAAGAATTTGTATTTCAGAAGGAGAAATAGAAGAAACAGACCAACCTTGTGAAACAAAAGAAGATTGTGTAAGTTATTTTCAAAAAGAAATTCCTGAACTTCAAGACATTGATTTAGAAAATATCCCTGCATCATTACAAGATAAAAAACAAGAACTAATAGACAAAGCACTTATCTGTGATACAACTTGCAAATACAAAAAAATAGAAACTACTACTGAAAGAACAACTCCTTGTTTAGAAAATGAAGAAGAAATATTAATTGAAATAAAGGGTAAAGAAGGTCTAGAAATTCTATCCTCATTAATGTAATTATGCTACAAATATTCCGGGTTTACCAAATTTAGCTTTCTTAGAAATATTTTCAGGATCATATTTACTCTTATCATTAACTGCAAAAATCTCTACTGGTTTCCCAACCCGATTACTAATATCTTTTTCATCATAAAATTCAATTTCCATAGGAGTTACATAAATAAATATCTTCTTCCCATCTTTATTTTGTTTTTCTTTAATAATCTTTAATATATTCATAATATCTGAAACAGTTCTATCAATTGATTCTTCTACCTTTTCTAATTTTTCATTAATCTTAGATTCATTTACTTCAGGCCATTTTGAATCACTAATCAATGTTTTATTATTTAATTTTTCAAATAATTCTTCTGATAAATGAGGACAAAATATGCTTAACATTTTTAAGAAAGATTCTGCATCTTTTTTAGAAATTTCAGATTCTAATGATTCAAACAACTGCCTTAATTTAATTATTCCTAGATTATATTTTATATTTTCAATATCTTGTGTAATTTGTTTAATTGTCTTATTTATTTTTGATTCTATTTTTTTAGAAGATTTTCCAATTTTAACATCATTAAAATAATCTATAATTTTATTTAAAAATTTATTAGATGCTTGAACCCCTTTATCATTCCAACTAAAATCACTATCTGGACTTGCTTGAGAAATTAAAAATAATCTTAAAGAATCTGCACCATATTTTTTAATAATCTCCATAGGATCTACAACATTCCCTAATGATTTGCTCATTTTATTTCCATCAGCCCCATGAACCATTCCTTGAACAAATAATTTTTCTGCAGGTTCATCAGTATTTACTAACCCTAAATCTCTCAAAAATTTATGATAAAATCTAATATAAATATCATGCATACATGCATGTTCTTTACCACCAATATACAAATCAATTGGACACCAGTAATTTGCTTTTTTTGGATCAAAAATCTTCTTCTTATTATCTGAGTCACAAAATCTTAAATGATACCAAGAAGAATTTACAAAAGTATCCATTGTATCTGTTTCTCTTCTTCCTTCTCCCCCGCATTTAGGACATTTTGTTTTTACCCAAGATTCATTTGTTTCCAAAGGATTTCCTTCACCAAACTTAACTTTTTCAGGAAGTTCAACAGGTAAATCTTTTTCAGGAACAGGCATTGCTCCGCAATTATCACAATTTACAATAGGAATCGGAGTTCCCCAATATCTCTGCCTTGAAACTAACCAATCCCTTAATCTAAAATTAATAGTTTTTTTGCCTAATTTCTTTTTATTTAAAAATTTAATAATATCCCCTATAGCTTGCCTATTCTCACTACCATCAAACTTATCAGAATTAATTAATTTTCCATCATTTGTATACGCTTGTTTTTTAATATCTCCACCACTTATTACTTCTTTAACAGGAATTTTATATTTTTTAGCAAATTCAAAATCTCTTTGATCGTGTGCAGGAACAGCCATCACCATTCCACTACCATAATCAGCTAAAACAAAATTACCTGCATATACTGGAATTTTTTCATCATTAACAGGATTAATTGCATAAGCCCCTGTAAAAACTCCTTCTTTTTCCAATTTATCAATTTCTTCTTCTGAAACAGAGCTTAATTTTTTAACAAATTTTTCTACTTCTTTCTTTTGCTCCTCACTCACCAAATCCATTAATTTTGGATGTTGTGCAGATACAACCATAAAAGTTACCCCATAAATTGTATCAGGCCTAGTTGTAAAGATAGGCCAATCCTCTCCATTTATTTTAAACAAAATTTCACTACCATAACTCTTACCAATCCAATTTTTCTGTAATTTTTTAATTAAGTCAGGCCATCCTTTAATTGTTTCAAAATTAGCTAATTCATCTGCATAATCTGTAATCTTCAAATACCATTGACTTAAATGTTTAATTTCAACATTAGTATCTTCATGCCTCCAACACTTCCCATTATGAACTTGTTCATTAGCTAAAACAGTATCACATTTAGAACAATAATTCACAGGAGATTCTTTTTTATATGCTAATCCTTTCTCAAACATTTTTAAGAAAATCCACTGATCCCATTTATAATAATTAGGATCATGAGTCCAAAACATTCTACTCCAATCATAACTTAGTCCTAATGCTTTTTGTTGTTTTGAAAAATATTTCACAGAATTATCAGTATATTTTTTAGGATGTGTTTTTTCTTTAATTGCAGCATTTTCAGCAGGAAGTCCTAATGAATCAAAACCCATTGGATGCAAAACATTAAATCCCTGCATTTTTTTAAATCTTGTATAAATATCTCCAATTGTATAAACAAAAGAATGCCCTATATGCAATCCACTTCCACTAGGGTATGGAAATTGCTCTAAAATATAAAGTTTGGGTTTTTTTGATTCTTTAACTTCAAAAGTTTTCTGAGATTCCCATTTATCTTGCCATTTCTTTTCTATTTTATTAAAAGCTATTTTAACCATATTACCCAATATCTACTTCCATTTAAATAATTAATCTTTAATCTTTTCTAACAATTCCTTCTTAACTAAATTTCTTTTTTCCTTAGAAATAGAAAATAAAACTCTTTCTACCATTTTTTCAGAAATAGTAAATATATAATTTAATTTAATAACACTATCTCTAATTGCCCCTTCATTTTTACTTAATGAAATCCCTTTCATTTTTAAATTAGAAGTTATTCCTACAACAACAATATTCCCAGAATCTTCAAATAAAACTAATGCAGGTCTTTTTTTAATTTCAAAAGTATCTGTATATTGCACAGAAGCCAAAATAATTTCTCCAAATCTATGCATTTTCCCAAGCATCATCCTCTTTGTTATCCCAAAGTTCTTTCATTTTTTCTTGTTGAATTTTATGTAAGAATTCGTCATACTGATTACTTTCCTTAACTTTAATAAAAACCTGGATCATTTTTTCAATAAGTTCATTATAAGTTTGTCTAGGGTGTTCTCGGGTTTTCTTTAATCCATCAATAATATCTTTTCTTAAAAGCACTGTAGATTGTTTTTCCATTATATATTATCTATATATCGGTTATATATAAAACTTTCTTCATTAAGTTTTAAATAATCTTTCAGCATTATTTTAGGGAGGTACATAATGATAATTAATATTTTTTTATTTTTACTAGGATTAGTCCTACTTCTCAAGAGTTCTGATGTTTTCATAAAACATACCTCAATTATCGCTAAAAAAATAGGAATTTCAGATTTTGTAATTGGGTTGACATTAGTTGCAGTAGGAACTTCACTCCCTGAATTGGTTTCAGTTATTTTCGCATCAGCCAAAAATCAAAGTGAAATAATTTTAGGGAGTATAATTGGATCAAATATAACTAACATTGGTTTAATCGGAGGAGTAATAGGCATTTTAGCAATTACTAAAACAAAAAGCAATCTTAAAAAAAGAGACTTAATGATTATGATTTTTGCAACAATATTATTATATATTTTTATGATAGATAGGGTAATTAATCTTTTTGAAGGTGCCTCATTTTTAGTATTATACCTAGCCTATTTAGTATTTTTATTAGATACTAAAAAAGAAGATAAAAGAGGTTTTGAAAATTTCTTGATTTTTTTAGCAAAATTCAAATATATCACAGTAATTAAAGCAAAAATAAAAAAAGCAAAAATATCCCCAGAAAGAAAAGAAAAACGATATTTACTTATCAATTTATTAATAATTATTTTTACAGGAATTGCAATATTTTATGGTGCAAAATTATTAATAGAACAAACAATATTTTTTGGAGAATTTTTAGGAATATCTAAAACAATAATTGGATTAACTGCAATTGCATTAGGGACATCATTACCTGAACTTGGAGTTTCTATTTCTGCGGTTAAAAAAGGATTAGGTGAAATTGCTATTGGAAATATAATTGGAAGCAATATTTCAAATATCCTCCTAGTAATTGGAACTTCCACACTAATAAACAATATCTTTGTAGATAAATTAACCCTCTATTACTCATCAATCTTCCTAATATTCATAACATTAATGTTCTGGTTTTTAATGAAAACTGATAATAAATTAAAAAGAAAAGAAGGGGTTATACTTCTAGTAATCTATATATTCTTCCTAATTTCTCTGATCATTATCAAACCAATTGTATAGCACAATTAATTTTATTAACCAAAATAACATAAAAATCTCATGGTAGAATCAAATCAAACTCATGAAAAGATAATCTCTATATTAAAAGAAAAAGGACCCTCTCTGCCGATTCAAATAGCTAAAGAAGCAGCAATGTCCTCTCTTTTCATATCTGCATTTTTATCAGAATTAACAAATTCAAAAAGAATTAAAGTAAGCAACCTTAAGGTAGGTGGGTCTCCACTATATTTTTTAGATAAGCAAGAAGAACAATTAGAACCTTACTATAAATATTTACATCCCAAAGAAGCAGAAGCATTTGTATTATTAAAAAAACAAAAAATATTAAAAGATTCAGAACAAGAACCTGCAATTAGAGTTGCCTTAAGATCTATTAGAGACTTTTCAATTGGATTTAAAAAAAATGAAGAAATTTATTGGAAATATTTTTTATTACCAGAATCAGATGTAAATGAAATTTTATCTCCAAAAACAATAAAACCCAAACAAATAACCAAACAACCAGCATCAAAAACACCTTCAAAACCAATTCATTCCACTCCTAAACCACAAACACCTTCACAACCAACCCAAATTTTATCTAAAGAAGCAATTACTCAAAAAAATGAATTTCAAAACCCATTAGTGGAAAAAGATAAACCAAAAAAAGATAAACCTAAATCCGAATTTATATTAAAAACAATAGCATTTATTGAAAAAAATAATTTAAAGATTATTGAAGAAAAAGAATTCAAGGCAAAGGAGTATAATTGCATAACCAATGTTAAGTCTCAATTAGGAGATATTAATTTCCTAACTCAAGCAAAAGATAAAAAATCAGTTTCAGAGACAGATTTAAAAAAATTACTCTCAGAATCTCAAAAAATACCTATTCCTGCCTTTTTTATTTATACTGGGAAATTAAGCAAAAAAGCAGAAGAATATGCTCAAAACTATGCATCTATCCTAAAAACAATCAAAATCCTCTAAAAAATGAGGTTTTACACGTAAAAGTCCTATTTTCCAAAAAAATCTTATTCATACTCAAAAATCCAAAACAATAATCTTTAAATACCCAAAATAAGAATTAATACTATGGGAAGAATTAAATCAAAGCTAGTAAAAAGAACCTCAAACCAATTATTAAATGAGGAAAATAAATTTACTGGTAAGTTTGAAGAAAACAAAAAAATACTATCAAATACAATGCCAAGTAAAAAAATAAGAAATCAAATAGCAGGATTTATTGCACGTATTAATAAAAGAAAAGCTAATGAAAAGACAGCCTAAATAAAATGTCTGAAGAAACACAAGAACAAAAAGAGAGTACAAAAGAAATTTCTAATACAGAAGATTCTTCATCAAAAGAAACTACTGAGAAAGGACTTGATAATGTTATTTTTATTGGGATTAAACCTTTTATGAATTATGTTACTGGTGTAGTTATGCAGTTCCAAAATAAGAATCAAGATAAAGTAATTGTTTCTGCAAGAGGTAAATTTACTTCAAAAGCAATCGATGTTGTAGAAGTTGCAAGAAGAACATTCCTAAAAGATGAAAATATTCAAATAGAGGATATAAAAATCTCTTCAGAACAATTTGAAAACAGAGAAGGAAAAAGAATCTTTGTTTCATCAATAGATTTAATATTAGTTAAGAAAAAATAAAATTTATTTTTTCTTTTTATCTTTCTTTAATTTTTCTTCGTTCTTATGTGCCTTTAATAAAATATCCAATTTCTTATCTATCCCATTAACTTTTTTATAGACCTTATTAAGTTTTCTCCCTCTCCAAATATTCATAATTCCCATTATAATAACATAAAGAACATAAATTAAAAATAAAATTCCAATCGCCTGAATAACAGTAATTAATGAATCCACTGTCGCAATAAACTCTGGAGATAAAACAGTTGTTTCATTTAATGCAAATACCTCATCTAATGCCATAATATATTATACAGAATATAGTTTATAAGGGTTTTCTAAATCTCCCACCAAATTCAATAGTTTTTTAAACTATCTTAAATTTGTAAAATTGGCTCAGTAGATCAGTGGTAGATTGCCTGTCTCATAAGCAGGAGGTCGGGAGTTCAATTCTCTCCTGAGCCATTTAATCCTGAACAATTCTAACATCACCACTAACCAAATCTTCTTCATATCTTAAACTCACCCCAACACCATCCCCCATTTTATAACTTCTTAAAACAGGATAACTTCTTGGAGTCAAATCAACATCAACTCTGGTTTCACCTTTCTCAGTCAATTCTAAAATAGTTTTCAAACTTAACATTATATTTCACCTTTCAAACCTATTTCTCCATAACCTTAATTCCATCCCCTTCTTTTCTAGGAAAAACATGGACATGTGCATGAAAAACAATCTGTCCAGAAACAGGCTCATTATTTGCTAAAACATTAATCCCTTCAGCCTTACCATTCTTAATCAAATCCAAACTAACTTTTTTAACAGCTTCAAGTAATTCATTACCCAAACTACTAGGCATGTCTAATAAGTTTCTAAAATGTTTTTTAGGAATAATCAATGTATGCCCTTCAGACAAAGGATTAGCATCTAAAATACCAATAAAATTATCATCATCATAAACTTTTTTTGATTCAATTTCTCCATTAACAATTTTACAAAATATACAATCTTCTTTTTGATTCTCTTTTTTATCTTCCATCTTAACCAAAACCACAACAACTTTAAAAACATTATTATAGTTTAAATTTTAAAATTATATAATCACTTAACCAACTTACCCGCTTTCTCAAACCCTATTTCACCATCAATCAACTTTCTCACAACATCTTTCAAATCCTTAACCTTAACTCTTATCTGTTGTGTTGAATCTCTATCCCTAATAGTCACAGCCTTATCAATTAGACTTTTATCATCAATAGTAATACAATAAGGAGTACCTATCTCATCATTTCTAGCATATCTTCTACCAATGCTTCCAGATTTATCATAATTAACAGCAAACTCTTTTCTTAAATCTCTAACAACACTTTCAGCTATTTCCTCATATTCTAGTTTTTTAATAATTGGAAAAACAGCCGCCTTTACAGGAGCAAGTTTAGGAGGAATCTTCAAAACAACATAATCTCTCTTTTTATCATGATTATAAGCTTTTGTTAAAATAGCTAAAAAAACTCTTTCCATTCCAAAAGTAGGTTCTATAACTCTTGGTATAACTTTCTTTTTAACTTTCTCATCAAAAATTTCCATTTTTTCACGACTTTCTTTTTGATGTTGTGTTAAATCAAACTGCCCCCTATTTGCATTTCCTGCAACTTCTTTACTACCAAAAGGATATTCATAATCTACATCAAAAGTTGCAGAAGAATAATGACTTAACTCATCTTTAGTATGCTCTCTTATTTTTATCTCTGTTAATCCAATTGAATTAAACCATAAAACTTGTTCAGCTAACCAATAACCATGCCATTCTCCTAATTTCCCTTTCTCAACCATTTCTCCAATACTCACTTCCTTCAGTTCATCCTTGTCTTGCTTCTGCGTCTCCTCATCCAACAACCGAATCTTTACTTCCTTATGAATATCATCAAATAAATCACATTTACTTTCATCAGGATTAATAAAAAATTCAAACTCACCTATATGAAACTCTCTACTTCTAAACAAAAAATCCCTAGGAGCAATTTCATTTCTAAAACATCTTCCAATTTGTGCAATTCCAAAAGGCAATTGTTTTCTTGCACTTTGTTGAATTAATTTAAAATCTATAAACATTCCCTGTGCAGTCTCTCCCCTTAAATAAGCCTTATCACCATCTCCAACACCAACAGTAGTAGCAAACATTAGATTAAACTTTCCTTGACTTTCATACTCTCCCCCACAATCATCACATTTAATTTTCCCTAATTCATTCTCATCTACTTTTCCAGACTTACCACATTTTTTACACTTAACAAAAATATCACTAAAATTCTCAATATGTCCAGATGCCTTCCAAGTTCTTGGATGACTAATTATCGAAGCCTCCATTCCAACAACATCATCTCTACTTTTAATAAACCAACTCCACCAATGTTGTTTAATATTATTAAATAATTCCACTCCCAAAGGCCCAAAATCCCAAAAACCACTAAATCCTCCATAAATATCAGAACTCCTAAAAACAAATCCCTTTGCCTTACAAAAATTAGTTAATTCTTCTATCGTAATCTTAGTTTCATTAATTTCTTTCTCCCGAAGGTCTTTCTTTTCTAAAGAAAGAGGCTCACCTAGCTTCATACTCTTCTTAATATCCTCAATACTCTCCCCTTTCTCCAACCTATCTTCAATCTCAATCTTTTTTCTTCCAGCTTCTTCCTCATCTTTTCCTAAATAAGCAACACATTTACTAATAACCCTATCCCCTTCCCTAATCGATTTATTAAGATAACAATATTCTTTTCCAGAGATATTCTTTTTTACAATAAACATTTTGTATTTTAGGGACTACAACAGGGTTTATAAAAATTATCCTAATTTAATCTCCTTTTTATTAAACTCTGGAAATTTATCAATATATGCTTGAATCATTTTTTCAAAACAATCAACAGAACATTCTAAAATCCCTAAAGCCTCTTCATCATTTTCCAACACACCATAAAGTTTTCGGGGATTCCTTAATAATCTATTAATTTTATCTAATTTACCAAAATCAAAATCTTCTAAAATACTTCCTAATCTATTTTTTGATTTAACTCTATCCTCAATAACTCCTTTTTCATCTGTCTGCAAATAAACTAATTTCATTGGTAATTTAGAAACTCTTTCTAATACTCCTACTCTCTTCTCCAACATAATCTTTCTTCCCAATTTACTTCCCCCAAGATTTTCACAATCTAATGTAAAATATAATAATTGTCCTCTTATTTTTGACAAATGCGTTGCAGCTTCATCTAATATCCCTGCCTTATAATCTAACAAACTTATTTCTTGAAGGTGATTTAATCCTACCCTAATATATGCCTTATCAAAATGTTCTCTAAAATCCTGACAAAAAGAAACAAATCTCCCATCATGATTACTAGCCCTATCTAAAACTTTTAAATGAACTTTAGAAACTAGATTTTTAGGAACACTATCTGCCAATAAAAGAGATAATCCTAATAAACAATCCTTATCACTAACAACTCCATCAGATAAAATTAATCCCCCATCAATATCACTTCTCCCATAATCACATCTCTCTGTCTCTACAGAACCATAAGTATAAAAGCAAACACTTGGAAAATTTTTTCTAACTCCCTTACTAAATTCTTCTAAAAATTCATCATAATCTTCTTTAACAGGTAAATTCATTATTTTATCTAATCAGATTCTTTTATAAAAACTATGACAATAAAATATAATCTTCTGGATAAGAAATTCCAAATCAAGAATATACTCTTCCCCTATAATCGCCTGCATCAATAAATATTTTATTAGAAATAACTTGAAAAATAAATCTTACTTCTCCAATTCTAACCCTATATCTATCTTTTTGTTTTCCTTTAAAACGTGCAATATCAAGACCTAATTTTTGATTAGATTTAAAATAAATTAATCTTTTAAGTTTTTCTCGGATTCTTTCAGAATTAGACAAACTATCAATAAATTTATTCACCCTTTTATTAATAATTATCTCAAACATTTTAAAGAGATTCATAATCTTCAGAATTTCGTGGTTCTTCTAATTTGTCTGCATATAATTCTTCTATTTCTGATTCCTCGTCTTCTGATATTTCAGGTATTTTCTTTTCATTAATATCTTTAATAATTTCTACTATAAGTTCTTTTAATTCAGATTTATTTTGCGGTAATGTTTCTTGTTCCATTATTAGTTTAATAATTATAATGATTATTTAAGATTATTGGTAATATCAAGTACGAAAGAGAGAATAAAAATAAAAAGGCGCGGAGGGGGAATCGAAGACTTTAATTCAATACCAACAAAAGAATTAAAGGGCCAGAGTATTTGTAGAATACTCTGGATCTACAAAAACTTCTATAGTTTTTGTAGGGTGAGATTCCCATTTGAAAGCGCGGAGGGGGAATCGAACCCCCGTAACAGGATCTGCAGTCCCGTGCAAAACCACTATGCGATCCGCGCATTTAATCTAATTTTCTTAAGAATAAAGCATTTTTAAACTTAGTCATAGAAATGCCCCTGACAGGACTCGAACCTGCAACTTCTTCCTTAGAAGGGAAGCACTCTATCCAATTGAGCTACAAGGGCATATAAAAAATACCAAAAAACAATATTTAAAACTATTGTTTTCAACAATTACATCCAAAAACACTAAACCCCTCAAATAATTTTTAATCCCTTCTCACCCCTTTACACACGCCCACAAACAAACCCTCCCCCTCATTTCAACCACCTCCAAACAACAAAATCAAGCCCTAGCTTTCTTTCTAACTAACCACTTATTTTTCTTTGCTTTCCCTCTCTTAAAATAAGTTCCATGCCCTTTTAAAATAAAAAATATACCTATTGCAATCATTAAAAGAAACACTGCATAGCCAATTAATTTATTTCCAGGCTGATCCAAAATAGTAAATCCTGTTCCACCTGAATCACCAAGAACAACCCCTTGTCTAACAAATTCCCCTAAATTAGAACTCATAGCCAAATAAATAGAATAAATTCCAGCCAAATCTTCTTCTAATTCCATGACAATACTTCTTTCAATTATTCCTGAATCCCTATTTATTGAAAAACTATCAACAATTCTCTGAACCTCAATACCCTCTTCATTAACTAACCAAATTTCAACACTAACTTCATTCCCAATAATATTAGAATTATCAAAACTATAATTAATATCTATAGTCCCCTTATTATAAATTACCTCTTTAACTTCAATCATACTCAAACTTTTTGGAAGAGTAACAATTAAATTTTTAGAATCACTTACTTCATCACACTTAATTTCTAAATTTCCAGAATAATCTTTTTTATCAATCCCTTCAGGAACATTAACATCAAAAATAAAATCAACATTTTGTCCAGGAGCAATTCCCTCTAATTGATTAGAATAAATCCAAGAATCAATCTCACCACTAAAAATTAATTTACAATTATTTAAAAAAACTCTTCCATCATTTTTAACATTTAAAGATAAAGTTTTCTTATCACCTTCATTAGCAATAATATTATTTATTTCTGAAACAACAATTTTAGGTTCATTTCCAACAGGAAGAAATCCACTACCTCCTCCCCCTCCAGAAGAACCTCCTGTTGCTGGCGGTGTTACAGGTGTAGAACAAGTTCCACAATCTTCTGAACAAGTTGAACAAATTTCCCCATTATTACAAGAATCATCCCCGCAATAATCGCCTAAAGGAATAATTATTATATTTAATATGGCATTATTTGTTAAAACCAAATTAATAATTAAATCCCCATTAGAATCAGAACTAATAATACTTTCATTTCCAGCTATAGAGATAGTATAATCTGTACTAGCAGATAAATCAAAAATACTTAAATTAGCATCTCCATTAAATTCAAAAGTTGTAATATTAAAAGTTTTTGAAATTCCTGAAATATTATACTCTACTAATCCTAACCTACTTACATTATCTAATTCTATACTAAAGTTTTTAGTTCTAAGATAACCACCTATCTTTAAATTTCCTAAAGAAGGTATAAATAATTCTGAGGAATAGGTCTCAAAAAATTCATCTGATTCATCTAATCCTAAAATTGTATGACTTCCACCAGCAACTTCTATATAATCAATTGTTTTTCCATATCCTACCATAGATTGATTATAGTTTCTTGCTAACAAATAATTCACTGCAGAATCTCCTGTGTATTGAGTAACTCTTATTGGAGTTTGACTATTTTCTCCAAGATATGCTCCATCTCTTGTTAAAAATGCTTCAGAATCTTCAGTTGGACTTGCTCCAACTCTTTCTTCAATTGAAACTTGATAAGAAGGGTTTGTAGTATACCATTTTGTAATATTTAAAACACCTCCGGTTGCAAAAGAAGATGCAAATAAATCAGGATATTTTGCAGGACAAACTCCTGCCTTACCGCCTGCTGCAGAAAATCCCCAAATATAAAAAATACTATCATTAACATAATCTGAATATGCAGAATCTGTTCTTAAATATTCTATTGCCTCATAAATATCTAAACATTCATAACCAAAAGCATCTCTGTCTCCTTCAGAATTTCCTTTTCCACGTGTATTTAATGTAACTGCAACAAAACCTAAATTTAAAAAATGCCCTCCAACACTTGTCCTATAAGAATCCTTAGTAGAGCTCCATGAATCAGGAATCATAACAATTCTTCCGTTTTCATTAGTAGAATTAAAATAAAAATCAAAATGAATATCTAAGCCCTGGCTATTTGTATAAAAAACATCTTCTACAACCTTACTTTTTCTTAAAATATATTCTTCACTTAAATCAGCAATTTCGCTTCCATTACTACAATAAAAATCAAGACTATATGTTCCTGTTGTTAAAACATCATCATACCAAAAATAAGTATTATTTGTTTTATGCATTGAAATATTTGCTGAACCATCTTTTGAAAATGAACAAGAATCTGCATTAATATTTGTAGTGATTATATAAGGGATTTCAAAAACGTTTTCAAAAATAGTTGCACTATCTAATGTTAAAGTTAAATTTTCTGAAGATGAAGAATTACTAGAAAGAGTAACACTCCTTAATGCAGTATTAAGTTTATAAGCAGATTGATTCACTGCATATCCTCTAAAAGAATAATCTCCATTACTTAATCCTGTAAAATTATGAATATATTGATTTACAGTTGAATTAAAAAGTGATTTTATTTCTATTTCACTTAAATCCCTCTTAAAAATCATTACCTCATCTATATTTCCTGCAAAATACCGATTATCTGTCCAAAAGGTCCCTATTTGAAGTGGAGAACTAGCCCCTGCATTAATTCCTCCAAGATTTGCACTAGCACTTTGTTTGACCCCATCTAAATAAACATTAGCCACTGAACCATTAAAAATACCACAAAGATGATACCATTGATTAATATTTAATGCAGAGTTAGTAAGAACTGTTGCATCTAATGCACCTCCTGTTTCACTTAAAAAAAGTCCATACCTATTATCTCCAGTATTTCCAGCTAAAAGATAAGCTCTTCCACCAGAATTATACTTTCCAACAATTCCCCTATAGCTACTTGATTGATGGTCTCTTGCATTAAACCATGCGCAAACAGTTAATTTATTGGTTATACCTGGACTATCTAAACTATCACTATCAGGCATATTAATATAATCACTATTTCCATCTAACCATAATCCATTTCCAAAAAAACCACTTGAAGAATTTATTTTTGCAGTTCCAATTAAACTTCCAGTATTTTCATAGCTTGAAGAGTCCAAAACATCACTAATCCCGTCAACATCATCCATCCTCATCCAAAAAACTAAATCATTATTAAAATCAAGAAAAGAATAATGTGTTGAACCATTAGTATTTAAATCCACATAAATAGAAGTTCTATTATAAGTTCCACTTGATGTTGAAGCATCAAAATCTACACTTAGTGACCCTTCTGAACTACTTTCAGTTTCATTTACAATATTAAAAGTAATTAATCCAGTAGTATTTAATTCTCCTGATTTATTTATATCATATCCCTTTAATGTATGACTTCCTAAACTTAAATTTGAAAACTCTTGATAATAAGGATTAGCACTTGAATTATATATTGATTTTATTTCATCATAAGTTAATGCTCTTTTAAAAATCATTACTTCATCTATTAAACCATCAAACTCACTATCTGCTCGATTAAATTTTCCAATTAATGTTGATGTATCTGCAGAAGAATAAATTCCTCCTGCTAAACTTGCTGTCGCAGATTGTTGAACTCCATCTAAATAAAGTTTTAAAGTTCCATTTGAAGTTCCACAAAGATGATACCATTGATTTGTATTCAATGCAGAATTAGTAAGAACATTTGCATTAAAAGAGGTTCCTGATGAACTTAAAAATAAACCATATTTATTATCTCCTGCATTTCTTGCCATTAAAAACATTCGATGACTTCCAGCCTTTATTGTATCATATTTTCCAACTATCCCCGTATAAGTTGTTCCATGAGTATTTGCTTTAAACCATGAACAAATTGTAATTTCATTTGTTGTTCCTGGAGAATCTAATGAATCACTATCAGGAATTTCAATATAATTAGCTTCATTAAATAAAGTCCCATTCCCCCAATAACCATTTGAAGAATTTATAATAGGACTATTAACTAAAGTTCCATTATTCCCATAACTACTCAAATCTAAAGGATGCCCAGAAGAATTCAAATCATCCATTCGCATATAAAGAATCAAATCATTATCTAAATCAGCAAATGAATAATGTTCTCCTAAAAAATCAGAAGTAATATTCACTACTAAAGGAAGAGTTTTTTCAGAATCTTCACTTATACCTTCAAAAACAGCATAACCAGTCATTCCTCCCCTAAGAACCATTAAAATACTTACTAACACAATTAAAATTCCAGCTATTAATACATAACTTAACACATCTCTTTTATCAATCATTTTTTACTTTTATTTTTACTTTTATTTACAACCCTAACATTAATTGGTTTCTTAAAAAACCTTAAACCTACAATAACTAAAACAGCTAAAACTAATGCAATTAAAAATAAATTAACTAAAGGAAATTTTTGAAAAAAGTTTCCTTCCATTACTCTTTCTAATCCCACTACATTTCCAGTTAAACCAACACTTGAAAAAACTAAATCCTTAACTTCATTTCCATCACTAACCTTCACATCATAAATACCTTCAGGAGCAGTTAATTTAATTTTTTTAACTTGTCCAACTTCAAGAAAAACCCTCGCTGTTTCATCATTTTCACCAATAGAAATCAAAATATTTTTATCATAAATAACATTCCCAATATTCCTTAAAATAAAATTGTCTCCATCTAATTTAATTTCAATTTGTTTATAATCCCCTACATTAAATAACTCTGAAGTTTCAACCCCATTATAACTTGCACTTAATTTCCAAGGCCCTTGAATAGCATTTTCAGGCAAAATAAAATTAACATTTTCTCCAGAAATCACAACCCCCTCTTTAATAATATCAGAATAATAATTCAATATAATATAACTAATCTCTCCTTTTATCAAACCACCCTCTAAATCATAAAGATTTAAAACAAAATCAACTTGCCCATCAATAGAATAATGATTATCAACATTAATCCCAATCTCCTCGGCATTTATAACACTAATTAAAAATACAGACATCAAAAATACACTTAAGACTATACACACTCTTTTCATATAAACAATAGTCTTTTTCCATTTTTAAAAGTTATGCAAACACAAACAATATAAACTATTTTCTACAATATATATTATAACATGATAGAAATAACATTCCTAGGAACAAGTGGAGCAATACCAACCATATCTAGGAATACCTCTGCAATTTATCTAAAATTCAATGAAGAAAATATATTAATTGATTGCGGAGAAGGGACTCAAAGACAATTTAGAAAAGCAAAAGTAAATCCTTGCAAAATAACAAGAATATTATTAACACATTTACATGGAGACCACATATTTGGACTTCCAGGATTATTTCAAACATTAGCATTAAATGATTATCAAAAAAAATTATTTATCTACGGCCCAAAAGGAACTAAAACATTAATAAAAGAAATTTTCAAAACATTTATCCCTCATAAAAGAATAAACTATGAAGTCGAAGAAGTTTCAGGAACTTTTCTTAAAACAAGAGACTTTGAAATTAAATCATTAGCATTATCTCACGAAACCCCTACTAATGGCTATATTTTTCATCAAAAAGATAAATTAAGAATCCATAAGGACAAAATTCAAAAATTAAATATAAAAAACCATCCAGATTTGAAAAAACTTATACAAGGAAAAGACATTAAGATAAATAATAAAACATTAAAATCAAAAGATTACACCTACTTACAAAAAGGAAAAAAAGTAGCTTTTATTTTTGATACTAAAGTTTGTGCTAATGCAAAAAAACTTGCAGAAAACTCAGACCTAGCTATTTTCGAATCAACATTCTTAGATAATTCAGGGCAAGGAGAAAAATTAGCAAAAGAATATAACCATCTAACTGCAAAACAAGCAGCAGAATTAGCAAAACAAGGTAAAGTAAAACAAGCAATCTTAACCCATATCTCTCAAAGATATGAATTCAAAGAAAAATTAATATTAGACGAAGCAAAGAAAACATTTCCCAAAATCCAAATAGCTAAAGATCTTATGAAGATTGAGGTTTAGAATTTTATAATGAAACTGATTGTTGTTGATAATAATGATGTTGAAATTGGATTTAAGGAGAGAGAGGATTTAGATAGTAAAGATATTTATCGGGTTTCTGTTTTGTGGTTGGTAAATAAAAAAGGAGAAATATTATTAGCTCAAAGAGCTTTAAATAAAAAGAAAGACCCTGGAATGTGGGGGCCTGGTGTTGCTGGAACTGTTGAAAAAGGAGAGAGTTATCATTCTAATATTATTAAAGAAGCTGAAGAAGAGTTAGGTCTAAAAAATATTAAGGTTAAAGAATTTTTTAAAAGTAGAATAAAGAAACCTCATAATCATTTTACTAAATGGTTTCTTTTAAAAGTTGAAGGTAGAAAAGAATTTGATTTTAATGATGAAGTTGAGAAGGTTAAGTGGTTTACTAAAAAAGAATTATTAAATACTATTGAAAAGAATCCTGAGAATTTTGTTTATAGTATGAGGGATGTTATTGAAGAGGTTTTGGCGGTTGAGGGGTAATTCCTTCCCTTATTTCATTCTTAACTTTTTCCCTAAATTTTACATAAGAATCTAAATTTCCTTCAAAAGAATTTCTATTTTTCCAATAACTCTCAAAAGTTTCTTTATCAGTTTCTCCAAGAGATTCTAATCCATGAATCCTATAAGTAACTGGATCTTTTTTTAATTGAACTACTGCCAATTCTGGAACAACACCCCTATGTTCTGGAGATAATCCAAAATAATCAAAAGTTTTTATTTGAAAATCAAAATCTTTTTCAGCTTTGACAATTTTTTCAAGAAGTTTCTTTCCAGCAGAAAATTCAGCATAAGAACTAACAATTGGAGGGGCACTAAATTTTGGAGAATGAATCACAAACTGATATAACCCCCCACGATAATCACTAGAAAATAATTCTCCTTCACTAGATAAATTTTCTAAAACTAATTCATCATCTTTGTAAACTTCAACTTTAGAAACAGGCCAAGGAAAAGAAAATCTTATTTTCAAAAGAGTATTATTATCTGAAACTAACTCTCTTGTTTCATCATTTAATTTATCTAACCATTCAGGACTATAAACACTATACGCAAATCTCGGTTTAAATTGCCCTAATGCAGAAGATTCTCTAAGATCTTGAAACCCCGGAACAATCATCCCTCCCAACCCAAATCCAACAATTCCTCCAGCAACACTTGCACCAAAATAACCTAAAAATCTTCTTCTAGAACTTTTATCTCCCCGTCTTACACCAAATTCAAATTCTTCTGTCATCAAACAAAAAACACTCAATTCTTTTTAAAGATTTAGATATCTCAAAACACCAAAGTCCCAACTACACTCATACAATTCATAAGAACCACAAACCGTGCTAATCTAATTAGGTTAAAGCTCAAGTCCTATTTCTATTTATTCTTGTTTAGCCATACTAGCAGGTGAGATAAAGATAATCGTATCTCCTCTCAAAAAAGTAAGTCCCATACTTCGCTTACTCTCTCCTTCGAAAATCTCCTTAGCATTGTCTAAAACCACATTAATGTGGATATCAAACGCTAAAAGAGTTCCAACCATCTGCTTGTTGTTTTTTAGCTGAACCAATACTTCTTTTCCTTTCGCATTGTTCAACACATCTAATGGCCTCTCAATTCCGTTTACCATAAAAATAATTCAACTACTTAGTTTAAAAATGTTTTCATACTAAACACTCCATATTAAACCAAAACCTTTAAATACGATTTTTCTCAACAATTATTATACAATGAAGAAAGGAAGAAAAATAACAGGCGGAAAATATAAAAAATTTGCTGGAAAAAAGAAACATTCACTTCCAGGCATAGAGAGAAAAGTCAAACTTAGAGATACAAAACAAAAAACAATTAGAGGGCGAGGCGGAAATGAAAGAACAGTTCTATTATCAGAAAAATTTGCTAATGTATTAGACCCTAAATCTAAAAAATCAAAAAAAGTAGAAATAAAAAATGTTTTAGAAACACCTGCAAACCGTTTCTTAGCAAGACAAAATATAATCAATAAATCTGCAATTATTGAAACAGAATTAGGAAAAGCCAAAGTAACAAATCGACCTTCTCAAGAAGGAAGCATTCAGGCTATTCTTATTACAGAGAAAAAGTAATTCTTAATAAAACCAAAACCTTTATAAATCAAAAGTGTTACCTTTTATTTATAAAGTTTACTATAATTTTAAAATAAAATGGCTAATGTTAAACGATGTCCAGTTTGTCAGAGTGTTAATTTAACTTGGGACGATCAAAAAGGCGAAATTTACTGTAGTGATTGCGGAACAGTTGTTGAAGAACAAATGGTAGATACTTCTCAAGAACTTCAAGGAAGTTTTGAATCAGGAGATAAAAAAGGTAGAGGAGGAGCACCACTATCAATGCAAAAATTCGATAAAGGACTTACAACAAATGTAGGTGAAATTTCAGATATTTATAAATTAGATTCAAGTTCAACAAGAAAATTTTTAAGATTAAAAAAATGGCAAGAAAGAGTTTCAACATCTATTGAAAGAAATCTAAGATTAGCAATGACAGAATTAAGAAGAGTTGCATCCTCATTAAATCTTCCTGAAGTAGTTAAAGATGAATCTTCAAGAATTTATCAATTTGTTTTACAAAGAGGATTAGTTAGAGGAAGAAGCATGGAATCAGTAATTGCAGCTTGTATTTATGCAGCATGTCGTTCTTATGACATCCCAAGAACACTTGATGAAATCTCATCAGCATCAGATGTTGAAAGAAAAGAAATTGGAAGAACTTATAGATTCATTATAAGAAAATTAGGAATCAAAGTAACTCCATCTTCACCAAAAGATTACATAAACAGATTTGCATCAGTTCTAAAACTTTCACCTAAAACACAAAATGAGGCATTAAAAATTCTTAGAAAAGCAGAAGGAAGTGAACTAACAAGTGGAAGAGGCCCTGCAGGAATTGCAGCAGCAGGATTATATGTAGCAGCTTTATTAAACAATGAAAAAAAGACTCAAAGAGAAGTTGCAGATGTTGCAGGAATCACAGAAGTTACAATTAGAAACAGATACAAAGAGCTTCTAGACAAATTAGGATTAGAAGAAAAACTAAGAGTTAAAGAAGCTGAAATAAAAGCTAAGAAAAAGAAAGAACAATCTGCTTAATTCTTCAACAGATTTTTAATAAAATAATTCTAAAAAATAGTTTTCATTATATAAATTTTTAAATATTAGTTAATTCCCTCATTTATATGAGCATTGAAGATAATCTATCTTTAATAGAAGATTTAGATTCTAAACTGAATACGAGAAGAACTAAAACTAAACCTTATTCTCCTTCTGAAGATGGATATGATCCTATTTGTGGTGGTAAGACCTATCATTTAACAAGATCTATTGAAGTTCCAGACTCTGAAGCAAGAATAAGTGCTGCTAAACATTTAAAAAAACTTATTTCAATATCTGATTCAAATCAACTTAGGAAGATTGCTAGAGAACATTATAAAAAAAATGAAATAAAAGAAGTAAGAGCAATTATGGGAAAATCGCTTGGATATGGAGAAATAAGGATCTGGACCCATGAAAAAAGAGTTCCACTAATTTTAGGGTTAACAGGGGCAATTATGGGTTCTTTAATATATTATTTTATGAATTAATGTCATCAATAGTTTTTTATACTCATTAAGATTATACCCTTTATGCCTAGCTTAACTTTAACATTATATGATGCAAACAATCAACCAATTGAGCCAAAACCTTTCTTCAAAAAACCAGGACAATATCGAGCATTTTCAGATTCTTTTGATAAACAAGTCAGACCAGATATAGAGCGAAATGAAGAAGCTAGAGCACGTTCTATAGAAAATTCAATGCATCACATGGTAGATTAAATAACTCTCCAATACATTTTTATACCTTTAACAACCCTTATTTTTATATAAGCGGGGATGCCGGAGTGGTCAAACGGGCTTGGTTTAGGGCCAAGTAGCTTAGTGCTTACATGGGTTCAAATCCTGTTCCCCGCATTAAGATTTTCACCCTACAAAAACAACAAACAAGTTTTTGTATGTCCAGAGAATTTTTTAAATTCTCTGGCTGTTCAGTTCTTACGAACTTTCACATGTTCAAATCCTGTTCCCGCATAGAATAAAAATTTATTTTCGAATTTTTAGCATTCTTCAAATCTTTAAAATTATTTAATTTTAAACTTCTTAAATTATACCTACACTTTCACAACTAACATCATTCAAATTTTGATTTAAATCAAAAACATCTTTATTATTATCTGCATCAATAATAACTAAAGCAGGATTTCCAAACCATCCACCTTCATCATCATTAATTGCTCTTGAAACTAATAACCTCAAACCTTCATCACAATCTTTATCTTTCAAACTTCGAACAAACGCTTTACTCTTTTCATTAAGCTCATCATAATGCCTTCCTCTTTCCTCCAAATTAGCACTCAGCCAATTTAAATAAGAAGGGTCTCTTGTCCAAGACCAACCATCTTCTGAATCATAAAAATAATATGAATTTCTTAACCTAGTTCCATCTTGAAATTCTAACATAACAAAATCTCTCTTATCACTTGGCGAAGGCAATGTCTCTTCTTCATCAGCATTCTTCGAATCTTCTGAATTATCATTTTCAGAACTACTATCCTCACTCTCAAAATCATTTTCAACATTCTCCAAATCTTCAATCTCCCCTTCAATCTCTTCAACAATACCTGCATCAACACTTCCCTCAACAACCTTAACCTTCGGACGAATACTTCTAGCAACTTTATCATGTAATCTACCCAACAAATAAACTCCTCTAGCCCTATGAAGATTATTCAAACCAGCATTTGCTAACCCAGTTAATTTAGAAACAATTCCAGAGATTTTACCTTCAATAACACTTCTACTATCTCCCCTATTCACAATTAAGTTATTAATCTCATTCTCAGCAGAATCAGCAGCAACCCTACTTGAATCCTCATCTAAAATACCTTCACCTAAAATACTTAAATCAATTTCATCTAAAATAGCTTCTTCAATGTCCGAACTTTTAATTACATCCTTAACAGAACTTGTATCTACCCAACATTTAATACTAGGATCATCACAATAACCAACTTGCTTCCATCTATCATAACTTGAATTAGTTAAATCATAATCTCCTCTAGCATCAACCTGCTTACCTGGATTCTGACTAGAACAAACCCGAATAATTCCATAATTATATAATTCAGGTTGAATAACTTCTTCAACCCCTGCTTGAATATTTGGATTAATCAAACTACCTGCAGAAGGAGTTCCTGCAATACATTCTTCTTCACCTTTAATATCTAAGATTAATTGCTCTTCAACAAATCTATCAGACATATAATTCAAAGCATAAGAAGTTGAAACTTTCTTAAACCCGCATTTTTCTTGTCCATTAATACTTACACATAATTGTTTATATCCTGAAACAGCACTAAAATCTCTTGCTTCTGTTTTTCTTCCACCCTTACCAATATAACCTCTTTCAACAACATAACTATTCATTGAATGAACTGCATTTAATTCAGGTAAATCCTTCAAATAAACAACATAGTAAGCTCCTTGATCCTTTCCAGCATAAATATGATAGAATACCTTGTAATGAGATGTAGAAGGAATTGTAGCACTTGTTAAAATATCTTCTTCAAACCATGCACTATATTGAACAGGGCTATCTGGTTCAACTAATTTATCAAACAAATTAGCAGAAGTAGGATAACTTGAAGAAACAAAATTCTTACAAATAGTCCCTCCAACTTCCTCTGTTGAACGAACATTAAATGCTTGCATAGAATTAACAGCATATTCATTTTTAAAATAATTTATAGAAGCTTCTGTATTTGCCCAAGCATTTTGAACAGTTAAATACTCTCCCCCACCTCTAACCCCTTGACTATAAAAACTTTCAATTACCCTTGGAATTAAAACATTAATAAAAGGTGTTGCTTGTTTCCAGAAAAATTCGCAAAGATAAATACTTTTAATCTCATCACAAATTCCAACATTTCTTCCTGTTTCTAAACTCTCTTGTAAACAATCTCTTGTTGAACTTAATATACTCATATAATTATCTAATCCTGCATGAACCCCCGTTAAACAAATTGGAACAAAAACACCTTCCTTAAAATTAGGTAAGCAAAGAGTTAAACTTCCAATAACTCCTGTCTGAACAACATTATCTACCCTATACTTTCCACCTAAATCACATCTAGAAGCAGGACAAATAACAGGATCACACACATTAAACATAATATTACAATCTTGAGGGCTCATAAAGTCTGAACATCTTCCTTCTTCACCACCAAATGCAATTCCACTATCAAAACTATTCCCCAGAACAGAAACTCTTTTCTGCCCATACTGTCTTCCAGCTTCTGAAATAGCTTGCTGAGCCCTACTTATCAAACGTTTAGAATCAGATAAACTCATACCAGGGAAATTCAAATCAGCACCTGTTTCAGCATTATAATATCTACAAATATCATCTGCACTTTTCTTAAATTCAATTAAACCATTTTCACCAACATTACAAATATAATAATTAACAGCTCTTCCACTATCATCATACGGCTTTCCAAACCCGCTTAAAACATAAGTTAATTCAACATACCATCCATCAATAACATCCATTGGAACTTCTGCAGGTAACCCCTTATATGGAGCTCTTTCAAAATATTTAACTTTCAAATTTTCAGGATTCACCATCCTATTTTGATAAGCTTTAGCATCAGATTCTCTAATCTTATCCATTCCAGCTAAACTCATATAATCTCTAACAGAAGCACTCGCATTAGCACTTAATACATTTCCATCAATAGTAAAAATACTTGAATTTGTATCAGGAAGATAATCTTTTCCAGTTCTTACAACTTTAACAATAACTTCTTTTCCAGCAACTTCAGGATGAGCATCAAAATTTCCTCCAGCAAAACTTTTCTTAAATGGAATAAACACTCTTACAACATGATCACTTTGTTTAAAATTTTTATAAACATTAGCTGTTTCAGAACCTCCAATAGTTTTAATATCACCATAAACAACTTTGTCTCCAAAAGGAGTTAAAGTTCTAACTCCTAATCCATATTTCTGAGCTTCTTCTAATGCTTTCTTTCTCCCCCCTTCATTATCCCAAAAATTCTTGGCTTCTAATGCCTTATTGCCTAATTTCTTACCCAGCATATCTTTCAAAGTATCACTCCCCCCATTCTCTAAACTATCTGCAGATTGTTTTGCATTAAATAAAGTCATTAACTCTCTTCTTTGTTCATGAGTAATATCACTCCAATTTTTCATATCTTTTAAATTAATTTCAGTTCCATCTGCATCATTTAATTTAATTACTCCATCATTTTCATCAATAAATTTATTAAATTCTTGTGCAAATTCATCTTCAACTTTTTTAGAATCTACTTGTCCTTGAAGATCAAGAATATCACTTGTTTCAACATCATATTTATCCTGAATACCTTCTAATAATTTATTTGTTTCTTCAATTTCCTTTGTATAAATTCCAATATCTTTCTGAATCAAATCATTATTTTCTAATAAACATTGTTCAATACTACTAAAATCACCATTATTAACTAACTCTCCACATTTTTCATTCCATCCTCCAGTATTAGTCATTATCTCATTTCTAGCCATTGACTCTCCACCAAATCCAGCTAATAAACTCTTAGCATTCAAAACAGCAGAAGTTGCAAAACAAGCACCCTTCAAACCCTTAATAACCTGCCCTAATTTTTCATTAATATCCTCCCATCTTTCAATAACTTCTTCAAGATTATTAATTATATCTCTTGTTTTTTCAGGACTTAATTTAATAGCTCTTTTTTCTATTCCTATATTAAAACTAAAACTAGACTCTGTTCTTGGCCCATAAGCTTTAGGAGAAATTTTTACCTTAACTTGCTTTCTAAGATTTACTGCAACTAATTTAACATTAACATTTTCAAATAAAACATCATTACTTAATTCAACCCTTCTTTCAAAAGATTTAGAACTTGAAGCATTACTAAATGATTTTGAATATTGAAGACTAACAAATTTATCATCAACCTTCATAACCTTAAAAGTATTTATTGAACTATCAGCACTACTTTCAATACTAACTACATCATTCAAACCTAATATTTGTTCCTTTCCATCAATCAATAAGACAACACTTAAATCACTTTTATCAGGGGTTTTAAAATCCAACAAATCCATAAAATATTGCTTATTATTAATATTCACACTTGCCTTAGAATTTGAAGAATCATATTTAGTTAATAATTCTTTTTCCCTTAAAACCTGAACAGCAATATTTGAATTAGGATACTCCCTTAATAATTTACTATAAAACTTTTGAGCAGTTTCATATAATTCAAATTCCTTAGATAATTGAGCAGAATAATACAAACCTAATGCAGCATAAGTATCTTCTTCTTTTATAGGCATTTGTTCACTAGGATACAAATCAAATAAATCCTGGTAATTTTTTATAGCCTCATCATAGTATTCCTTAGTTAATCTTTCATTTTCATCATTTAAATCCCAAATCCTATCTTTAATTGAAAAACTTTCAACCAAACTAACGCCAAATTCACTCTCTCCAGCTCTTAAAATTTTAATACTAACTTTTTCATCAACATTTTTTTCATTAGTTTTCTTTTTATATTGTGTTCTTATCTCTCCTTCAATTTTACTTAAAACATCATCAACTTTAAAATCTAATTTATCATCATCATTAGAAACTATTTTATGAATAATTTCATAACTTCCCTTATCATTAAATTCATTTCCTGTAACAGAATATCCATCACTAATTACAACCACATAATTTCCTAAACTATCACTACTTGAATAAGCAAAATAAGTATTTCCATTAATTTTTTCACCAACAACTTTTTCACCACTTCCAAAATTAGCTTTTCCAGGATTTAAACTTAAATCAAATTTACCATTTTGAACAGGACAACTTACACTTAATTTTCCACCACCTCCAAAACTATCTAAATTAGAAACCCTACATTTACTATCTAAAATTACATCGCCATTAGAAACCCAAATTTGTTTATCATTAACTTTTAACAAAGCACTTTCAACAGGAGCACCAATCTCTTCAACTTTAATATTCATTCCAGCAGCACAATAAAAACCATTTAAAAAAATATCTTTTGAAGTTTCTCCTTTCTTCAAGGTTACACTAGTATCTCTTGAATCTACATCTCGATAAATAGAAATCCTTGCATTATTTGCATCTATTGAATCAGCCCTAATATATGCCTTACCATTCCAAAACCCAAAATCCTCATAATCTCTTCCCCATTCAACATCATCTGTTTCAGAAAGATAAAAATTAGTTTGTCCAATTCCAAATGCACCTTCTGCATCATAATCAATTACTGCAGTAATATTTCCACTAACAAAATCAGGCATTTCATTCTCCACAGCATTTCTTGATAAAACAATAACAAGATAACCAAGATTATCTATTAAAGGAGAACCAACTAAACTTTGCTGACTTTTTAATGCAGCTCTTGCAGGATAATAACTAACACTTGAAACTCCTTGAGGATATTTTCCAGTAAATCTTAAACTTCTTATTCTTGAAACATCAATTAAAGGATTTACCTGTAATCCCTGAACCTTACAAAAAACAGGAACATTTTGCTCTTCTAATAAATCTGAAGTAACAACACTTGGACTACATCCACCAGGAGCAATCTGCATAACAAAATCTTGCCTCTCTAAACAATCTTCCCTACTATATTTTGGCCAATAAACACTAGGAGAAACATAACCAGAACCACTTGCAAAATTAGGATTACTAAATTGAGCATTATAAGCAGGCCCAAAATTCCTATATCCGCCATTACCTCCAGAGAAGGTATTCACATTACCATTTTGAAAACCTCCCTCACTTCCTGAAAAAGTTTGAGCCACAACAAAATTCATTCCCAAAATTATTAATCCTATGATTAATAATACTACTACTCCATTTTTTCTCAAAAACTTATTACAATTTTTATTCTTCACCATTTTACATAAAGTCTATCTCCAAACCACTAATCTCAATTTTATTATAATTTAATTGTAAATCTTCTACTTTCCTAGGAGTTCCAAAACTATCTGCATAAATAACTATTTTCTCATAATCCATTAATTCTTTTTCACCAACATAATAATTTTGAGTTCCACCACCTGAAACAGCAAAACTTACAACCTGGCTAGGAATATCCATAGTAAAACATTTTTCATCGGTAGCTCCAAAAATTCCAAAGAATCCAGATTTAGGAACAGTCACACATTTTTCAACACTCTCTCCCTCTAAATTAATACTTGAATTTTTGTAAACATAAGTCTTAACTTCATATTGTCCCTCTGTTAATTCAATTTCTTTTTGTTCAGGATATGAAATAGTAATTGTTTTATCTTCTTTAATAAAATTAACAACAGCATAATCTACATCACTCCCTCCTGAATTAACTTCTAAATCTAGTTTATATTGTTTATTTAAAACAACATTCACAGAACTTTCATCAATACTTGAAACTAACTGTTTTTTAGTTTCATAACCTTCTGCACTTGCAATTACATAACCATTTACACATTGAGGAAAGTCAGCCTTTAAACTAGCAACATTATTTTCAATAACACTCTCACCAATACTGCAACTAGTATCTAAACACTTATACCTAATATGAGCTTCAACAGGCTCTAAATTTGTATTATAAGTAGAAACACTTAACTGAGTATTTTTATTTTCACACAATTCTGGAACAACATCTGGTAATCCTTCAACATCTAATGCTTCCCTAGGTTTATTTTTATTAATATAAACCACTACAGGAAATTGAAATAATTCTTCATTACTATAAATTTGAACTAAAACAGGATAACCAAAATCATAAACAAAATGATAAGGAACATAACAAAATCCTAGCATACCTAATCCTTCTTGTAATCCAACAGGGTCTGCTCTTAAAATTTTATCTTCTGAAGGCCAAACTTCTAATCTCATTGGCCAATCTTTTGAATACATAAAATTAATATTCACATCCACATTCTCCTCAATATCTTGAACAAAATATTTATTTTCATCTTCAGCAAGATCATAATAATTTCCTTTAATCTTAGTTGCAGGAACATTCACACTTAATGCATCTGAAAGATTTTCTTGGATTTCATCAACAGACCAAATCTTAGGACTACATCCTATCTCACTTCCATCAACAGGAGCATACAATCTCAAAACATCTAATCCATAATTTTCTAAAAACATACTCTCTTTATTATTTAAAAAAATCTTTTCAGCAAGCTCATAAAATCCTCCCAAATTACTTTTAACATTTTTCTTATGTTTATTCTGACTCCAACTACTATCTTCTCTAGTTATACTAATCTCCTGAACCAAATTAACTACAACATCATTATCCCTAATCTCTGTCTCAACCTCTAAATCACTCAATCCAATAATAAATCCTTGTGCTTCAAAACTAGAAAAATCACATAATTCTAATCTCTCTTCTAAAAAAACATCTAACTCTTGTTCCATTTTTTCCAAACTTGGCTTTTGCTCATTCAAAACCCCATTACCAGAAACATAATACCAATAAGGAATTCCTATACCTAAAAAATCTAACTCAGATGAAAAAGGCATATAAATACTTCCAGGAGAAAAATCCGGATTATTAATATAACCTCCCTTTTGACTTAAAATACTTGCACCTTCAAGCGCATTCTCCTCAACACAACTTAAATAATATGAATAAACAGGCTCTAAATCAGCAGGAATACTTGTCCCAACAAAACTTCCCCTAAACACAAAAATTAAAATCACAGCTAAAACAAGAATTATTGCAACAATAATTATTATAGCTAACTGCCCCTTTTTACCTCTATCAAAACCCTCTTTTCCAAACATAAATTAAATAATAATCATGCATATATAAACATTATTAAGAGTAAGTTTAAAATGAAATAAGGAATATTCCTCAAAATTTATAAACTAAGAATTATTTATATAACTAGATTAAAATGAAAGCTATATTAAAAAGTTCTATTTTTGGGATTAGTTTATTTTTAATAATATATTTCTCAGTTATGTTTTTTGGGGGCGAAAGATTATTTAGTGAAGATAACTTTCTCTGGGCAATTATATTCTCAATTCCTTTAATGATTTCTTCCTATTTTGGATTTAAAGAATTAGAACATAGAAAAAAAGGAAAAACAGTTCTTAAAATGACATTAAGTTCAGCAATAAGCTCCCTAATAATATTTATTCTAATTTGGATTTATTGGTTTATTCAATTTAATTTTACAATCCCAAAAGGAGAACAAGGGGTTGCTATGATGTTATGGCCAATAGCTTTAATAGTAGGCCCATTATGGTTCGCAGCATTAGGGGCAATTTTAGCAGGAATCATATTATTCTTTTATCGTAAAAAATAAAACTAAACTTTCTTAAGCTTAATTATATTCCCTAACATCTCCTAAAATTCATACAATTTCAAAATAAGTTAGATTTTGAGTTAGACTTGTCTTCTCAAAATCCATAAAATTGTAAACAAACCAATCTTCAACTAAGCAACTCTAAAATCAATATTTCCACAAACATAATCATCTCCAATAACAGAAAACACAGCTATTTCATCACCCTTATCAAAATCATCACTAATTATCATCTCAGAATCACCCGGATTTAAATGATGGATATCTAAATAATCTCCTACCTCTCCATTAATCATAATCCCAATTTTATCAACCTCTCCCCCATTAAGAGTAATATTAACTTGGTTTATATCTGCATCCAACCCTTCAATTGAAATAAAACTTTCCTGACATCTTTCAAGTAAAGATTTACTATCCTCTCCTTCATCTTCCCCAATAACCATTTGACTAATATAATAACTTCTAAAAAACATAACCACTACAACAATAACTAACAACACTACAACAATTCCTAAAATAATAAAAATCCATTTAAACCAATTAATATCTTTTTTTGTATTTTTCAAATCTTTAGAACTTTGTTCTAAAACACCTTTATTTTCTTCAACCACTTTTATCACCTTAAAATAAAAACAATATAAAGTATAAAAACCTATCTCATTTCCTCCCCTTCTTCCCCCCTTTAATCTGCCCCCAATTTCCTTCAAGATATTCAACATCTAAATCTTCAGCATCCACCTTAGCCAAATGACACAAATCATTAAAAAAATCCAAAGGTATCACTCTTCTCTCACAATAATAATTCTTTAAACTAGAATATTTCATCTCAAACCCAAACTGCAAAATCCCCCTAACAGAAATACAATTCAACCTACTTACCACTAAATCTAAAAACCCTTTCTGCTCTCCTTTCTTAAATTTAACACGTTTCATTATCTTAATATTACTCCGACACCATAAGCAACAAAACCTTTAAAAACCCTTCTTTTTATTAATCATTGTAAACAAAATTTACTTCAAGGACACCAAGCTAATCAAGATTTGATTAGCCAGAAAAATTTATTTTTCTGAATCCTAAAATACAAAGTATTTTAGTTTGAATTTTAAACTTGTTTAAAATTCCTATATGAGAAAGGTTGCTTGGAGGAAAACTAGTTTTCCTGTGAACATGAAACTACCAAAAAAAACTAAAAGATATTGTCCTTTTTGTAAAAAAAGAACAGACCAAAAAGTAGATGTAGTTAGTACAGGTTCTAAGAGAGGAACATTAAAAAGAGGAGCATTAGGAAGAGCTAAATTAAGAGGAGCTAATAGAGGTATGGGAAATCAAGGAAAATATTCAAGAAAAGCTATTAAATCATGGAAAAGAAAAACAAAAACAACTACAAGAAAAGTTATAATCTATAAATGTACTGAATGTAGTAAATCTAAACATACTAAAAACTCAAGAAGAGTAAGTAAATTAATGATAGAATAAAATGGCACAACAAAAATCCGCAAAAGTAATCACAAGAAGAAGAAAATTCGTAAAAGTTAAAATTCCTTTAACAAATCAAGAAATGGAATTAATTGGAAATTCTCCAGCTGAATTAGAAGGGAGAACAATAAAATTAGATTTAACAAGACAATTAAAAGGAAAATCAATTGAAGCAACAGTTAAAATCAAACTTAAAGATGAAAAGGCAATAGCAGAACCAACAAAAATCAAATTAATGCCTTATTTTATTAGAAGAATGATTAGAAAAAGAATTAGTTATGTTGAAGATTCTTTTGAAACACCAACTCAAGAAAGTATGGTAAAAATAAAACCTTTCTTAATTACAAGAAAAAGAGTTTCTAGAGTTGTAAGAAAAACATTAAGAAACAGAGCCAAAAATTGGATAGAGGATTACTTAGCAGAAAAAACAGATGCAGAAATATTTAATGAAATTCTTTCAAACAGAATGCAAAAACCACTTTCATTAATGTTAAAGAAAACTTATCCGCTTTCATTATGTGAAATAAGAGTTCTTGAAATTATAAGACCTCTAAAACCTGAAGAAGTTCCAAAAATAAAACCTAAAAAAGAAATTGAAGAAACTACTTCAAAGAAAGAAGTTATCGAAGAAGGTCTTGATCAATTAGCAGAAATTGAAGAACAAAAGAAAGTAAAAGAAGCTGAGGCAGAGATTAAAAAAGCTCAAGAAAAGGCATCAGAAAAAGAAGAAATAACAGAATCAACAACACCTTCAGAATCTTCTGATCCTGAACCATCGCCCGATTCTGAACCAACTACTGAAAAACCAAAAAAGAAAACTACCAAAAAAACTACTAAGAAAAAAACAGAGGAGAAAAAAGAATGATAGAACAAACATTAGTATTAGTTAAACCAGATGGTGTAAAAAGAGGATTAGTTGGAACAATAATCAAAAGATTTGAACAAAGAGGATTAAAAATTGTGGGATTAAAATTATCTCAAGTAGATCCTGACTTTTCTAAAAAACATTATGCAGCACACATTGATAAAGAATTTTATGAAGGTTTAGAACAATACATTGTTTCAGGTCCTGTTGTAGCAATGGTTATAGAAGGATTACATGCAGTTGAGATTATAAGAAAAATTGTTGGAGGAACAGCCCCAAAAGATGCTTTAGTTGGAACAATTAGAGGGGATTTTGCTCATGTATCTTTTGAACATGCAGATGCACAAAAAAAATCAATAGAAAATTTAATCCATGCTTCTGGAACACAAGAAGAAGCAAAAGAAGAAATAGCATTATGGTTTTCAATTGATGAATTACATTCTTACAAAAGAATTGAAGATGAACATGTTTTATAATTAATAAAACAAATTTCAAAAATATTTCTCACAATAATCTACTTAATATTCACTTAGATTTTATTATCCCCTACTAAGATAAAGTCTTACTTCCTTATCAATAGGTTTATCAATTAACCTCAAACTAACATAAGGAGGTTGTTTAGGATCATCCATATTCCCAATTTCTAATCTCCATTTATTAATACTTTCAAACACATACACAAAACTATTATCATCTCGAGACCTTACCCTATAACAATCAAAATCAGAAGAAGATTCAGGAATCCTAGTGAGAGTTAATTTTTTCCCATCATCAAGAGTACCATATCTACTTAACTCTCTAAACCCATGATGCGAATCTGCAGAAGTAGGTTTTGAAACCACAAAACAGCCATTAAAACTAATATTTTTTCCATCCATTTTAGGATCTAACAATTTACCAAGCAACCCACCTAATTCAGAAAATCTTTCTTCAGAACTTTTTTCTTCAACACTCCCTTTCTTTTTAGCCATAATAAATAAATGTCTAATTTATTTTTAAATTAATATATACCTGAAAATATATAAAAATCAACACCCAAAACTCTTTTAAACCCAAAATCCTCTTAATAATCATTAGGTTATTAACACCTTAAGCTCCTATAGCTCAGTGGTAGAGCATCTGTTTTGTAAACAGGGGGTCGTCGGTTCAAATCCGGCTAGGAGCTCTCATTCCTCATCAATTGCTTCACATTTTTTATCTGCAAAAAGAATCTCTGCAATTTCTTCAGAAATATTCGCAACATCTCCTTTCTTAAATGGCCCAAGTTTATTCCCTTCTAAATCTAAAAACTCATCAGTATCTTCAACAAAAGCAACCATCTTATTTCCAGATAATTTCTCCTCATTATCAGTTCCCTTCAACATCTCACTTATCTTTTTATCTTCTTTTTCTAATGCTTTCATAATTTCATCAAAACAATCTTTTTCAATTGCAAGCATATTTTCAAAATCTCTTTTACTTATTCCAGTCTCAGCAGCAACAAATGCCAAATCTAAAATTTTCTTTTTTCTTCTTAACATAAGTTCCTTAAAAATAGCAATTGAATTTTCAAATTGTTTCTTTGTCTTTAAAATTGTATCTGAAAAATCATCATTCTTTTTATTTGCAATTTCTTTTTTATCATTCAAATAAGCAGAAACTTCTTTTATAAAATTCTTAGGAATCGCTTGTAGTTGCTCACTATATCTCTCTCTTCTTAATGCCTCATAAAGTTCATTATAAGTTATCATCTCAATTCAGAAAAATAAAGTTTGTTTATAATGTTTATTGTCATACAAGATTATTCTTAATTAATCATGCCTCTACAGTATATTCAAAGTAATCTTCATAAGGAATTATCCATTTTACTGTTTCTTTTTTTGATGCTTTCTCCATTATTTTCCTAAACAATCTAATTGAATTCCCATGAGCAGAAATAGCTACATTTACCTTTTCTTTCTTCATAAATTTTTTTAGTCCTTTAATAAATTCTTTAACTCTTTTTTCTACCATTTCAAATGATTCTCCTTTTGGAGGAGGAATATTATATCCCCTATGAACTGCATCATACTCAGATTTTCCCAATAATTTTTCAATTTCTTTTCTTGATTCTTTATCAAGATTTTCAACAGCATCTCCCTCTTTCATTAAATTAAGTTTCCTCTTTCCCATTAATTCAATAAATTTTTTATGAGACATTCCTTGAAGACTCCCATAACTCCTCTCAATCATTTTATCATCCTTTATTAATTTTTTACATTCCGGATGATATTTTAAAACTTCTTTTAATGTATCCTTAGACCTACTTAATCTAGTATAAAATGCTACTTGAAATTTCTTACCTTTTAATTTTTTAGCTATAATTTTTGCTTGTTTAATTCCCTTTGGTGTTAATTTAGAATCCTTCCACCCTGTAAAAACCTTATTTTTATTATAATATGTTTGTCCATGCCTAAAAAGATATATTTTTAATTTTGTCATTGTATTACCTCAATTTTCTTCACCTATATTCACCTTTTAATATAACCTACGATATTAATAAATACTTTTAATATAAAAAACTAACTAATCCCACACTCAATAACCTTAAAAATATCAAAAACCTCACAAAATCATGTTTGGAAAATTAAAAGAAAAATTAAAAGGCTGGATTAAAGGTTCTAGTGAAAAAGTAGAAGAAACTGCTGAAAAGAAAGAGATAACAGAACCCGAAGGTTCTGCAAAACCGCTTACTTCAGAATCAAAAGATTCTGAACCAGCTACCAAAAAACCTAAAAAAGAAAAAAAGAAAAAAGTAGAAAAGACCAAAGAAGAAAAACAAATAGAAAAAGCAGAAAAATTAATAGAAAAAGCAAAGGCAGAGCCTTCTCAACCAGTTCCAACAAAATTTGATGAATTTCAAAAGAAAACAGAGCCAGATTTAGAAGAAATAAAAAAAGAAGCAGAAACAATAAAAAAAGAAGTTAAACAAGCAAAAAAACAAGAAAAAGAATTACCTGATTCTAAAAAAGATCCTGCAGAAATTCTAAGTGAACAACCTATTGAAAAAATAATTAAAACAATTGAAGAAAGAGAAAATGAAAGTGCTACAGAAGTTAGTGAAAGAATAAAAGATGTTAAAGAAGAGATTATTGCAGAAGAAACTGAAATTCCGGAGAAATTACCTGATGAAAAAAAATCATTTCTCTCAAAATTCAAAACATCATTCGCATATAAAATTACAGAAGAAGAATTTAATGAAATCTTTGATGATTTAGAGATGCTTTTACTTGAAAGCAATGTAGCCTTAGATGTTGTAGATGATATAAGAAAAAAACTTTCTGAAAAACTTATTGGAAAACAAATTAAAAGAAATAATTTAGAAGCAGAAATCCAAAATGAATTAAAACAAACATTAAATGAAATTTTAATTGAACCAGATAATCCTCTTGATGCAATTAAACTAAAAAAAGAAAAACCATTTACAATACTTTTCTTTGGAATTAATGGGACAGGTAAAACAACCAGCATATCTAAGCTAACTCACTTCCTTAAAAAAGCAGGATTTTCAGTAGCTTTAGCAGCAGGAGATACATTTAGAGCCGCTTCAATAGAACAATTAACCCAACATGCAAATAAATTAGATGTTCCAATAATTAAACATGATTATAATGCAGACCCTTCAGCAGTAGGTTATGATGCAATTCAATATGCAAAAAAACATCAAATAGATGTTGTTTTAATTGATACTGCTGGAAGAATGCACACTAAACAAAACCTTTTAGCAGAAATGGAAAAAATAGTAAGAGTCACTAAACCTGACTTAAAGATATTTGTTGCAGAATCTATTGCAGGAAATGATGCAACAGAACAAGCAAAGGCATTTCATGAATTAATTGAAATAGATGGCTCCATCCTAACTAAAGCAGATATTGATGAAAAAGGTGGAACAATAATCTCAGTCTCTCACACCACTAATAAGCCAATTTTCTACTTAGGAACAGGACAAAATTACGAAGATATAGAACTTTTCAATAAACAAAGATTTATTGAAAATTTAGGGTTATAACATCATTTTTTCTACATCAAAAACCCTATAAACCCTAAAATTCTCTTAAATCTATGCTTAACACATTATCCTCGGCACTTAAAAAAGGATTTGACAAAATAGCTGGGACTATCTTTCTTGACAAAAAAACAATAGAAGGGATTGTTAAAGATTTACAAAGGGCACTAATTCAAGCAGATGTAAACATTCATTTAGTTAAGGAATTAGGAGATAAAATAAAAAAAGAAGCAGAAAATGAAAAAATCAAAGGAGTTGAAAGAAAAGAACATTTAACAAAAATTCTTCATGATGAAGTTAGAAATTTATTAGGTGATAAAAAATATGAATTAAAACTAGAAAAAGGAAAACAAACAAAGATAATGCTTTTAGGATTATATGGTGCAGGAAAAACAACTACTTCCTCAAAATTGGCAACTTATTACTCTAAGAGAGGATTCAAAACAGCAATCTTAGGACTAGATGTTCATCGTCCCGCTGCAACAGATCAATTAGAACAATTAGGTAAACAAATTAAAGTTCAAATTTTCATAAATAAAGAAGAAAAAGACCCGCTTAAAATCTACAATCAATTTAAAGAAGAAATAAAAGATTATGACCTATTAATTGTAGACACGGCAGGGAGGCATGATTTAGATTCAGAATTAATAACAGAGATTAAAGATATTTCAAATGAAATCAAACCAGATTACACACTTTTAACACTTCAAGCAGATATTGGACAAACTGCAAAAAAACAAGCATCAGAATTTCAAAAAGCTTGCAATGTTAATGGGGTTATAATTACTAGAATGGATTCTACTGCTAAAGCAGGAGGAGCTTTAACAGCATGTAAAGAAACAAATGCTCCTGTTTACTTTATTGGGACAGGTGAAAAACCAAGTGACTTTGAACAATTTAATCCAGATTCATTTATTTCAAGACTTTTAGGATTAGGAGATTTAGACGGACTTTTAGAAAAAGTTCAATCAGCAATAGATGAAAAAACCCAGAAAAAGTTAAAATCAAAATTAGATAAAGGGCAATTTGATTTAAGAGACTTTCAACAACAATTAAATCAAATGTCTGGAATGGGAAGTCTTTCAAAAATGGCTGAAATGATTCCAGGATTAGGAAAAGCAAAAATCCCTGATAACCTCTTAGGAACTCAAGAGGATAAAATGAAAAAATGGCAACACCTAATTGACTCCATGACAAAACAAGAAATCGAAAACCCAGAAATAATTGAAAAAGAAACATCAAGATTATCAAGAATAGCAAAAGGAGCAGGAACAACAACAACAGAACTAAGACAATTATTAAAACAATATAAATTATTAAAAGACATGACTACTGGAGGAGATTTAGCAAACATAGACCCCTCTGAAGGATTATCTCAAAAACAAATGCAAAAATTAGCAAGAAAATTCGGTAAAAAAATGAAGATGTAATTTCTCAAATGAAACCTAAAATAATACAAACAGGTGCCGAAGCAGTAATCACATTACAAAACAATCAAATTCTAAAAAATAGAATAAAAAAATCTTACAGACTTGAAATCTTAGACACAAAACTAAGAAAATCAAGAACAAAGGCAGAGGCAAAAATAATAACAAAACTCCAAAACATAATCCCAGTTCCAAAAATAATTGAAACAGATAATAAAGAAAAAATAATCATGGAATATATTGATGGGAAAAAACTATCAGATTATTTAGAAAAAGAAGACTACAAAAAAATCTGCAAGCAAATAGGAGAAACATTAGCAAAACTCCATAATCAAGACATTATTCATGGAGATTTAACAACTTCTAATATGATCCTAAAAGAAAACAAAGTATATCTAATAGATTTCGGGCTTTCATTTCATTCACATAAAATAGAAGATAAAGCAGTTGACTTACATCTTCTAAAACAAGCATTAAATGCAAAACATTACACAATAGCAGAACAAGCAATTAAAACCATCTTAGAAAACTACAAACCAGAAAAATACAAGCTAATAATAGAAAGAATCACAGCAATTGAAAAAAGAGGCAGATATAAAGGGCATTGAAGGAAATATAGCCCCACCCGGATTACTTCAAAATCTTTTATGGATTTTGTAGTTCCCAAAAATTCCTTAAGAATTTTTAAGGACGTTCGAATTCGGCCAATAGCCCCACCCTAGCTCTCATTTCCACTTTCCCCTTTCTAAACCCTTCTAAACCTTAAAGTGAAAATGTTCGTCGAACCATCCGGTTCTCATCCTCCTTAGAAAATTAATAGCCCCACCCGGATTCGAACCGGGGTCTAATGCTCCAAAGGCATCAATGCTTGACCACTGCACCATGGGGCTAAATACATTAATTTTAACTATCTAAAACTAGAAAATCCAATCGATTTATAAAACTTTGTAATGTACTCAAACCAAACAATAAGCTTTAAATACCTATTTTTTAATAAAATATCATGGCAAACACACAAAAATTAGAAAAACCAGTATGGCTAAAATATACAGAGAAAGAAGTAAAGGAAATAATCATAAAATTAGCTAAAAAAGGTTTAACTGCAGAGAAAATCGGACTTAATCTTAGAGATCAATATGGAATTCCTAATGTTAAATTATATAATATTAAAATAAAAAAAGTTCTTGAAGAAGAAAACTTATTTGTAGAACCAACAAATAAAAACCTTAAAGAAAAATTAGATAAAATTATTAATCATTTTAAGAAAAATAAACAAGATAAAAAAACAGGTAGAGCATTAATCATTACAAAAGCAAAGCTTAAGAAAAGAGACGATTATATGAAGAAAAAACAAGAATAAGCATTTTTTTAAAATATAGTTTTCTATCTTAACATAACAGCAATAATCTTTATAAATTGTTAATTCGTGATTTGGATATCAAAAAAACAATGAGGCACCTGCACATGAATGTGCAGGTTTGTATCAGCCTCTTGTTTTGAGGAGTTAGAAAAAATAAGATACCCCTGTTTAAAGGCAGAGGTTTAATTTTTTCTAAATTATTATTTAAAATAGAGGTTTTAGTTACAAAAAAGGGTATGATGATATTAAAAAATATTGAAAATTTCGTTAAAATATTATTAGAAAAAACAGAAGGTAAAAAAATTCATTTGGTAAGTCATTTTGATACTGATGGTATAACCTCTGCAGCAATTTTCTCAAAAACTCTTGAAAGATTAAATAAACAATTCTCATTAAAAATCTTAAAACAATTAACAGAAGAAGAAATAAATCTTTTTCCAAAAGATAAAGCTATCATTCTACTAGATCTCGGCTCTAACTCATTAGAACCCTTATCTAAATTAGATACAGAGGTATTCATAATTGACCATCATGAAATAGATTTTAAGCCATTTGATAACCTACACATATTCAACCCTCATTTATTTGAAGAATATGAAAATCTATGTGGTGCAGAATTAGCTTTTTTAATTTCAAAAAACATTTCTGAAGAAAATAAATCCCTAGCATATCTAGCAGTAATTGGAATGGTAGGGGATACTATGGAAAAAAATATAACTAAAACAAGAAATTCAATACTAAAAGAAACAAAAATCAAAATAAAAAAAGGATTATTAATTTATCCATCTACAAGACCTTTAGATAAAGCATTAGAATATAATTCTCACCCATTTATTCCAGGAGTTACAGGAGATTCAAAAGGAACTTATGAATTATTAAGAGAAGCAAATATTGAAAAAATAAACAAAAAATATAAGGCATTAATAGATTTATCAGAACCGGAAATGAAAAGCCTTGTTACTGCAGTAATGCTTAGATTATCTTCAAAAGAAAAAAAATCTAATTACATTGGAAATCTCTATCTAATAAAATTCTTTAACAAAATAGAAGATGCTAGAGAAATTTCTGCAATGATAAATGCTTGCAGTAGGATGGATCAATCAGGAATTGCATTAATGTTATGTTTAGGAAATAATTCTGCAAGAAAAAAAGCAGAAAAAGTTTATGTGAAATATAGGCAAGCAATTATTTCTGGACTAAAATACATTGACAAAAGTAAAAAAATACAAGGTAGAGAATTTGTAATAATCCATGGAAAAGATAAAATCAAAGACACCATAATTGGAACACTAACCTCAATTCTTTCATTTTCATCAACTTATCCAGATGGAACAATCTTAATCAGTATGACATACACAGATAATGAACAAATAAAAATATCTGCAAGAATTTCAGGCAGAAAAGAAACTAACAGAAATTTAAAAGAATTAATGGATTCAATAGTTTATTCAATTGGGGGAGAATCTGGCGGACATAAAATGGCTGCAGGATGCACAATTAAAAAAGAAAATGAAAACAAATTCATTGAATTAATAAAAAAGAAGCTAGAATTTGAATTAATTAAGGTTTAACCAAACCTTTAAAAACCCAATTCAACACATAATTTTATAAGGAAATTAACAATAAAAATGAAGCCAACACATAGATTCATTAAAGTAAGATGTCAAGGTTGTAAAAACGAACAAAACATCTTTGAAGGAGCAACTACTAAGGTAAAATGTTTAGTTTGCGATGCAACTTTAGCAGAGCCTAAAGGCGGAAAAGCAGATATTAAGGCAAGAGTGGTTGAAGTTTTAAACTAATCTACCCAAACCTTTATAACTAATTCTTTAATCCTATATTTATCTTAAAATATCCTATATTTAAATTATTAAATTTAAACCAAAACAAATGGAAAATCCAAATCAAGAACTTGAAGAAGGGCAGATAATACAATGTACTGTTGAAAAAATCTTAGGGACAACTGTATTTCTAAAAATAAATGGAGGCGGAGAAGGAACAATGACTACTTCTGAAATATCTCCAGGAAGAATTAGAAATCTAAGAGATTTTGTAGTTCCAGGGAAAAAAATAGTATGTAAAATCATAAGAATGAGAGGAAATCAAATCCATTTATCATTAAGAAGAGTTAAACAATCAGAAAAAAAGGAATTACTAGATAAAATAAACAAAGAAAAATCTTATACAGCGATTTTAAAAACAGTTTTAGGAAAAGAAGAGTCTCTAAAAATAATTCAAAAAATAAGAGAAGAGTATGCAATAATTGATTTTTTTGAAGAACTAAAAACAAACCCCAAATTAATTGAAAAATATGCAGACAAACAAAACTCTGAAAAAATAGTAAAAATTCTTGAAACTAAAAAAGAAAAACCAAAAGAATTAAGACAAATATTTAATCTTTCAAGCAAAGCACCAGAAGGAATTAAAATAATCAAAGAAATAATAAGCAATGCTTGTCAAAATTCTTGTAATACCTCATATTTAGCAGCAGGAAAATATAGAATAACATTAGTAGGAGAAGATTTTAAAAAATTAAAAACAGAATTAAGTGAAACATTAAGAACAATCGAAAAATCAGCTAAAAAAAAGAATTGCGAATTCTCTCTTGAAAAATAAAAGTAGTTTTCAATCATCTAATTATTTATAAAACCTTTTAAACAATTTTAATTATGAATTTATATGAAACATTTGTAAGGAAATATGATGGAGTAAAAGAAGAGAGAAATCCTGATCCAGAAGATTGGAGTCCAAGAAGATATTTTAAAGCAGATGAAGATGATATAGAAGCAAAAATAAATGCCATTGCATTAAAAATAGAATCTCCAAGCCGTTCTCAAGTATCTAATTCTAATCAATATTTCTGGTTTGAAAATAATAGTTTATCTTCAGTGATAATTGATGAACCTCAATATGATAATCCTAGGAAGAAAGACCAAAATCCAAGTTATCAAAGAAATGTCCACATTAAAACAATGGGAGTGCTAGGCCCTACTAAATTAGAAAAATTATTATTCGACGAAGGATTTAGAAGAGCTGAAAAGTAATCAAAACAAAGTTTTCTACTCATTAGATTTCAAATCTTCAACTCCATTCTCCTCATCCAAAACAGCCACCCCATAAACCCCATCATAACCCTCCTTAACCTTTATCTCCCCTTCACGATTCCTCATAATCAAATCAACCATTTTCCCATCCCCCAAAACCTTCAAAAGTTCTTCCTTCCCAACTTTCAACAAAATATTAAACTCATTCTTAAACGCTTCAATTAATTTATCATAAATCTTCCAACAACCCTTACTATTCATCCCAATTCCAATACTCAAAGAAATTATTTCATGTAAAGGTAAAACTCTAAAAAACATTTTTTCTTTTCCAGAATCATTATCAGATAATTCTTCAACCCTATTTTCAACACCAATAATTAAGTTACCCCCACAAACAGGACACTTATTATTTAACTCATTACTTTTTTCAAACGAACAAGAAAAATTACATTTAGCATGCCCATCAAAATGATACTTACCATAAGCAGGATCTGTTTCAATTGTTCCAATAAAGTTATTCTCTCTAATCTGGTTCACAATAAAATCATAACTTAAATCACCTTCATCACTTTTTTTAAAAATAGTAGCCTCCCGACCAAGCCTCCAAGGCCAAAAACTATGAGCATCTGAAAAACTAACAATACTTCTCTCACCTAATTCCTTAATCTTAACATTCATTTCAGGATCTGAAGAAATTCCAGTTTCAATAGCATGAACATTATCAACCATATCTCCAAAAGCTTCTTTCAAACTATCAAAACCACTCTTACTGCCAAAAACCCCAAAATAAGGTGTCCAAATATGCGCAGGAATCACTTCAATCCTCCTATCAATCTCCATCATCTTAGCAACAAAATCCCTACAACTTACCTTAAAAATAGGCCTACCATCATAATCTCTTCTACCTAAACTATCTAACCAATCATTAATCTTATCTACAACCTCAAAACTAGGAACCAAATAAACTAAATGAACCCTATGCCCCTTCCCATCTTGAGTATAAATCAATGAAATCTCATGACTTAAAATAAATGGAAATTTCCCAACATCATCTTCATACCAGTAAATTCCTTTCTCATCCCCCACCAATTCCCTTTTAAGTTCCTCCAACCACTCAGGATGGCTAAAATCCCCTGTTCCAAGCAATCCTAAGCCCTTTATTCTAGCCCACTTAACTAAATTCTCAATATTCAAAGCATTACTACAAGCTCTTGAAAATCTAGAATGAATATGCAAATCAGCAAAAATAACCTCATTTAATTCCAAATTATTTTCAACACCATCAACATTTAAATTTTCCTCGACATCCATAATCCATAAAACAAAATACACTTTTTATAAATTATTATTCTACAATCAATCAAAAATATCCTCTCTAACTTACAACTACTTGATTTTATTTTTCTCCCCCTATTTATGAGGGAGAACAAATTAAAATCATTTAAACGCAACTCATTTTATAAATTATTGTAACGGAACTTCTAAAAATCTAACTAACTGAAAAATATCTCCACCAGTATAAGTTATATTTGAAACAGTTATCTGTATCAAAGCTAACAACCACATAAATAATATCCAATTAATAGCCAATAACCAAGTTAAATCATAATCTTTCTTAAATCTCACCTTATAAAACATATAAATATTTACCATCGCAAGATAAATTCCAATTAAAAATAAAAACCTTAAATCAGAAACAATTCCAGCAATATTAATCTGAGTTCTTTCAAATTTTCCTAAAGCCTTATAATCTGCAAGATTAAATCTTGTAACACCCAACTTAGTTACCTTGGGATTATAAAAATTAGGAATTGTCTCAAGCAAATTCAGGCTATAACTATTTTCTATCCCATATTTTGTCAAAGCACCTTGATGCCCTTTCTCATGATAATAAGTAGAAACTTGAACTAAATAAGGCAATACAAAAAAGATTGTTATAAATAAAAAACTAGCCACACTAAATACTCTCCACAACTCTTTTTTCATTTCACTATCCATTTAACACCTCAATAAAAAAACTAAACAAAAAAACTATATAAGTCTTTTGAAAACTATTTTCCTTTACTCTTCCCACCTTTATTCTTAACAGCAATCACAATACCAACCACCACAACCAACACAATAACTCCTATAATAATCGCCCACATACCCATTCCACCACTAGCAACAGCAAATCCTCCTTCACTACCACTATCTCCCACAACATTCCCTGTTCCAGCAACACTATCTCCTCCTTCACTTCCTGAAACACTTTCTGTATCAGCACTAGCATTACTTGTTGGAGTTGTAGTAAGTATACCTCCGCCTCCTCCACCCCCACCACTAGAACTACTATCTCCACCTGCAGAAGGAACACTTACTGCATAGGTAGAAAAACCCATTGATACAGGAATTCTACAAACAGTAGTTCCTGCAACATCTCCTGCAAAGCAATTAACATAATCATCAACATCTTCTCCAGTAGCACTTGTTCCAACATCATCAGCCCATATCAAACTATTACTTGCACTATAAGTTACAGGCATTGTAACCTCAATATAATCAGTTGCACCACCCATCTTCAAAGAATTAATCAAAGTATTCCATTTCTTTAAACTTGAATTCATACCCATCATATTCTCTACCTCATCACAAATAAATGCCTCACTCAAATCAATCTTAATAGGCTCAAGAACATTCATTCCAAAAAAACCAATACTCATATCTCCACAATGAATAGTCATATTCATATTCTTTGTAACAGAAGTATTTGTCTTAACACCAACATCATAAACTACATCATTAAATTCTTCTGTAAAATTATAATCAGTTTTATTTAATGCAGGAATGTCAACAGTATAACCTGTAGGCAAATCCATTTTAAAAATAAATGATTTATCAACAGTAGTAGTTTTAGTAGTAAAATTAGAACAAGCAGAGATTGCACAATTACCAGAAGGGTCACAAACTTTTATCTTATAATAATAAACAGTATTATTAACTAAATTATATCCTAAACTATCAAAAATTAAATCAACAGAATGAAATGGTTTATAATTTGCATTTGCTAAATATCCTACACCACTATCTTCAATAGTAAGATTTGCAATTGCACAAGTAGAATCATTATGATAAAAAGTTAAATTTAAACTTGAAGGTTCATTAGTATCTATTCTAACAAAAGCACCATCTGCTAAAGTATCCACTTCACTAAACATTACATTTGGAGCGACAACATCACCATTGACTGCAGAAAAATCAAATGCATCCCCACTAGCACATTTAGGAGTAAAAGAACACATTGGATCATCACAATCAATTAAACCATTTTCATCATCATCAATACCATTCATACATTCTTCATAAACATTAAAACCAAACTTTTGAACATTCTTACATTTAGGATCCTTGGTAGTAGGATCACTACAATCAACAAATCCAAAATCAATAGTTCCAGGAGTATAATATCCAGGACCAACATAATCTGAAGGAGCTAACCTAGTATCACTCCCATTTGCACTAGCCATAAATATCCTCATATTCGAAGTTTTATTATATTCTGAAAAAGATTCTAAATCTTGTTTACTCAATCCAATCATCACGCCCTGAACTTCTCCACAACTCATTTGCTTACTTGTTGTTATAAGTGCATTAGTAGGAGTCCAATTTCCACTATTACACCTCATTAATTGTTTTGTCTCTACCACTCCTTCACTAGTATTTCTTGCAAGATAATTAATCATAAATTCATAACCAGCATCATTAGAACCACCATAAGCAACACAACTCCCTGTTGCAAGTCCATCCGTATCTAAATACCAATAAAAACTTCCAGGTTTATTTCCAGTACCCAATGAAGGAGTTTGTTCAAAGCCAGTTCCAACATAATATCCATTACATACAATAGAATCACTTGCATTAATTAATCCAGCTCCAAAATTAAATCCCTCATCACTTATCCTCATACCCATTCCCATTATATCTACTTCTCCAGCAACTCCTGCCTCTGCAAGACCATTAATATTATCATCATCATCCGCTAAAAAAGTAACATCTCCACCCATAACCCCGAAATGATCAAACTCTCCCTTAGTCATACACCATCCAGATGCTTCTGAATCAGATTTATTATTATTAGCATAACTATCATTTTTATACTGGCAAGTAATATTATTTATCCAACATCCTGTTTCATTTCCATCATACTGCCAACAACCATTACTTCCACCTCCCTCTCCACCCCCACTAGAACTTCCTCCAAACATCATAAATGTTTCTGGCTGACAAGTAGCACTCATATCCCTCCATTCACATAATCCAGTAGAACCAGTTCCTTCACAGCTCTCTGAAGTAGAAATACTCCAATTAAAACAAGCTACATCACACCATCCTCCTTGCATAGAATAATCATCTTGATTCCAAGTACAATTTGAATTTGCACTACAAGTAGTTGAATTTAAATCCATACACTGAGCAAAAGGAGCATAATCACACCATCCTCCTCCAGAACTAAGACACCAAGAATCACTAGGATTATCAACACACCAACTATCTTCTTTCCATTGACAATCTGCTTGAGCATCACAAGTAGCATTAGTATAACTCCAACAATTAGCATTTTCCATTTTAGTTTGATTCATATCACACATATTACTTGCACCGCCCATAGAACTTGAATCATTTGTACAACCAGATTCTAATCCACAAGCACTCAAATTATTATCAAATTTCCAACAATTCATTCCAGGCATATCACACCAACCATCAGTATTCCAAGTATCATTTAACCAAGAACAATTTAAATTATTAAATGCCACAGTTTGATTACAAGTTCCTTCTGTTGTCTGAGCAAAACAATCACCTCCAACAGCAGAACCTCCACAAAAATTATCATAACCACAATCAGGATCCGCACAATCAATCATAACATCTCCATCATTATCTATTCCATCAAAACAAATTTCTCCAGTATATCCTTGAGGACTGCATAATCCAAATCCACTATCCCAAGCACATGAAATAGAACTTGCATAACAAGCAGTTTCATCAAAACAAGAAAAACAATCACTATCACAAATTTTCTTTGAAACATCTACACAATAACCCTCACCAGCACCTGCTGCACTATCATTAACCCATTTACATCCACTATTATTATTTGCCACACTATTAACACAAGCATCATAAGGATAATTCATAAAATCACAATCTTCACAATTAGTATTACAATCTCCAGAACCAGAATATTCCATTTCTTGAGGGTAATCACACCATCCAAAACCATTAAATGCATTAGAATCATTTGTCCATTGACAATACCCTAATTCTGAATTTTCACAAGCTAAGTTAGCAACACTATTATTACTCCAAGCACTTCCATTATACTGAAATTCGCAAGCCCAACAACTAGTATCACAATTACCTTTATTTCCTTCGCCACCACCATTATCAATATCAAAAAATCCAGTCATTTCACACCAAGAATCTTGTTTTAAAATACTATCTTCAACATAATATTCAGTTTGCCAAGTTCCTCCAGCAGAAGTACAAGCAATATCACTACCAATTAATCCTAAATCTTTTTCTCCATCTTTAAAAACTTTATTTTGATTAAATGTACAATTTTTTATAGGATAAGTTGAATTCTCCCAACTACAAGGCATCATATAATTTTCAATTAATTGCATACATAAGGTATAATTATTTTTTGAATCAGGATGCTCACAAAAATCAACAGGAGGTCCAGCATTTCCTTCAGAACTTGCTCCAACACTACAATAAGCTCCCAGATTAGATGAAGAATTTATCCATTTACAATTAGGCAAAGGCCCAAAATTACAAGCAGATTTTACTTGAATATGAGTACAATTTAAATTAAAAGAATTATTTGCATTAGTATAAACTTGAGAACCTTGTGAATTATGCCCTTCACAATATCCAATTTGTTTATTATAACAAATATTTTCAGCACTAGAATTATCTACACCAAACGGACCACCACCTGCAACACAATAACCACAACCAGTAATATTTTTACAAATATCTAATTGATTATCTGCAAACCAACAATGAGCCTCTCCTCCAAACATAAAACCTCCTCCCCCTCCACCAATATCTCCTCCAGAAGGCATTACACAGGCCCCACTAGAATTATACCATCCTCCAGCATCAAAACAAGAATCACTTGTATTAAAAAAACCAAAACCACCATCCCCATAAGAATCTTCACAAGAATCCCCATCCCATGTACAAGGCATAAATAATTGTTGTTGAACATAAGTACAATTTGTTTCATCAGTTATCTCTCCACACCATTTAGTCATACATCCTCCCCAACTTGAATCATAAACACAATTACCTTCAAAAGCACCTTCACAATTAGTTTGATTATTATCATAACTCCAACAACCTTTTTGCTCACAACAACCAACATCTGTAAGAGTTGCTAAAGAATTTTTCATTTGAGCATCACCTAAAGTTTTAACACCACACCAAGGATTTTCATTAGCACCATTAACAGACCAAGAACATTTAGCTGCATTTGCACCACTTGTACAAGTTGCTTTATCACCATCAAATTGCCAACAACCATCATCCATTCCACCCCAATCTCCTCCTCCCGCAGACCAGTCATTCATACATCCACCAGTATACATCAAACTACCATTTGGATGATACATATTCATAAAAGGGTCCCAAGTACAATTCAAACCACGTGCAGCAGAATCTTCACAATAAGAAGCATTTGTTCCATCATGTTGCCAACATTCATTTGGAAAACAGCAATAACTATCATAAGTATCTCCTCCACAAAACATATCATAAAAATCAGTTACACTACCAACCTCAGAAGGATCATTAGAAGCCCATAAACATCCCGCAGCATTACATGAAGTTTTTGTTCCCCCATTAATAGAATTCTCATCCCAACAATTATTAAAATCAGCAACAACAAAATTTAAACTAAATAAGACAGATAAAACTAAAAAAACTCCCAAAAACAAAAATTTCCCAATACAAGGTTTAACCTCATCACCCATTTTTTACAAAAAACATAAGTCTCTCGACTATATAAAAGTTTCTTTTAAATATTCCCCTCGACAAATTAATTATTAAATGATACTCCATTAATAATTTTACAATATATTTTACAATCTTTAAAATTTATAATTTTAAAATACCTTTTATTAAAATACTTCAAACCTCACTCCTCATCAACAACACCTTTTTCAGTAACAAAAAATACACACTCATTATCTGGAAGATTCGGACTATCAATTAACTTCGCAACTCTACTTCCTTTTTTACCTCTACGAATATACACCCTATAAGTTGAAGCATGTCCAACAATATTTCCACCAATTGCAGTTGTTGGATCTCCAAACATCATTGCAGGATTTGACATTACTTGATTAGTAACATAAACTGCTAAATTAAATTGCTCTGCCATTTTCATTAAATTATGTAAATACTTATTCAACTTTTGTTGCCTATCTGCCAATTGCCCTCTACCTGCAAATTCTGCTCTAAAATGTGCAGTTAAACTATCAATAACAACTAATCTAATTGGCTCACCATTCTTAATTAATTCTCCCACCTTATCAATTAACAATATCTGATGATCTGAATTAAAAGCTCTTGCAACCAAAATATTTTTTAAAACATTTTCAGGATTAGCCCCTTTTCCTTCTGCAATTTGTTTTATTCTATCAGGTCTAAATGTTCCTTCTGTATCAATATAAACTGCCTTTCCTTCAGCACCACCTTGTTCAATAGGTAACTGAGCATTAACAGCTAAGCTTAAACCTAACTGAGTTTTCCCGCTTCCAAAAGCACCAAATGCTTCACTTATAGCCTTTGTCTCCAAACCCTTACCCCCTAACAAATCATCAAATTCTTTACTTCCTGTAGTAATATTAAAAATCTCCTCTCTTTTTTGAGCAAACTCTAATCCATCTTGAAATCCTAAATCCATTAATTTCCTAGCAGCCTGAATAACTTTTCTTGCAACAGCCTCACCTAATCCTGCAGTCTCCCCCAACTCCTTAGGCCCTAAAACAGCAACACCCATTAAATCAAATATCCCTGCAGCCTCAAGTTTCTCAACCGCAGCAGGCCCAACACCAGGTAAATCTGCAAGCTTCATCTCTTTTTCTTCATCCTTTTTTTTCTTTTTAGTAGTCTTTTTCTTAGCAGGCTTTTCTTCAACTATATTTGAATCTTCTAAAACCTCTGTTTTAGAAATCCCTTCTTCTGCAATATTTGAATCTTCTAAATCCTCTGATTTTGAAATTCCCTCAACATCTTTTTTAACCATTTTAATATAATTTACACTCCTTTAATCAAACTCATTAAACCTATTTCACTTATAAAGATTACAGACACAGATAATATATATTAGAAATACAGCTAAGGTAAAGGGGTCTCAAGAATTTCTTTTCTACGAGCTTCATAACTAGAATCAGTCATTATTCTTCCAGTAGCAATTCTTACATCAGAACAATAAAACCTATGCCCATATTTTCTTATAAATGCAATACTCTCCTCAGTTATTGGGCCCATTTCAGGAAAATCAGTATCAATAACCTCTCTCCAATTTTTTAACCTACCCATAACATTAATAACAATAAAGAATATATAAATATAATTATCTCATGCCCCAATATTATCTAACTTCCAACTAACCAAAATTTTTATTTTTCTCCCCCTATGGATAAGGGAGAACAAATAAAAATCATCCCAAAACAACAAAGATAAAAAACATAATTATATCTACAAAAATAAGACTAAAAAATAAACTTTCTTCTATCTTCCCACCCGTCCTAATAAACCCCGAACTCCTAACTTTTAATGGCCAAAAAGGTTGAATCCCTTCTCTAGTAAATGAATCACAGATTAAATGAACAGAATATCCAATAAAAAATCCAAAACTCAAAATAGGATAAAAAACAGCTAACAAAACAGAAAGTAAAACTGCAGCACTAAAACTATGAATTATCCCTCTATGCTTAACAAAAAACTGCAATGGACGAAATATCATATGTCTCCCATAACTTGAAAATCCACTATCTAAATCAGGGATAATAGTTGCAACTAAAACCATCAATATAAACAAAAACTGATTTTCAACTTGTTGCATAAATAATATAATCATAAAAATTGCAAACATAATATGAGTTCTTAATAGCATTTTTATTTCTTATCCTTACCTATTTTAGTTTTGATAAATACAGAAATCATCTGCATTATAATTGTTGAGAGCAATCCAATCAATGATAAACTCATCTGAAACACATTAAAACATTGAGTATTCACAATGCTTAGAGTTATATAAACAAAGATTAAAAAGTTTATAAAACTACTGAACCAGTTTAACAATTCAATATTCAAATTCATTTTACATCAACTCTCTAATAATTCCAAAAAGTAAAATTCCTACTGCAAAAAAACCAATTATCCATGCGATATAATATAAAAGCTTCAAATTCTTCTCATTCATTTTAACCTCTTTTATAACAATATTAAAAACTTTATAAAACTACTTAACAATCAAACTTTAGCCATATTCATCTCATTCCTAAGTTTTCGTTCATATTTTTTATCTTCCCATTTTCTAAATTTAAAATATAAATAAATAGAAAAAATTCCCAATAAAAGAAAACTTATACCAAATATCCATCCCTGAGTTCTAATAAATTCCATGTAAGAATCATTTGGATAATCTCCAAAGATAGCAAACAAAAACATCCCAATTGTAACAATTCCATAAAAACTATAAACAAAGCCTAACCTCAATAACCCCCACCGAATATTTCTTTGAAACCATTTACCGATCCCTCTACCTGCAAAAAAATAAATTAAAGCATCCAATAAAACCGCCACCAAAAGGATAAGGATATGAATCAGAGTATTATTTACCATTAATAATTAACAAAACTTGACTTAATAAACCCTACTTCTCCAACTCTTCAATTAATTTATCCATATTAACTTCCTCTAAACCATTAATAATAAATTCATTATTTCCAAATAAACTATTCACCCTTACTTGCCCTTTAACAATCATTTCTTTTCCCAATAAGTCATTTTTCTTAACAGCAAACAATTCAGGATTTTCTATTTCATCTTTAGTCATCATTTTTTCTAATTGTTCTGAAAAAACAACTGAACGCATAGAATCACTTCCATCATCAATTACAAAATTTAGTAAAGCTTTTTTATCTGCAACCACCCTCCCATGTTCCTGACATTGATTATCAACAGCCTTTTTCCTACATTCAGGGCATGTATAAAAAAATCTTGGCTCAAACATTTGAACAATAAATGCCCTTGAACTAACATTGTCATTTGCATTAAATTCAGAGATTTTCTTAGTCAAAGTAGGTTTTTCCATAACAATATTATCAATAGCTTTTCCAGAAGCCTTTATCTCAGAAAAACTAGTCAAATGCAATTCTCCATTTCTTATAGTTGCATTAACAATTTCAATAACTCCTTCTTGTTTTATCTCTCCCTTTGCTATTAATTCAATATGATTCTCATCCCATAAAACAACCCGAATATTACTTGTCTCATCAGCTATAATAAAACTTCCAATCCTTCCACTCCTACCATTTTTATTATACTCCCTTATTGGAAATAAATTAACAATTTTACCAGTTAAATTAATCTTCCTCATTCCAGGAACAATTTGTTTAATCTTAATCTCTTGTTTATCAAAATTAATATTTAATTCAGCAGCAATAACCTGAGCAGCACCCTCTTTACTTATCAATCCAGCTAACTTAGCTTGTTTTGCCTCTATTTTTCTCTCAATTTCACTAACCTCTAACCCTGAATTTTCAGCAATAAATCCTACAAGTTCAACATAATTTCCTTCCATTTTACTTCTTTTTTAATCCAATTTTACCTCAATTTTATCCTATTTTCAATCATCAAAAAAACCCATCATCCTTTATAAGAATTATGATTATCCAAAACAACAAACCACAAACAAAATCTTTAAATACTCATCAAAACAAAAATTAATATGGGAACAGCACTACTTAAAATAAAACTTATGCCTGAATCACCAGATACAAACTTAGAAGAACTAGAAGCTCAAGCAAAAAAAGTAATTGAAGAAAATCAAGGACAAAATCCTAAATTTGAGAAAGAGCCTATTGCATTTGGACTTACAGCATTAATAACTAGCTTTGCAATGGATGAATCTATTCCTACAGATCCTTTTGAAGAAAACCTATCTAAAATAGAAGGTGTTAATTCTGCAGAGACTATTGATTTTAGAAGGGCTTTTGGATAAAATCAATGAATCTAAATAGGAAGATTATGCAAAAGAAACCTTTGGTGTCTTTGGCTATTGATTTTAGACGAGCATTCGGATAATTTTAAAATCAATACATATAAAAATTCTAATTCTTAACTAATAGTATGGCATTTTCAAAACAAGAATCAGATCAAATCAAACAGCAAATAATCACCCAATTAGAATCTCAAAATATTCCAAATAAAGAAGAAGTTAAACAACAAATTCTTTCATTAAATGATGAGCAATTAGATAACTTTCTCAAACAAAATCAAATGCAAGCAGGAGCAGGAGACCAAGGAGCCCCACCTCAAGATAATACCCCCATATTTCAGCAAATAGTTGAAGGAAAAATTCCATCTTACAAAGTAGATGAAAATCAAAAAGCTATGGCAATTATGGAATTAAATCCCCTAACAAAAGGACATGTGATTATTTTACCAAAAGAAAAATTATCTATTGAAAAAATACCTAAATCTTCTTTAACACTTTCTCAAAAAATAGCAAAAAGAATTAAAAAAAAGTTGAAGCCAGAAGACATTAAAATTGAATCAGCTTCATTTCAAGACTATGCTTTTATCAATGTAATTCCATTATATAAAGATCAACAACCTCAAAAATATAAGGCGGATGAGAACGAACTTAAAAAAATGCAATCAAAATTGGAAGTTAAAAAAAGAGCTTCAAGAAAGAAAACAATTTCTAAAAAAACAATCAAATTATCAAAAGATGCAAATGAATTAAGTTTTAGAATCCCCTAATATCAAAAACCTTAATTTCTTAAGATTATTCTCTCTCCAAATGAAATCCTACTTTTATCCCTAATAAAAAAGGAACTGCAATAAATAATAATGCGCCTCCAAAAATAGCAAGATATTCTTGTCCCTCAGGCATTCTAAACAAGATTTCACCAATCTCTGAAACACTTCCTAAAAATACATAAAGAACTACAAACAAAATTAATACAACCAAAGTCAAAACTAAAAGTGAAATCTTTAATCCCTTTGAACCCCATTCTAAATCAGTATTAACATTACTAAACCCATTTGTATCAACCTCTTTTCTTTTTTTCATATTTTATTCAAGTATTTTCATTATTTAAATATGTCTAAAACCAGCTTTAGTGAATTCATCTTTAACAACATCTAAATCAACAAGAATTTTTATTTTTCTCCCCCTATTTATGAGGGAGAACAAATCAAAAGAATCGTAAAATTAATTAAAACCAACTTCTATACTTCCAAAACATAATTAACAAACCAATTAATGCAAATAAAAAACTAGGTGTAAAAGGAATCCCTACTTTAATGGAAATCTTTCGCCGATATTTTTCTTTTATTAATTTTAGATGTCTTGCTGAAACCCCTTCCCAACAAGGTTTTATAATTTTCCCACCAACTTTTAATTCCTCATTCAACCATTCCCCTTCTGTTAAATCTTTTGGAGAAACCTTTCTAATCATAACTTTTTCAACAGATTTTGCAAAAATTAATAATATTGGAAATAATAAAACAACTAATCCAATTAAAATCAAAAACTCCTGACTAATCCAATATACAATCAAAGTCCATACAACAGCAAAAATAACAAATAAATAAACTAAAGCCTTAAGAGCTTTCCAATATTTTTTCCAAGCATTCTTAAAACTTTTCCAGTTTAAATAAATCATATAAAAACTATATAATATTGCCCAAATAGAACCTAAACTTAAAAACAATACAATAAATAATCCGAAAATTTTAAAATTAATTATCCAATCATAACTCAAAGGCAAAATAACCCCTAAGGCAATTAAGAGTTTAGCATCGCCCCCTGCAAATAACCTAGCATAATAAAATAAATTTCCCAATATAACAAATATAACTAACCCAATAAATCCATTTAATAAAAACCAATAATCTCCAACACCTATACTCACAAACGCCCTATAAGCTAATGCAAAAAAAATCAAACTAAAATTCCAAAGATTATCCACTTCTCTCCGCCGAAGATCCTGCATCACAGCTCCAACACACCAAATTAATCCTAACAAAATCAAAACCAAATTTTCAGCATTTATTAATAACATCAACCATCACACCTCATTAAACTATTCCCGATTAACCCTCTCCCTAATCTTTTTATCAGCATCATCCTCAGTCCTTCCACCTGTCCTTCTCCCCCCACCCTTCTTATACCTATTATAACGAGACTTAGCTTTCTTATCTCCCTTACTCTTTCTTTTTCCAGCAACAGCATAATCCATTTTAATATCTCCAATAATAAAACAAATAACCAACAATCATTAATAAACTTAACTCAATAAAAAATAATTTTAAACAAAAAAAATTCCTCACCACAACAAAACAATAACACAACTCCTAAAAAAAACTCAAAAAATACAATACAATTATTCCGCAGGCGCTTCAGGTGCTTCAGGAGGCGCAACAGTACAAGTTATACCTGTACAAGCATCTAATCCAACACCTTTACCTTCTAAAGTTTTACAATGAATAGTTTCAGCATCTTTACCTGCTTCAAAAACAATACTTCTATCCTTACAATACTCAAAATCCTGAGATGTTGCACAAGCTAATTCACAAGCAGAAACATGTGTTTCAACATTAACATCTCCACCAGTATAACCTACAATCTTTTCCCATAAATTTCCCCATCCAGTTGAGAAACCAAAAATTAATACAACAAGCACAACTAAAGCTAAGATAATAATTATAATAGTTCCAATAGTCATCTCTGCCCCTTTTTTATTATTCATAAAATATATAATACATTACCCTTTAAAAACCTTTTCCAAATTTTACCATTAAATTAGATAACAAAAATAACAAAAAGAAAAATCATTTTTACAAACTCTCGCAATATTATCTATCCTACCCCACTAAGAGATTCATAAATATTATCTCAAAATTATGCATTTTCAAAATTTTAGAAAATTTAGGTTAGATTTATCTTCCTAAATTTTCATTAAACCCATCCCTCAAAACTCTTTCACCAATTCCCTATTATAACTATAATCAATAACCAACCCCTCACCAAAACTATCTGTGTATAAATTAAAATTAAGTTTCAAAACAATCTTATCATCACTAACCTCTACATTCTCAACAACCAATTGCCTCTCAAGAAACTCTAATTCTCGAACAGCATAACCTTTTTCAACATCCTTATAAAATTCCAACTCACTCCTTAATCCATTAACAAACTCCCCCTTACTAATCCCTTGCTTAACCACCTTATCAAAAATCTTCCAAGAATAATAATCTAATTCAGTTTGTTTTGAATAAATCCTATCAATATTATCAGAAATATCTAAAGTTTTTTCAACATTATTTTTCTGAGTATTAAAATAAAATAAACTTCCAATTAATAAAATCAAAGAAACAAAAAAGAAAATAAGCACTGCTAATGACATTCCTTTTTTTCCCAAATTTCTCCCTAAATTAATTTTTGATTCTCTTACCATTACCTCAACACTCCCTAGGCATCCTAAATTTAATTTCAATCAAGTCGCTATTATAATAAATATCATGATTAATCACCGGAGTACCTATTTCCAAACTTTTCTTACTTTCAACAAAAATCTCATCACTAAAATCATCATAAAATTTAAATCCATTTTCAGTAATAACTCCTTGAGGAATTCCCAATAAAACCTCATCATCTGCACTTAAACAAAAAGCAAATAACTCTTCAGAAATCAATTCCCCCAATAACTCATTACTTTCTTGGATTTTTAAAAAATCATCCTCACTAAAACCTACCCTTAAAAATTCTCTTTCAGTTTGAGGTAAATTATCTATTCCAAATATCTCTCTAACACTCCTTCCACTATTTTCCCCAGAAGAAGAAAAAACACTTGAATACTCCTCTAAAGAATGCAATATAGCTCTTTCAATATCTTTTTTACCATTAAAATCAATCTCCTTATTCATAAGATTATAAAATTCTTTTTCATAAATTAAAGAATTAACCTCTTCTTTAAGAGAGGACTCAGAAACATCTTCTCTTCCCTGAACAAGATCCCCAACAAAATCACTCCCACTAATAATCAAAACAGCTAACACATAAAGAAATAAAATAAATACCAATATCAAAAATAAAAACATTAAACTCATTCCAGAACCTATCTGCGCACGATTATTTAATTTAACCATCTTACAAACTAACCCCCAAATTATTTGAACCAGTTAGAATATACAAGATAATCTCTTCTTCATTATCAAACAAAACCAAATTATCTTCATAACATTTAGCAAATCCTTTCCCCTCTAACTCACATTGGATTTCAAAATCAGGATTTCCCCTACTAATACTTTCAACACCTGATTCTCTAACAACATCTATTTTAAAATAAAAAATACCTTCATTAAAAACCCCTTCATCTAATCCTGCATTATCCATAATCAACTCTTCATTAAAATTTTCAGAATTAAATTCATTCCCATTACTCAAAACTCTAACCAATTGATTATTCAAAATAACATTTTCTTTTTCAACAACATCTATTTCACTAGAAAAAAATACCCAAAAACCCCAAGCAATTGCAACACCCACAACTACAAATCCAAAAAACAAAAAGAAATACAATAACCTACTATCCCCTCTCTTATTCATTTTCAACAACCCCTCCTTCAATCACACCATCTCCAATCCCCACCCCATCCACAACCTCAAAAACTAATTCCTCTTCTTCATTTAATTCCCAAACAATGTCTCGCCCATTAAAAAACTTAAACTCATAACCTTTTCCTTTCACCAAATTAACCCTCACAACATTTAATTCATTATCAATATTAATAATCTGCCCACGATAATCATTTCCCTCGGCAATATCATGTAATTTTGAAACATCTAAATTAATTTTCATCCCAACATCTGCTTTATCAATAATCAAAGCAATTTGTTTAGCATAAATCTGTTCAGAAGTAACATCTCCACTTCCAACCCTTAACATAAACAATCCCCCTATAACTAAAAAAATTATCACAAATATAACTGGAACAATTGTATCCATTAAAACACTATCCCCTCTTTTATTCACCATAAATAATTCAACCAAAAAAACATTATAAACTTAACTAAAAATCAAGGAGCGGTTTCAAAACTCGAACATTCCAAACCCCTCAAGGATTCAATAGTATAAGGATACACAGTAGGATAAACATATCTACTATCATCTTCTGCAAAATTTGAACTATAAATAACCCCTCCTGTTGCACCCCCTGCAACAACCCCTATTCCAACAGCAGTTAAACTTAAACTACTTCCTAAACTAAATGGAGCAGCAACTATTCCTCCAACAACTAAAGCTCCTCCACCAACAGCCCCTAAAGTCCCTGCAGTATATTTCTTCCAAACATTATCAGGAGACATTTGAACAACAATCGCATTTTCCTGAGTTAAATCAATCTTAAAATCCTCAATAGATTCTAATTGGGTATTAGTCTTTTTATTATTTATTTCCAAAGCAACATTCAAAGCTTCCTCCATATCATCCAACCGCTTAATCCCATAAGTTCTTTCAAGCAAACTAACTCCATCAACTTTTTTATTTTTCATATAAGCATATAATTCCAAATAAGTAATCTCCTTAACCAATTCTTTACTCTCCTCATCTAATGCAATTCTTGAACACATCAGACAATAACTATTACTACTCCAAGTCTTAGGCATAAATTGTAATAATCCTCTTCCAACAGTATCATGACAATCATATAATTCATTTGCAAAAAGTTCTAAAACATCTTCTTTAGCTTTATCTTCATTAGAACTTATTTTTTCTCTACGAATTTTTTCTTCAAATCCAAATTCACTACATTTATCTCCCCTATTCAAACAAATCTTCTCTGTTTTACAATTCAATGGAACAATCTCTTGAGTAGGCAAATCCCCTAGAGTAACAGAACTCCTTAACACAATTGATTGATGACAAATCTTTTTATCAGAATTAGAACTCCAATCAATACCATAGTAAAGAAGTAAAATAACTGCTAAACTTATAACCAAAACTAAGACTGCAATAAAAAACTTCCACATAATTGCTCTTTTGTCCATAAATAAATTTTTACTCATTACCATTTAACCAAACACCGCCTTTCCAATTTGATAAACCACAAATAATCCAATTAAAAATGCAATTATCCATAAAGTCCATTTTACAAATTGATCCATTACCCCTTTTTTATTAAAACTCTTATTCATTTTTAACATTTTCCCCCACTCGAATACTAATTTTATCTTCTTCTTCAAAAATTATTATCTCCCAAACAGCATCCTTAAACTTTAATGTTTTTTCACTAACTGAATCAATACCTGCAGGCATCATATATCCTCCAGTTGGAATAAAAGTTGTACTACTTGAATCAACAAAAACATCTTCTTCCTTAAAACCCTTACAAATTTTTTCACCAAAACAACCAGCACCATCACAAATACATAACCAACTTTTCTTCAACTCTTTCTCACCCTCAGGAGATTTAAAATTATTAAAACTTTTCAGATACCAACCCTTAACAGGATAAATAATCACACTTATTTCATTTAACTCTTCAGAATCTTTAACAAAATTAATTCTATCAATTATTATATCTAATGCTGTTTCAGATTTTTCTAAATCTTGATTGCCTCTATTAATATTATACATAGTATACAATCCGCCTACCAAAACCAAAATTACCAAAACAGCAATAACTAAATTTATAGTATGCTCTCCCAATAACAACCCATCCTTGTTCATAAATTTATTTTTATTCCTTCTCATCAATTCAATTCACAAAATTCATATAGCACTTTTCTTAAACTATAATCTTCTCCTTTCAATTTATCTAAATTCAATTTAATTCCTCTCCACCATAAAAGACAATCTAATTCTTTCCAATCAATAACATTAAATCCTCCACTCTCTCCAAACATAAGTATTTCCACTTCATTTCCTCCAACTTTCTTAATCATAAAATCATTAGGAGCAATTCCTACTTTCTTTTCCTTATCATACATAAGTATTTCCACTTCATTTCCTCCAACTTTCTTAATCATAAAATCATTAGGAGCAATTCCTACTTTCTTTTCCTTATCATACATATCAATATCAACTCCAAAAACATAAGCCCTTTCTCCTACACTAATACCCTGAATATCTCCACTAAAAAACTTATCTCGAATAACTTCTCCCTCTGCAAAACCTTGAGGAAGTTCTTTAGATTTTATTTCTAATCTCTTAACAACACTTCTACCATCTAAACTCCAAGCACTTAATTCTAAAGTTTCATCATCACCTTCTGCAACCCAACCAACAACATCAAAATCATCAGAACCCTTATCCAAATATCTTTTATTAGTTCTAATAACATAACAAACATCATCCCCTTCAATATCAAACTTAATCAACTTAGCACTCTCAACACCATAAGTAAGTTCAAAACTATCCTTATCAAGAAGATTATCTACTCCTCCCTCATAATTACTAAAACCAAATTCTTTAATCTCTAAACCATTATCTTCTAAAATCTCTTTACTTTTTTCAACTAAACAAAATCCTTTTTCACAATCCATTCTTCCAATATGAACCTTATCAACATCTACCCTTTCACTACACTCTCCAAAAAATTCACATTTCTCTTTACAAATCCTCTCTCCTTCGCACAACCAACTACTCTCACCTAATCTAAAACTCTCACTAAATCTTTCTAAAATTTCAAGATCTGGAAGTTTATCTTCATCAATACCTTCAAACTCATTAATCTCTTCAAAATCTCCCAAATATCTATCAAAAATAATAACCTGCCTTTCCTCACCATCAGATTCAATATTTCCTATATGAATATCCCCTCTCCAAGGAGCAGAATACATAATCCGATTAGTCCTCAGAGTACTATACAAATTAGTTTTCACACCCTTAATATAAAAATAACCATCCTTATCTATAAACGCAACCTTTGTACATAAATCTTCATCAATTGTTTCATTCCCTTCATTAGTCATAAAATCAGGAATCAAATCATTCAAAACATTTGGAAAAAACCAATAAAGAACTAATAACAAAACCATGACAAGAACAAAAATAAGTATAATAATATTAATCAACTTATTACTAACCAACTTAGCACCTCGCTCATCCTCAAAAATTCTATTCACCATATTACTCAACTCCAAATCTAAAAATATTTTTAATAAACTCAATCATTCCCTCCCCTTTCCCACCCAAAACAATTATTCCTACAACAACAATCACCAAAACTAACACCGCTATAATCATCCACCCCAAAGTATCTAATTCAATTGCGCCTTTTTTAGTTTTTTCCATTTTTTGAATCTTTAAAATTTTTAATTTTAAACTATCTCATCTCCACAATTTACCTCTTCACAACTAAAATCAACAACATAAAATTCCATTCCCCTTAATTCCTCACAACTAAAACTCCCTTCACTTCTTTCACCCTCAACATAATATTTAACATCTTTTTTCTCACAACAAAAAGCATAGCCCTCTCCAGAACCCCCAAGAAGATTACAACCACTCACAACAGAGTCAACATTAGCATAACTAAAATAACCTTTAATATTTGACATAAAATTCCCACTACTAAATGCAAAAAAACCCAAAAGAGAAATCAATAACACAATAGCTATCACCATTACCACTAAATTATTCCAAACAAGTTCAAACCCCTTTTTATTCATAAATTAATAAAGAAATTCTACATTAATAAAGATTCTCTTTTATATTCTTCATCCCAAAGCAGGCAATGCAATATTAGCCAAAACACCTAACACAACAATTGAAACCAATGCAACTATTAAATACAAAATACTACTTCTCAATAAATTCTTAGCAGTCTTATAAGTCTGCATTAATTTATCTTCTCCAGCATCAATAGTAACTAAAGTTCCTGTTAAAACAAATACAATTTGTATTAAATATATTCCAATTGCAATTTGTAAATAATATGGTGGAACCATTTTCAATTGATCAAACAAAGTAGTAATCGTAGAAATATCTCCTCCCAGAACTTCAATATCAGTCCCTCCAGTAATCAAACCACTTAACTTACCTAAAATAGCAGTTATCATACTTGCTAAACCAACAACAATTCCAGCCAATAAAGGAGCTAAAAAAGTCATATTACTACTCATATCAGAAACAACATCAGCTAACAAATCCCTTAATCTTTCATTAATCTTCTGCAGATTACGAACATACTCTGAAATACTCATTAAACTTTGTGCAGCAACCTTCAAACCTTTTTTAACACTCTCAATAAGAATTCTCATACTTGTTGCAATTAAATTAGAAGGATAATAAATTAAAGCACCTCTCCGAGGATTAAAAATAGCTTCTTCTAAACTCATCCCCATTGATTGAATATTTGTATGAACTATTCTAAAAAAATTCTCAGTCTTCTGCCCTTTAACACTTTCTGCAACCTTAGAAAAAGCAATTTCTGCAGGATTTCCATCTCCTAACCTATTTCCAAGAGTAAACAAACTACTATTAAATTCTTTTTCTAAATCCTTAGTATCATTTCTTGCTTTAATTAAATTTTTAGTTCTCATGGAAAAAGATATTGAAAAAAACATAGAAATCGAAAGAGGGATAAACAAACTTAATAATAAAGCACCAATACCAAACGGTCCAACTAAATTTCCTTCATCATTTGTTTTAAAATCAAAAAAACCACCATCCCCTAAAAACCCTAATCCAAAATTTGTAAGAGGGTAATCACTTTGCAATCCAATTAAATCAGGGATAAATGTCAGTCCAAAAATTAAAGGTAATAACCCTAAAATCAAAAGAGGAAAACAAATCAATCCTGCAATTACATAAGGCCTCTTTGAAGTATATTGAGGGTAAAGAGGATTTTTTTCTAACAAACTTGATTCACCATATCCTCCCGGACGTTTAAGCATTACTTGTGTTGTTAAATAAAAAACAAAAAATGGAATTATTAAATTAAACAAAATAAAAACATGACTTGATTTTATCAATCCTTGCAATAATGTTGAAGCAAGAGGCAAAAGAGCTAACCCTAATGTTGGAAGAACAATTCCAAGCATGTAAATATTAGTTAATGGAGCCTTTACAGAATGAGTATATCTCAACATCTTATCATAAACTCCATCTAAAATAACCTTCAAAGATCTTTCTAAAATCTGAACCCTTCTACTTTCATCAGGCTCATATAAACTACTTTCAATCAAATGAAAACTCTCTACAAATTCCATATTAGTATCTCTCCAAAAATCAAGATAAGAATCTAAACTATCTTTCAAACTAGAAAATTTCCCAGTTTCAACATCCCATAAGACCTTTCTTAAATCTAATGACAAGGGTGCTTCAACATGTTTACTAACAAAACTAATTGCTCTTTCAAGATTACTTGTATGCTTCATATAAATAACAGTATAAAGAACAGCAGGAACCATTTGACTACTGGCTTTTAATTTCCATTTAATAGCTAATCTCGAAGGAGTTGAATAAAAATAATAAAACAAAAACATTGAAAATATGAAAATTAATCCTAAAAATAAAATTGGAAAACCTCCCCAAATTAACCAAATAGCAACACTTATCAAAATACCTATCAAAACAATTGCTAAAAAACTAAAAATAGCTAATCCTGCAACCTCTCCTGCACTAACATTTAAGTGAGCTGTTTGAAGAGATTTGTTAATTTTATCAGAATCTTTTTTAGCTAATTTAATTTTAATAAAACTTCCCAAACTTTTAACCAATCTTTCATATCTTGAAAGTTCTGGAAGCATATCTTGTTTAAATCTAGAATAATCCTGAGAAATATTTTCCCCAGTTACAGAAAAACCAGTTCCAGCAGTAGTCATACCTTTAGAACCCTGCCCCAAATTACTTTCTCCTTGAACTTCTTTCTCTATTTTTTTAGAATATTTTTTCAAAACTTCATCAACATCCATTTTCACCTCAAACTATATTAAACAATAGAGAAAACATATTATAAATATTCTTATATGTCTAAATTTTCTTTTTCCTAACTAATCTAGAAAGAGAATGACTCAATGTCAAATGAACATCTTCAATATATCCATAATCTTCAGATTTAACTAACACATAAGGATAATCTTTCAAAACTTCTAAACATTTTCCACCATTAAATCCTAACACTCCTATAGGAATTCCCCCATTTTCCCTAGCATATTCTAAAGCCTTAACAACATTCATTGAGTTTCCACTCCCACTTATCCCAATAACAACATCTCCTTCATCCATCATAGTTTTTAATTTATCAACAAAAATATTCTCATAACCATTATCATTTCCTAAAGCTGTAAGAACAGAAGTATTAGTTAAAGAAAAAGCCCTTAAACCTCCAATCTTCATTAAATCATTTTCATAATGTTCAGCAGTTGAAGCACTACCACCATTACCAATAATATAAACATTCTTTTTATTTTCAAGAGCAAATCTCAAAACATTTAAAATTCTTCTAACCTGATTTAAATTTAATTCATCTAAAAGAGCCATTAATTCCCTATAATATCTATGCAATTCATCAAAATCTCCTTCAAAGGAATATCTCTCAAAAACATCTTTTTCATTTTCATAATCCATTCAAACTATAATCAAAGTTAGTTTATAATAATTATTAGGTTAAAGTATATAATCAAATATATTTCATAATCCTTCACCTATTATCTTTTAGAAAATAAATTCTTCACAAACTCTTGCAATATCCTCAACACAGATTATCCAATTTTAACATTTTCAAAAAAATTAGAAAATTAGGTTAGATTTATCTTCCTAATTTTCCATAAAATTAATCAAATAATCTTCTTAATTGTATAAAATGATTTTTACATTTTTACAAGCCTAAAAATTAATCAAATAATTTTTTTGCCCCTAACTTCTTCTTTCAACCATTCTTGCCATTTATTAAAAACCCTATTTCCCTCAGGTAAACCAACATCTTCTTGAACTTCCTTAGAAAATTGATGAAACATATTATTACTTAATGAATTAAATCTTGCTTCAAGTAACTCAGGCATTTTAACCTTCTCAGAAAAATTAACAATTTCTTGTTTAATTTTTCCCCTTAATAAAATATTATCATAAACAGCATCCCAATTTCCAGCCCAACCTTTAACATTCCCTGCAATTGATTTAATTATTTCAGAATCTCCATTAATTAATTCCTCTGTTGCTTCTAACTCATCTTTCTCTACATTATATTTTAATAAATCTACAAATCCTCCCTCTTCTTCAGGATCTTTTGTCCAATGTTTTCTTACTTCTGCTAATTGAATTACTCTCTTAATACTTTTTAATCCATCTGCAGTTTTAACAGGATTAGCAACAATCACACAATCAGTTGCCTTAAAACTTGTAATAGGAACTCCTAAATCATTTACAACCCTATCAAAAACACCATAAGGACTTGCACCATGAATTGTTCCTGCAACAACATTAGCCAAAGCACCAACCCTCATAGCCTCATATAATGCTTTTGCCTCCAAACTTCTTACCTCACCAACAATTAAACTACTATCCCCCAATCTTAATGAAGTCCTTATACCTTCATCTGCTCCAATCTCATTACTTGTCTTTAATAAACTACTCCTAACTTTCATTCTAAGAATATCATAACTCAATTTTCTTATTGCTTCAACAGGTAACTCTAAAGTGTCTTCTAAAACAATTACCCTATACTTGGGCATAATCTCTAACATTAAACTTCCCAATAATGAAGTCTTTCCAGAACTTCTTGTTCCAGCCACAAGAATGGTCCGTGAACCATCCACAATAAAACTAAACAATCCTGCACTAAAACTATTAAGCATTTTATTTTTAATAAACAAAGGCAATGTCCAAGGTTCTTCCCTATGTCTCCTAATTGCATAAGCTAATCCTTTTGGCGAAAGTGGTTGTTGAATAACTGCAATTCTAGCCCTAATATTTCCTAAAGTTAAATCAGTATCTAAAATCGGATTTGCTTCATCTAACGGTCTTCCAGAAATCATCCTAAACTTTGCAGCCCATGAATCAGAATCCTCCCTACTAGGAATAATATTTGTAATACACTCATCAAATTCAGAATGCCTTAAAAAAATAGGGTTACTAGAAATAGGTGCATTCAAAACAACATCTTGCAAATTTTTATCCTGCAATAAAACCTCTATTAAACCAAAACCAATAGTATGTCTAACAAGAATATTTGCAAGTTTATTTAATTCATCATAACTCATACTAACATTTTTACTTTCTGCTAAATCCCTTAATAAATCCCTAGAAACATTAAAAAAAACCTGCCTAGTTTTTTCAGGATCTGTAAACTCTTCTGCCTTAGGTTGATGCTCAATTAAAACATTTCTTGCAAGATTCAAAAGCTCTTGTTTATCCTCCCCTAAAGAATATTCAGGAGGCATTAAATGATAAATATATTTTGCATCAGATTCTTTTTTTAAAATAGTTACAACAGAAGTATCCTCTCCAGAACCAATACTATACTGATCCATAATCTCTGCATCTTCAGGAAGAATACTTGCTAGCCTAGTAAATGTAAAATTAGGAATTATATCAGGCCTAAAAAAATGAAAATAAATATTCCTATCTCCAAAAACATAATCTGAAAGATATTCTTCAGCACTTCTTATTAATTGACTTTCCCTTAACAATGATTCAAATTTTTCTAATAATCTAACATAACTCAACTGATCCAATTTCAATTCCTCAACAGTAGATTGTAAATTCCTTCTCTCTTCTTTAATTAATTTCTTTAATTCAACATAACATGCAATAGGATCTCGTTTTAACATCATCAATAAATAATTCATATCCTTATGTCTTTGAGGAAGATATTCTGAATTCATTATAGAAAGTTTAGAAGGAGAAAGTATCTTTTCTTGTTTAGTCAAATAAACATAAAAGTTTGCAATTTCTTGAAGCATTAAAATTTCAGAAGAACTATAATTATAATTCCTTTGTTGAACAAAAACAATACGAGAAATATTAGGACTCTCAATCAACAAATCCATTGTTCTAGCCATTATCTCTGAATTTTCAGCAATACTTGGAACAAAACTAGCCCCAAGATAATTAACATACATAACTTGATGTCCTGCCTCTCTTAAAACCTCAAAAGCATACAATGGAGTTCCTGTTTTAAATAACATATTATCACCTTTCACTTAAAAGAAATTATTACTATTAAACTTTATGTATAACCCATTACATCACAACTATTTTAAACCCTTGTTAACTAACTATAACATAAAAAGAGATAAAATGGCTGACACTCAAAATCCTCAAAATTTTCAAAATCCAATTAATTCATTATTAGCTGAATTTGGAACAAGATTAAATGAAATTGAAGAAAAACAAAGAATAATAAAGGACAGAGTATTACTTATAGGAGAAAATCTTATTGCTACAAAGGAAGAATCAGAAAAAGAGTATTCTGATTTTAAAAAACAAATAACAGAATTAAATTCAGAGATAAGAACTATTAAGCAATTAAATACAAGAATACTCTCTGAATTAAATAATTTAGCAAGAAAATCAGAGGTAGAAATATTAGAAAGACAATTCAAAATGTTTGAACCATTAAAATTTACAACAATAAATGATGTAAAAAAAATAGTTCAAGAAGAACTTAAAAAACAAAACAAATAAAAATAAAAAATACCTATAATAACCATGGCAGTTTTAGAAAAAGTAATGCAAATGAAACAACAAGGAATTCCAGAATCACAAATAGTGGATAGTTTAAAACAAGAAGGAACTTCTCCTGTAGAAATTAATGAAGCTCTTTCTCAATCAAAAATTAAAAACGCATTAAATACAGAGCAAGCTTCTGAACAAGTTATCCCTGGAACACCAAGCAATATTAACCTTGGCAATCAGCCTACTACTCCCCCCACTTCCCCTCAATCTAGTATGCAACCCAGTATGATGGCTCAACCAGCAGAACCTCAAGCTTCAATTTCTGCACAACCTCCAACACCTCCTTCTCCAGAAATGCAACCCTCTCAAATGCAAACACAAGCTCCCTCAGCAGAAATGCAACCTTCACCAACTCAAACCCAAACACCTTCGCAAATACCTGCTCCTTCAGAATATCCTTCTTATGAAGACCAACCATTACAATACGATTACCCAGAATACCAAGCCCCAGAATATTCAGATATAGAAACTATTAATGACATAGCAGAACAAATTGTTGAAGAAAAAATATCAAAAATTAGAAACCAAGTTTCAACTGCAACTAAATTTAAAGAACAATCAAATTTAGAAATACAACAAATCAAAGAAAGATTAACAAAATTAGAAAATAATTTCAGTGAACTTCAAATGGCCATACTTAAAAAAATAGGACAATATGGTGAAGATATTCAAAACATTTCAAAAGAAATGCAAACAACTCAAACCTCTTTTGCAAAAGTAATTGATCCTCTTGCATCAAACATTAAAGAGCTTCAAAAAATAACAAACTCTGAATCAACACAAAACTCTAATGAGCCTAAAACAAAAGGCAGATCAAAAAAACAAAAAGAAGATTTTGAAAATTATTTAAGATAAAAAAATATTTCTAATATCCACTTTAATAAATTCCCTTTTAACAATATTTAAATCAACAGAAATTTTTATTTTTCTCCCCCTATAGATAAGGGAGAACAAATCAAAATAGTTAAAGATTCTTCCCAATTAAAAAAATCAACTACTTTTCTTAGTAATTATCATAGAAACAACAACTACTGTAATTATCAATAAAAGACTTCCACCAACTTTAGAGCTACTAAAGAAATCCTTTAACTGTGAAACAATCCCAGGCCCTTCACCAGATACTAAGACTAAATCAGGATGAAACGAAGGATTAAAAACATAAATTGCAGAAATCATAAACACAATTATCAATAAAACAACAACCCCTCTTGCAAATGCAGGAGTCATTATTTTGTCTATACTTTTAGTTGAAAAACCTGCAATAAGCAATACTAAAAACACAATTATCAACATCACAATAAACCAAGGAACAATAGTCCTTACATATAATTCTAATGATGAGAAACTAGTAAAAATAGCAGCCATAACTAATGCAATCATTAAATTAAATCCACTACCCAAAATCTCTGTTTTTAATAATATAGCATAAATCACTGCAAATACAAATAAGAAACTTATGATAGGCATAAAAAAGTTAATTCCTGCTAATATTTCAACTGCCATTATAGATATAAGCGTCATGCAATCTTTTTAAAGGTTTTCTTAACCCACATTAGTGAATTCTTCTTTAATAACTTCAAATTTTTATTTTTCTCCCCCTATTAATAGGGAGAATAAATCAAAATCGTCTAAAATTATTACAAAAATCACATCATCTCAAAAAACATCCCTAACTACTTTCCACCTACACCACTTCCGCCACCCATCTTATCTCCCCAAACAACAAATCCTATCAAAAGAACTAAAATAACTCCTGCAAGAACTGCAGGCCATGCTTCTGCCCATTCATAACCAATTCCACCTAACCAATAAACATCAGATAATGATGTAAACAAAACCACTAAAAATATAACTGCACCAATCCCAAACCATACCCATTCCTTTCCACCTCCAGAACCAATAAATCCCATAAATATAATTGCAACTAACAAAACAGCTATACCCATTCCAGCATAAGGAAAAATAGTTGCATAAAAACTAGCAACATAATTAAATTGCAAGGCTAATAAACCAATAGCCAATCCAATAGTTGCTTGAACACCCTTATTATCTCCTAAAATATTACTCTTATTTAACAACCCATAAACAATTGCAAAAATCATTAAAAACGGAAGTAAATATGCAAATACTCCATAATCTGCCCATGCATTCAATATATCTCCAATAGTTTGTATATATGCCATTTTCCTCTTTATTAAATTCAAAAAGAAACTATTACTTAAATAGGTTTCTATTCACTATTCCCAGCTCCTCCTTTAATTACTGCAACCACAGCTCCAACAGCAATTGCAATTAATAAAACATTAATCCAAAGATTTGGACTTCCTTCTCGACTAAATAAATAATTATAAACTAAATCCCAATAACCAGTTATCATTAAAAGAAATGTACCTAAGGCAACAGCAAGAATTGCACCAAACGCATATTTCCATCCTTGATCCAACACATCCCCATTAGTTTTTCCCATCATAAAACCATAAAGCAACATAAACACTAATAATATTGAAGCTACAACAGCTAAGAAAGGCATTAATAAAACAACAATATCTCTTGCATAAGGTGTTGCAATTAAAATAATTCCCACAACAGCTCCAATCATTGCATCAATCTGTTGTTTATTCTCGCCAAGAAGCTGAGTCTTTTGCAATATCGCAAATATCAATGTAAAAATCAATACAAACGGAAGTATAAAATTCATAAACAAAGGTGAAACAAATATTGGGTCTACCATCTTTTTTATTTTTTATTATTAAATTATTTTAATCTCTTTTATATTTTAGATTATAGAATTAATATTATTTAAAGCTTGAGGTTAAAACCCTCACATAAAAAAAACAAAAGGCAATGCAATTAAAAAGAGAACCAGCACAAAAACCCAATTAATAAAACTTCCAAAAAATAATCTTGCTCCATCTAAATTACCAAAAGGAATCAAATTCCACAACCCATAATAAATTGAATAACTAGCTAATTCCCCATAACCAATTAACCAAGAAATAAATGCTAATAACAGCAACGGATAAAGCCCCCATGCAACAGTATAAGAGACATCAGACTCATTTATCTCTGTCTTTCTTTCTTTCTTAAATCCTTTTCTCTTCAAAACCCTGGTCACAGGATTATTCTTATAATCAAATTGAATTAAGGTTAATGGGCGAAGAAAACCTAGTGAAACAAATGCAACTAAAAAGGGTAATAAAACTCCAATTGGAAAAGGTTTCTTAAACTTAGCTTTTTCAGTAAACCAAAATCTCTGAAAATGCCAAATTTTATACTCAATTGAAATATCAAAATATTTAGAAGCTATTTTCTTAGAAATAAGATTTATAGGCAAAATTATCAAAGGAACCAAAATAAGCAAGATAGAAGGCAATCCTGCATCAGGAAACAAAATTATAAACTCAAAGAGTATCAATGCTATTATTATCCATGCAATCTCTTTTTTATCAAACATGCGATTATAATGTTCCTTATTTATATAAATTTAATGCATCCCTTTAAATCACAGAAAAGTATTTAAAGTAAATTCCACCTTTTAACATATGTTAAAGATAAAAAAAATAACAGAGGTAATTAACAAGAAAGTTTATACTGATACAGGAGATTTCTTTGGAGAAGTTGAAGAATCTAATCTAGCTGAAAATAAGGTAGATAGTTGGAGAATAAAGATTGCAAGTTCTATGGGAAGTTTCTTAGGTGGTGCAAGAGGAGTTATAATTCCCCATCAATTTGTTAAAGCTGTAGGTGATGTTTTAATCATAAGTAGAGCAAGTCTACCTTTAGAAGAAGGTGATGAAATTGTTGAACAAACAATGGATTTATCAGATGAAGCACCAGTAGAACCAATAATGTAATTCTAGTTTTTACCTATAATGGGAATATATCTTATTTCCAAGAATAATTAAATCAAAAAAACTTTATCTAAAAGATAAAGCAAATTCCCCTTTAATATAACATTATTTTTAATAATGCAAAAATCATATTAATTTAAAATAAATTAAATACCTACCATGCCAGAAAAAACCCTTACAACAATAACTCCGAGAAAATATCAACAAGATATTTATGATAATTGTAAAGATAAAAATTGCTTAGTCATAATCCCAACAGGAGTTGGAAAAACACTAATAGCATTAATGCTTACAATTCATAGACAAAAAAAACATCCAGGCACTAAAACCCTTTTCCTTGCTCCCACCCGTCCTTTAGCAGAACAACACTTAGCTTATTTTCAAAAACACCTTCCAGAATTATTTGCAGAACTTACATTGTTTACAGGAAAAATACAAGCCAATGAAAGAAAAAAATTATGGGAAAAAGCAGATATTGTTTTTTCAACACCTCAATGCATTGGAAATGATATAAAAAATAATCTTTATTCCTTAGAAGATGTTTCTCTTTTAATAGAAGATGAATGTCATAGATGCCTTAAAAATTATGCCTATACCCATATTGCAAATGAATACCACAAACAATCTAAAATCCCTCAAATTTTAGGTTTAACAGCCTCACCAGGAACAGATAAAGAAACAATAAGGCAGATAGCAGAAACACTTAAGATTGAAACAATAGAATTAAGAACAAGGGAAAGTGAAGATGTAAAAGAATATTTACAAGAATTAGAATTCCAACCAATTAGATTAGAATTTCCAAAAGAAATTAAAGAAATAACCACACTAATTAAAAAAATTTATGAAAGAAAAATTCAAGAACTTCAAAATAGAAGATTATTACTTGAACCTCCAACAAAAACAAACATCATAAAATTACAAGGAAGACTTATGAGCACAATAAATTCTGGAAATAAAAGTTTTCAATTTCTAATAGGAGTAAGTGTATGTGCCCAAGCAATTAAAATATCTCATTTAATAGAATTATTAGAAACTCAAACACTCTATTCCTCTCAACAATATGTTAAGAGCATTTTTGAACAAGCAAAACAAAATAAATCAAAAGCAGTTCAAAGAATTATAAAAGATCCAGACTTTAATTTAGCATATATAAAATTAAATGAACTGATTGCAAAAAATCTTGAACATCCCAAAATTTTTGAACTAATTTCATTAATTCAAGATTCAATTAAAGAAAATCCAAAAAATAAAACAATTGTTTTTACCCAATACAGAGATACTGTTACCAAAATAATTCAAGAGCTAAATAAAATTCAAGGGATAAATGCAAAGAGTTTTGTTGGACAAGCAAAAAAACAAGGAACAGGATTATCTCAAAAAGAGCAACAACAAATCATGAATGAATTTAGAGAAGGAGAAATAAATATAATTGTAGCAACCTCTATTGCAGAAGAAGGATTAGATATTCCAGAAGTAAATTCAGTAATATTCTATGAACCTATTCCAAGCGCAATTAGAAGAATACAAAGAGCAGGAAGAACCGCAAGATTAATGAAGGGAAAATTAATAATATTAATAACAACAGATACATTAGATGAAATATTCTATTACACTTCAATTAGCAAAGAAAAACGAATGCATAAAGCAATAGAATCAATAAAAAAAGATTTAGATGAAGGTAAATCAATGAAACCTAAAAAAAGCCCTCAAAAAACATTGTTTTAAAAAAATCAAATTTTAGAAAGATATTTTTCTAAATCTTTATAATCCTTTTTTCTATCTAATAAACAAACTAAAATTATATTCGGTTCAATAAGAACATAAATTAATCGAGTCTCACTACCCAAAATATTAAATCTTATTCTAAAAACTCTAGAAAATTTCTTAGAATGAATTTTTTTATATCTATAAGGATTTTGTTTAATTAAATCAATTTTATTTTCAATAATTTTTCGATTCCTTGGATTTATAGATTTAAGTTGTTTTAAAAATTGATTTGAGGGGATTATATTATACTTCATTTTTTAATATCTTTCTAAGCTCCTCCTCAGTTCCAAAATCCTTTTTTTCCATAGTTTTCTCAATTAAATTATCTATTAATCTTATTTCATCATCACTAAAATTTTCATCAAATTGATTTTTTTCAAAAACTTTTTCCCTTATACTTTCTGCAGCTAATTCTTGAATATTTCTAAAACCAAAATTCTTAACATAACTTTCAGCAGCTTCAACTAAATTCTCAGGTAATTTAAGATTAATTTGTCTTACTTCCATGATACCTATAGATATCTATAGATATTTAAGCTTTTTGGTAAATTTTAATAAACCCTTTATCTAATCATTAAAATGCCAATCTACAACATCTTCTCCAAAAAAAGAAAATCAAAAACTAAACCAAAACAAATCCCAACAATAGTCGCAGACATCCATGAAAAAAATTCCCTAGTCCTTTCAGAACTCCAATCCTCAAAACAAATCAACCTTCAAATTAAACCATTAAAAATTGCAGACTATCTAATAGGAAACACAGCAATTGAAAGAAAAACAACAAGTGATTTCATCTCATCAATGATTAACAGAAGACTTTTCCAACAATTAAAACAAATGCAAAAATATAAAGAAAAATTACTAATCATCGAAGGAGATTTAGATCTTCTCAACAATGAAACAAACCTAAACTCAAATTCAATTAGAGGGTTCATAATCTCAATAATAAACAATCATCAAATACCAATTATCCAAACACAAGATTATGAAGATACAGCACAATATCTCATCACCCTCGCAAAACAGCAACTTAAACCCAAAACCCCAATCTCATTTCATTCAAGAATTCCTAAAACAATCAAAGAACAAAAACAATACATAATAGAATCTTTCCCAAACATAGGCCCTAAAAAAGCAGAACTCCTTTTAAAAAAATTCAAGACAATTAATAATATAATTAATGCAAGTGAAGAAGAATTAAGTGAAGTTCTCAAAAATCAGAGTAAAAACTTCAAAGAGATTATTGATTCAAAGATTTAATCTTTAACATAATCTTCAATTCTATAAACTTTCTCAACATCTTCAGTTCCAAATTCAAAGTTTTTATAATCTCTTCTACTAAGTCCGCCTAAAACTAAGGTTCTACAAGAATCTGTACAAAACCCCTCACTTTCAATAGATACTCTTTCATATCCGTGTTGAACTACATCTTCAACAATTTGTTTCGCAACATCTTCAACAAACTCAACATCATCAAATCTACTTTGACCACCGAAAACTCTTTTTTTTAATGTTTTATTTACCATTAAAATATAATTTGATTTCAACCATATATAAATTAAATTATAATAAAAAACATCCAATTCACAACAAAAGTTACTTAAACCCTCATTCACTTTCTAAGTTATATTTTCTATTGTCAGAGAGAACATTACATTTACCCTCGATAAAATTAATATCAAAAAACAACCCTATTCAATCAATCACAATTATTTATTTAAACAAATTTTTCTCCTCAATTTCATGAAACCAATCCCAAAACCAAGAATCGTAATTACAGGAGATCAATCCACAATCACTCCAACAATTGATGATTTTTTTGCTGAAACACTAGAATTTGCACAAGAAAGATATAACCTCCTTCCAATTTATTTTGAAATTAAATCAGGGGAACTTGCCTATCACCATAATCAAATAACTAATGACAGAGTCACCCACCTATCATACCATAATATAATACTTGCTACTGTTTTTGAAACTAGAACTGAAGCAAACAATGTAATGTATACTTTTTTTAGAGATTTAAAAGGACTTGAAGAACTAATACCTTAAACTAAAAAAACCCCTCACTTCAACAAAAATCTCTAACTCAACATCTGCTTCATCCTACTCTGCAATATCAAATTCAAATTAGCTTTCTTTTTATCAAAATCAGCCTGCTTTTTCTGCAATTCCAAAATCAACCGATTCTCAAACTCTTTTTGTAATTGTTTTTTAATCAAAACAGATTGTTTAACCACTGCACTCTTAACAGCCCTATTCTTCTCATCAACAAGTCTTTCTTCAACTTTCTTTTTATAATCATCTCCTTCAGCCCTAACTTTTCTAATCTCAGAATTCAAATTATTTCTAATTCTACTCAAAGCACCCCTCTCATTAGCTAATCTTTTCTTAATATCCTCTATCTTCCCTACCTCAACATTAGCCTTAACATCATGTTCCTTATGTAATTTCTTAACTTCCTGAGTCATATGTTCATGCAATTTATTATTCATCCGAACCCTATTTGCTAAAATTTCTTCCTGAAAATGTTGTTTAAGTTTAGTTTTTTCATTATTTAATTTCTTTAAATGATCTGATTCAATTTCTTTTCTTTTAGATTCAAACTCTTTTTTAAGATTTTCTTTAAGTTTATCTATATGCATTTTAGAAATTTTAATTTTTATCTTACCATTCTTCAAAACCTTTTTCTTTTCCCCAAGAATCTTAGAAAGCTCCATAGTAAACTTTCTTTCTCTTTCTTTTAATTTACGATCCTTATCAGAATATTCTTTCTTAAATTTTCTTTCAACTTCTTTTCTTCTAGATTCAAATTCATCCTTAAGTTCTTTCTTAAGTTTTTCAATATGTTCCTTAGAACTCTTAATATTTAATTTACCTTTTTGAAAAAACTTCTTTTTCTCACCAATAACTTTTGAAAGTTCCAAGGTAAATTTCTGCTCTCTTTCTTCTAATTTTTTTTCTTCTAATTTTCTCCCTTTAATTAATTCAGCCTTCTTTTTATCATATGCTCTCTTAAAAGATTCCTCATCCAAATTCCCTTTTCTAATTAATTCAGCTTTCTTTTTAGCATACGCTCTCTTAAAGGATTCCTCAGTTAATCCAATTCTTTTAATTAATTCCTCTTTTTTCTCAGCATATTCTTTTATAGATTTCTTTTTCTCACCAATAACCTTTGAAAGTTCTAAAGCAAATTTTCTCTCTCTTTCTTTTAATTTATCCTCATTTAAACTCTCCCTCTTAATTAATTCCATCTTCTTTTTAAGATAATTATCTACAATATTTTTCTTATCTAATTCTCCTTTCTTAATTATCTCTGCCTTCTTTTTATCATATTCTCTAGTAAGTTTCTTTTCAATATTATCTTCTAATTTCTTAACATATTCTCTTCTAACCCTCGCTCTTAAAATTTCAATCCTTTTTTTCAATTCATCATTAAATCTATTTTTCACTTCTCTCTGCAATGAACTTTTAACCCTATTATCATATCTTTCAGAAAATTTATTTTCTAATTGCCCATATCTAACTTCAAAATTTTTCTTTCTAGCATTTAAATCATCTTGTAGTTGTTTTTGAACATTAGATTCTTTTTCCTTAAGTCTTTTAGATAACTCTGCTTTAATTTCATTTAAAGTTAAATTAAACTTATCATCTACAACCAATCCTACTCCAGGATCAATCCTCCTTAATAACTCTTTTTTTCTTTTTTCATCATCTCTTTGAGTATCTACAAATTGTTTCAAAGATTTAACTTGATTCTCAATTTGTGGAATATCCTTAATAAATTTTTTATCCTTCCCAGAAACCTTTCCTTTTCCAGCAATTTTTTGTCTTAATTTAATTTCTTTTTCTAATCTCTTAATTTCATTATGAACATTATCCTTTCTTTTTTTAACAACTTTTTTCTTATGAGTCCCTTTAATTTTACTTTTCAAAACCCTTATTTCTTTTTCTATTTGAGGAATATAAGAAACATTCTTTAATTTACCCCTAATAGAAGCTGTTTCAACAGGAAATCTATTAGTATCTAAACTATTCAATTCTTTTCTTAACTCTTCTAACCTTTCAACACCTTGTGCAAATACTTCAAAATCCTTACGAGAGGGTTTTTTAGCAACATTAGTTCTCTTCTTCCCACCATTCTTTTTCCTTACACCTTTTTTATTAATTTTTTTCACCATTCTTTTATTACCTACCTTAAGTGATAATTATTTATAAAACTATCACTTTTTCTCTAAAACACTTGTATCATATCCTTTCTTTTTCCATTCATTAAGTTTATTCTTAACATCTTTCACCTCAGGAACCTTGTATTTCTTATCTAAAACACTTGTATCATATCCTTTCTTTTTCCATTCATTAAGTTTATTCTTAATATCCTTCTTTTTAACTTTCCCTTTCATCTTCTTCAATTCACTTACTCTTTCCTTATGCATCTCTCCTAATTCACTTAATCTGCCTTTCTTAATCTTTCCAATTTCCTTTCTATAAACCTCTCGCTCTTCACTAGTTTTAAGTTTAGAATACACACATTTTTCTTTTTCTAAAAGAATTTCTTTTTGTTTTTTTAATTCTCTTTTATACTGCCTTTGTAATTCTCCAAATAATTTATCCCTATAAAAAATATAATAAACAAAAATTATAATAAAAACAACAAAAAAGAATGAAAATAAAATAATCATAAAAGACAGATCACTAGAATCAAAAATATTTCCATTTTTATCTACTACATTAAAAAAAACACTTGAAACCCCTGCAGAATTTTGATATTTAACAACTACCCCTAAAACATATTCATTCAATTCCATATTTTCAGGAACTTGAAAACTTTTAGTATAATCTAATCTACCATCTATAGCCTTACTTTCTGTTTCAGAAATTAAAGTCCTTCCGTCAAAATCCTTAACAAAATATTCTAATTCAATATCTCTAACTCCTATGCTTGCTAAATCAAATAACTTTATTTCAGAAATTAATTGTCTTCCTTTAACTAATGATTCTCCCTTAGGATATAAATCAATATTTGCATCAAATAAAATTTCTTCACTTTCTACTTCTAAGATAATTGGAACTCTCTTTAAAAGTCCATCTAATGTAATCACTAAACTACCCACATAAACTCCTGCAACACTATCTTCAGGAATTTGAATATTTAATTTAACCTTTCCCTCCTCACCATAATTAATTATTATTTTCTCGTCACTAAAAACAAAATCCTCTAATCCATTTACTTTAATTAAAAATTCATTGTCTCTTTTATTTATATTTTCAATACCTACTTCATAAATAGAATCTACTCCCGGATTTAAATTAATTTTTAAAAATAAATCCTTAACATCAAAACTCCCTTCAGCCTCAATACTTTCCTGAAAACCATTAAAAAAATAAAATCCTATAACAATTAAAATTAAAATTAACAAACTAATCCCAATTACTTTTCTATTTTTACCCTTCCTCTTTTTTACATCCTTCATTTTTTATACTTCAACCTTATTTTTTATGGAGTTTAAGTTTTTTATATCTTATGTCTATTAAAATTATTGCAATAACCAAAATTAAAACACTTAATACCAATAATAACACTACAAGCCTATAATTCGAAATAGATGCTAAAACTCCAACACCCTCTCTAACTTCAAAACTAGAATGTGAAACAGCCACACCATTTGGATAAATTAATTCTAATTCTAAAACATACTCTCCAAGAGGTAATGTATTAGTCATAAATTCCTTATTAAAAGATTTCTGCCCATCAATCAAGAAAGTTTCACTCTCTTTCAAAAAACTCTTTCCTTCAAAATTCTTAATTATATAATTAGTAGTAACATCAAATCTTGCATCATCTACCATTGGAATTAAATCAATCTGACTTTCTAAATTAGAACCTTGTTTAACTAATCTATAATCCCATGGAATTGTAATTTTTGCATCAAATAACAATTCTTTTTTATTAACATTTATAGCAACTTTTATTTCTTGTTTCTCACCATCATTCACTTCAATAATCCCTTCGTAAATTCCTGCTAATTCTGGAGCAACAATTCTTGCAATAATTATTTTCTTTTCATAACCACCTAATTCAAAATTTAATTCATTTTTATCAATAAACAAAATATCCTCCAAATTTTCTAACCTTAGGTCTACCCCTACACTTTCACTCCTATCATTATATATTTCAATTTCCCTAGTTTTAATTAATCCTAATCCAGTAAATACATCAATAAATTTATTTTTAATTACTAATTCCCCTTCAGATACAACCCTCTTTGTAGGTAATAATCCTCCGCCACCTCCACCCCCAGTAGAAGTTGTTTCAGCAACATCAGAAACAGGAGTTTCTTCAGCACTATAAACACTAAATCCAGTAACATCAAATACCAAGGTTCCACCAGAATAACTCACTTCAGTACAATCAGAACAAATAGCATTATCTTTTAAAATTCTAGGAGTTGTAAAAGTTAAATTATAAAGAGATAATCTTGCACCAGCATTCAAACTAGGTAATGCAGTAGAATTTATTTCAATCCGATTAAAACTAACATTAACATGATCAGTAAAATTAGCCCCATTACTTAAATCAATACTTTCTGTAAAATTAATCACTCCTTGAGCAGGATTATCTAAAACAAGATTAGTAATATTACTCATATTAACTTGAGTAAAATTAGTAGTCTCTCCATTAAACTCTTCTGTATCCACAACAGCAAAAACCAAATTATCTGAATTACTAAAATTAGATACATTATCATAACATCTTATACTCCAATTATACATTGCAATACCTAATCCACTTAAACTAAAACTAGTATTAGTTTCCTTAACCATACTACTATTTGTCTGATTCAAATTCCCATTAAAATACAATGAACAATTTGTAACATTAATACTTGAATTTACATTAAACACAAAATCAATACTTCCATTATTTCCACTATCATTTAATGGAGAAACAAGAGTTATATTTGGAACAATATGTTCAGTCAAAGTCAAATACCTCATTCCAGTACTATTCACACCACCCAAAGTATTCACACCACTAATATTATAATGATAAGCATCAGCACTCAATCCTGTAAAATTATAACTAACACTAAAATTATTTGTTCTAAATATAGATAAGAAATCACCTTCTCCCATTACATACATATTCTCTCCATAATTATCAAAAATCAATCCCTCTGCCTGAACAACATTTGGCAAAGCAAATCCTCCAACTTTGCTCCCAGATAAATTCACTGCAGTAATATTTTGAGATTCATGACTTAACAAAAATAAAGTTTCAGTATTTTCATCATAATCACAACCAGATAAATCAGTCACAGTCAAAAGTGCTTCAGCATCAAACAACTCTGTAACTTTTGTAGGAGCACTTAAATTAATTCTATAAACCTCCATATCTGATTTCTCTTTTACACCATAAAAAATATTTCTAACACTATCATAACAAAGCCCCTCAAATCCTAAATTAGCTAAATCTCCCAAACCTAAATCATAATTAGTAGAATCACTACCAGAAAAACTAACACTTGTTGTTGTTAAATTAATTCTTATAATAGACATATTTCCACGACCTTCTTCAGCAATTCCTAAATAATGATAATTTCCAGTTGTATTAATATACGTAACAGCCTCTGTATCATCAAAGCTACTCAAAGTAATTGTTCTATTTAATGTTCCATTAATATACATCTCATCCAATGTAGGAGGATTATTATGAACAACATAAATTGTTCCAGTTTCAGGATTGTAAGCTAAACCCGAACTATCATCATCTAATGCTAAATTAGAATTATCTAAAACAGTAGTATCATAATTTGCTAAAACAAATCCAGTTCTATTTACAGTAGTAATATTGCTAACCAACCCACTAGCATTATGTAAATTAAAAGTTATATTTGAAAAATTAGAACCTACAACTCTTCCATCCATATAAATCCAAGTTCTTTCAAAACTACTTCCATTACTTTCAGTTCCACTTCCATAATACAATGCAGGGGCAGGAATACTATAACTAGTATTTAATGCAAAACTAAAATTACTACTTCCCCACCTACACTGACTATCATTATCACAACCATAACAATTCCATTTATAACTTTCATTATCTGGAAGAGTAAGACTAAAAATAGTAGAATTAATAGTTCCAGTAAGATTATTTGTTTGATTTAAATTAAAACTTTCACTAAGGTTTAATCCACCTTTTTGAGCATTATAAATATCCAAAACTTCTGCAGAAGTCAAACTCCTATTATATAATGCAAACTCATCAATTAATCCACCCCATTGTTCTCCTCCTGCACCACCATCAGCTACTCCTCCAACCATAAAATTAGAACCAAGAACATAACTTGTATAAGCATCACTATTATATAGACTTCCATTAATATAAAAATTAGCATGGGTTCCATTCATAACCAAGCCTATATGTGTCCAAGTATTTAATTGAACAGCCTGTCCAGAATCAACAGCAACATTACCTTGAACCCTATAAGCCCAATTATCTACCCTACACCTAATATAACTTCTTACATTTGTTCCTAACGAACTTCCAAACAAATGATCATCATCACCAGTATTACAAGTATTTGTTTTATTAGCCCATAAAACAATACTAAATGGATTTGTAGAAGGATTAACTCCTTTTCCAAAATTAATTTCAATAGAATCATTACCAGTATCTGCAAATTCAGCACTACCTTCTCCTAAAAATTTGGTAGTACTAAAACCAGCGCCACCACTAAAAGTAGCATTATCATAATCAACACTATCTACAATCAAACTATCACTCTCACCAATACTTGAATCATTATTTAGATGATAAAGAATTAATTCATTATCTGTTCCCGCTAACTCACTACCACTTGCACCACTCCCATTAATATATAAGCTAATATTCTTCATATTTATATCTTCTATTACAGAACAATTAAAATCAATACTAGCATTTGTTTGAATACTTGAATCACTAGGCGAAACTAATGTTACATTTGGAGGAGTTAAAGGAACACTAATATTCAAAGTAAAATTACTAGCCCCCCATCCACAAGCACCATCAGAATCACAAGAATAACAATTCCAAGAATAAATCCCATTACTTAAATTTAAATCCCATGAACTAGAATTACTAGTTCCAGTAATAGAACTTGTTTCATTTTCAGCAAAACTCCCACTCCAATTTCCATAAAGAGTAACATTTAACAAACCATCATTTGTAACAGAACAATTAAAAGTTGCATTAGTAGTAGTAATATTTGCCCAATTAGCAGGAAGATTCAAAGTAACAGTTGGAACAACTTCTGCAACTTTTGTAAAATTCCATATAGCACTTCCACTAGTTGAAATACCATCACTAACATTAACATACCAATAATAATCAGAGTTATTTAACCCAGTCCAAGTAAAATTAACTTCAGCATTATTAGGAACACTTGCATTATTATATAACTGAACATAACTACTTGCATTCATACTAAAATTAGAAATAACAAATTGATCTCCGGCATCAGTATCAAAACTAGTTAAATTAGTATTATAAGTGTAAGCATAAATCTTATCTGCATTAGGATCAAAAGTATAATATCTTACTTTCCCATCTCCTGCACGAGTTTCACTTTGATAATTTGCCACAATACCATAAACAGTATTTCCACTATTCCCAGTCTTAGTACAATTATAAGTTCCAGGAACATGACCTCCTAACAACATAAAAACATTTGAATGCCAATTTGCAAAATTATTCCAAATATTTGATCCTGCAACAGTTAAACAATCTGCATCATTTTGAATCATACTATGACTAAATACTATCCACCTATAATCAGAAAAATTACTAACAGTCTGATTTGCCCAAGCCAAAACAGTATTATTAGGATTATAATTTAATGACAAAAACCCAAATTTCATTCCCTCAATTGTCATTAATGAATACATATTATTTCCATTGATATAACTTCCACTATATGCACTAGTTTGATTTAATCTTGATAAAGGAAAGTATAAATTAAAATTAGTATAATCAGTATCTCCAATTAAATCATGATTACCTTGAGTAACTAAATAAGGAATACTATTATTATCTAACAATCTCATACTTTTATTTGCAACATCCCATTGAGTAGTATTAGCAGGTTGATTAACAAGATCCCCTAAATGCAAAACAATCTTTCCATTCAGATTGCTATAATTTCCAACAATCCAATTCATTTCCTTATCAAATAATTCAGGATAATTTTCAGCCATATTTTGTGTATCAGGTAAGGTAATTATAGTAAAATTATTTGCAACAACTCCTTCAGAACCATAAAAACTAACATTCACACTCTCCCCATTTGAATCACTTACATTTACAATAAGATTCATAGAAGTATTTTCAGTATTTGTTCCAATCGCAGGATTAACTAACTGCATACTTGGAGCATAATTCTGAGTTAAATTAAACTGATAAACACCTGAACTTAAATTTGTTGAACCATTTGAAACATTTGCATTCCAATAATATTTCTGAGCACTTAAATTATAATAAGGAATAATTTCTGCCTGACTCAAACTCCTATTAATCACAACTAAATTATCAATTAAACCATTCCAAGCACCAGTAGTAGTATTATCTGTTTTAAACGAAGTTCCAATTCCAACTCTCATTATAGAACTCTGTGTTGCCTGGGTAAATGTATCTCTTGAACCATCTAATTTACCATTTAAATATAATTTCAAAGTAGTTGTAGAATTATCATAAACTGCTGCAAAATGATACCATTCATTAAATGAAAGATTTGTATCTCCAACTAAAGGAACATTTGTTGAATTAGTAATTATTTCAAAATCAACAGCCAATCCAGTCCTAGGACAAGTAGCATCACTCTCATTACAAACACCAACTGCAAATGCCATATCATCAATACCTGTTTCAGTCTCAGCCATTCCTTTTGAAATTATTGGATAATAAAGCATTCCCCCACTCCCAGTATTAACATTAACTCCAGGCCCACTCATATTAAACCAACCCATAATTGTCCATGAAGGCATATCCCAATCATTACTATCAGGCATTTCAAAATAATCATCCACACCATCAAATTCAAAACTACCCGCAAACTTTCCTTTCTCAACAAAACTTGGGCAATTACTACAATTAGCATTATGATTTCCAGTTTCATCATTTGTAATTGTCCCACTAGAATCAAAATTCCATAACCCTATAGTATCAGAAATACTAGATTGTGCAACTAATCCACTCCAATTATGACCATAAGTATATACATTATTACCACTCTCATTTGTATGATAAATTAAACTACTTCCTAAATTAGAACTATCATTACTTGCATAAACCCAAGTTTCATTTCCATCATCTATACTCCAATTCAAATCAATAGAACCTGTTTGACTTATATTAGCATTATTTGTTGGATAAATAATACTTGTATTCAAAGCATAATTAGTATCCACCCTTATAGTAAAATTACTACTCCCCCAACTACACTGACTAGCATTATCACAAGCATAACAATTCCATGAATATTTAGCTTCATCACCTAATGTAACACTAAAAACAGAAGAATTACTAACCCCCTTAATTACTGAAGTTTCATTAGCAACAAAACTTCCACTCCAATTTCCATAAAGAGTTATATTTGCCAATTCAATTCCATCAACAGCAGAACAATTAAAATTAACATCAGTACTAACACTAACCCCATTATTACTAGGACTAACTAATGTAACGCTAGGACTAGTATCTGCAGAACTTCCAATTGAAAAACTTCTAACACCAGAATTAATAACACTTCCATTTTCAAGAGTTACATTTGCATTCCAATAATAAGTTCCATTTCCCACAACATAATGATTAGAAATCTCTGCGTCACTTAAACTCTTATTATAAAATGCAAACTCATCAATCATCCCATCAAAATAATCAGCACCAAAACTACCTGCACATCCATCATCAGAATCTACCCCAATTAATATTTGACAAGTTGTTGATGTTGAAATTGCATTAACAGAAGAATTTGTATAAATCTCTACATTATCAGCAAAAACTGATAAGGTAGTCCCATTATATCTTTGAACAAAATGATACCATTTCTGACTACTTAATGCAAAACCAGTATCATATAGGCTAATATCATGAGCTACATTTAAACTATTTCCATTTCTAGGACCTAGGAGCATAATAAGAGTATTTCCTGCAACAGAATTTCTACTCCAAACAATATTATAAGTTGCAGCTCCAACATTATCAAAAAACACCCAAGCTTCAATACTATAATTTACAGGTTGATTTGGCAAATCAGTTGTTCCAGAAGAAAGATAATCCGAACTTCCATCAAACTGCATAGCCCCTCCTAATTTCCCACTCTCATTTAAATCCGGGCAAGTAGTAGTACAACTAATATTATTTCCTTTACCACTAAAATCATAATAATAAGTAGAATTCTCACCATAACTACTTCGATTATCAAAATGATATAACGCAACTAAATTATCTTCAGATTGTAAAACAAAATTAGAAAAATTATGAGTATAACTTCCATTTGCTTGCCCACTCCGAACATAAACTAGACTAGTATCTAAATTATTAGTGTTATTATTCACAAAAACCTCTGTTTTATTTACCCCTAAAATACTCCAATTTAATGTAACATTTCCAAGAACTAAATCGCTAATTCCATTTGCAGGAGAATTTAAAGTAATAAAAGTTGGAACAGGGGCAGTATAATTAACACTCAAATTCCTAACCTCACTAGCTCCAACATTTCCTCCAGCATCACTACAATTCACACTCCAATTATAAGTCCCACTACTTCCCAATATAGCAGAAATACTATTTGTCTGATCCTTAGTAGGACTTTCAACAGTTGAATTTATAACCTTATTAATAATTAAACTACAATTAGAAATAGAACTAACATCACTTACATTATAAAAAAAGTTAATAGTATTTGTAGTATCATTTAAAGTATTATTCGCAGGATTCACCAAACCAACAACAGGAACAACATTATCAATACTAACACTCCTCTCTCCACTTGTTCCAAAACCATCACTCTCATCAATTCCAAAAACATTGTAAGTATAGTTACCATTAACCAAACCATCTGTAGAATTTAACGACTGATTAACATATAAATACCACTGAGAGGAATTAAACTTTTGCAAATTACTCATATAATTTTGTTGAATTTCTTCAAAACTCAAACTTCTATTCCAAATTCTTACTTCATCTATATTACCCTCAAAAAATTCACTCCCTTTATTTTGATGTGAACCAATCATTAAATTAATTGCACTGTTATCTACATTCCCTATTTGAGGGTCAGTTGCATCTGCAACACCATTAACAAATAATTGTTGATGAGTAGTATTATAGGTCATAACAACATAATTCCATGCATTTTGTGTTAAAAGATTAGTGCTAGGTCCAACAGGATTTCCATTTGTATCTGCCCATAAATATCCTTCGATTGCTCCTGAAGTTCCACTCAATCTTAAGATATAAGCCCCATCTTTTTTCACAATTTCATCCATACTCCCAAAAGTTTCTGGATAAACCCAGGCCTCAATAGTCATACTATTGGTTCCAATATCTAATGATGAACTATCTACTATCTCTGCATAATCACTATTTCCATCCAACCCTAATGCACTACCAAATTTACCACTAACATTAGCTCGAGCAGTTCCCCCAAGAGTCCCATTATTCCCCCCACCACTCACATCCACCACATGAGTATCATTCTCACCCAACGCAGAAACATTATCAAAATTCATCATCAACACTAACGAGTCATTAAACAAAGTAAAATTTGCCCCATTCCAATTATAAATAACTTGACTCAAATTAGCATCATTAATACTTGCATTAATCTCAACAAAAGTATTAGAAGTTACACTAGTATTATTCAAAGTAGGATTAACAAAATTCACAACAGGAACTGCATCAACAGGAGCTGCAACACCTTCAATATATCTAATTGTCAACCTAGGTCTCACACTTATACCACTCTCACTTGAATTAAACTGTTGCCCATCTGTTGCATGAGATGCTTTTATTAACCATCCATAATTTTCCTGACTACCATTAACCCAATTCTGAACAGTATCCAAAGCCATATTATTTCTTATACCTCCAAGATAAGTATCAAGAGTAACTCCATTTCTATTATCTTCAGTACTTGAAACTTCAACATCATCTATATCAATTCCCGCACTTCCAGGAAGATCATCATATGCACTTGATTCATTCCAATCAACAGATAAAATTCTATGAAAAGTCCAACCCTGCCCCTCGACACCAATATTCAAATCTAATCTTGCACCAATTATAGTAGCATTTGAAGGAATATCAGATAAATTAAATTTTAATAATCCTTTTCTTTCATCAGCTGCATTTAAATCAACAACAAAAGTTCCTGCATCCCCATGACTAGAATTTTCATTCTCCCAAATATAAGTATCTTCTGTTCCAGCATAACTAGAATTAGGAGAAACTCCTTCTTGAAACACAATTGTTGTTACAGTTTGATTTGTTTTATTATATCTAAACAAAGGATACCCATTTCCACTTCCCTCACCACTAACAAATTCAGAAGCAGTAAAATAATCTTGACTATTTCTTGAAAAAGTTACAGCCTCTCCTTGAGGTTCTTGTGAAGGATGTGAACTTACATAATTTAAAATTCCTCCACCAACATAAGAACTTAAATTCACAGGAGTTGAATTTAAAGTATCAAATATAGAAGTAGAATTATCAGATCTTTGAAACAAGAAAGTTTCACCACAACTTTTAACTAAAATTTTCAAACCATCTGGAGAAATATCTCCACCAACAGCATTACCAGGTGCAGCAGTAGAAGCAATATCAGGTATATCCCACATATCACCTTCAAAAGTTAAAGTCTGAGTTCCAGCATAACTAGCATTTTGTGCCAAACTATAAACTCCAGGAACACTTTCTCTTTTAGTTATTATATACATATCTCCACTCTCAGGATCAACTAATAATGTTTCAGCATCCTGATGACTAGGAGCATCCCCTCCTCCAGGATATTCACAAGTTATTGTTTCAATATCTCCTGAAGCAACAACTCCATTAGTTCCATTAATCGTAGGTTCTTTAATTCTATAAATAATAATAGTCCCTCTAGAATCACCATTATCTCCCATATCAGCCAGATAAATATAATGAACTCCTCCAATAGTTGCACTAGACAAATCCTCATAATCAACACCATTAATTCCACTTAAAGTCCACTCACCAGCATTTGAACCATCACTTAAATTAATTGCCAAAAGTAAATCTATTGAACCATCTGACTGCCCCCAAATAAAACCAGTATTACTTGTATTTTGAGTTATTGCCAATCCACTAACTTCTTGCCAATTACTACTATTATCTAAATCACCCACAGAAATTCCATCATAAAAAGGATCTACAGAAATATAACTAGTATCAGTCTTAAAACTAAAATTACTACTTCCCCAACTACACTGACTAGCATTATCACAAGCATAACAATTCCAAAGATAATTTGAATTATCACTTAAATTAAAATTCCAAGAAGAGGAATTACTAGTCCCACTAATTACTGAAGTTTCATTTTCAGCCCAACTCCCACTCCAATTTCCATAAAGAGTTATATTCGCCAACTTAGTTCCATCAACTGCAGAACAATTAAATGCAATAGTTAAATTAGTTTGAGTACTTGCATCAGCAGGAGAAACAAGAGTAGTTGTAGGAGCATTATCAACAGCACCATCAACAGTCACAAATCTTTTATCACTTTTTTCAAGATTAGAATCCCCATCAATTACAAAAGTTTGAAAATTATAACTAGCATCATCTAAACCAGTTGTTGAATTCTTACTTTGATTTCCATACAACACCCATTTATTAGAATCATATTTATTCAAATTCATAAAATATAATTGCTTTGCTTCAGCAGCACTTAAAACTCTATTCCAAACTCTTAACTCATCAATAACTCCATCAAAATGATCACTTGGTGTAGCAGTATCAATTTCTTGCCCAATAAATAAAACATCATCAGAATTAACAGAAGGACTCCAACTACCACAATTCTCTACTAAATTTCCATCTAAATAAGTTTTACTTGAACTACCTGCATCAGTAACAAACAAATAATGATGCCATTCTCCCGTGCTTATTGAAACATTACTTCCAGTACATTGCAATGTTGCACCACTATAATAACCAACACCCCCAGTAGTATTAAATCTTACAATATCTGTATTTCCTCCAGCAGCAGTATTAAATGCGAAAACAGTATTAGGCCAAGCTCCAGTATAAACCCAAGAAGTTCCCTTTAACCACACTCCAACACTTCTATCACTCAAAGCCCCTAAAACACCATAACTCAAATAATCATTTCCATCATAATTAAATGCGCTACCATATTTACCAGTAGTCAAAGCATTACCAACAATTGTTCCATTCTTATCTCCTCCAGCCAAATCAACAATCCCACTACTTTCACCCAAAGCAGAAACATTATCAAAATTAGACATTAAAATTAAACTATCATTAAATAAAGTAAAATTACTTCCATTCCAATTAAAAATTAATTCATCTAAATCACTTTCAGTTATTGAAACATTAATTTCAATTGAAGTATTTGTAGTAGAACTTGCATTAGTAGGAGTAGGAACAACAAAAACAATAGGACTATAACTTGTATTTAATAAAAAACTAAAATTACTTGCAGCCCAACTACAATTAGTTGCATTATCACAAGAATAACAATTCCATAAATAATTAGATCCATCTCCTAATGGAACATTAAACACCGAAGAATTACTAGTCCCCTTAATTACAGAAGTTTCATTTTCAGCCCAACTTCCACTCCAATTTCCATAAAGAGTTATATTCGCCAACTCAGTTCCATCAGTTGCAGAACAATTAAATGCCACAGTAGCATTGGTATGAATACTTGCATTTGCAGGAGAATTTAAAGTAACACTTGGAGGATTATCACTTTCATCCGCACTAGTATTTAAATCAAAAGTGTAATTAGTAATAGACCAATTTGAATTTCCAGCTAAATCATAAGAAAGACAATTCCAAGTATAAGTTAAATTATCATCTAAAGTTTTAGAAAATGTAGTTGAATTATCAGTCCCACCTAAATTAACAGTTTCATTTAAATGCCAAGCAACTCCTGGAGCTATATATGCTACTGTTAATTTAGGACGTTTAGTTGCATCTCCCGCTTCCTCACTTTCAACAATACTTAACCCAGAACTACCTCCTTCATAAAATAAAAATCCATAATTAGGTCCACCATCACTCCAATTTTGAACAAACTCAGTCACATTCATAACAGCATTAGCATTTATAGTTCCAAGCCCAGTAGCAGTAACAGATATATCAGTATCATAATCTCCTCCAGCACTAGCCCAAGAACTACTCCCATCATAAGTATTCCATGTCGCACCATCTTCAGTCCAATCCTGAATAACAATATAAATTAAAGGAGTATCTCCTGCATCATTATCATTCCATAAAGATAAATCAGCAGAAACAATTGTAGAACCTAAAGGGACCTGTCCCGCCCCATTACCAATTAAATTAGGATAGCTAATCAAAGCATGCTCAATAGTTGAAGGCCCATCTATTTCTAATTTAACCCCTCCATAATTAGTAGTAGCTGCACTCGCCTTCAAATGAGTATCATTAGTATGATTAGCAAAATTTCCATCTTCCTGAAAAATAACAGTTACAACTTCCCCACTTGAACCAGAACTAAAATACAAACTAGAATTACTTAGATTAACAGCATCAGTACTTGAACAATTAAAAGTTACACTAGTTGAAACTTCAGTAGAACCATTAGAAGGTAAATTCAAAGTAACATTTGGAGCAACAAGATCTAAACTACTATCAAGACTAAAAGTATAATTACTACTTCCCCAACTACATTGGCTAGAATTATCACAAGAATAACAATTCCATAAATAAGTAGTGCTATCCCCCAAATCAAACATCCAAGAAGAAGAATTACTAGTCCCCTTAATTACTGAAGTTTCATTTTCAGCCCAACTTCCACTCCAATTTCCATAAAGAGTTATATTTGCCAACTCTTCTCCATCAGTTGCAGAACAATTAAATACAACAGTTAAATTAGTTTGAGTACTTGCATCACTAGGAGAAACAAGAGTTATACTCGGAGCATTATCAACATTACCAATAGTAATAGTCCTAGTCTCACTAATATTCTCACTACCACTAGAATTCCTTATACTTACAAAATAATCATAACTACCCAGATCTAAACCAGTAGTTGCATTCTTACTTTGATTAACATGCAATACCCATTTATCAGTATCATATTTATTTAAGTTAGACATATATTGTTGAGCTATTTCTTCAGCAGTTAATGAAATATTCCAAATCCTTACCTCATCCATTTGCCCTTGAAAAAATCCTTCAGCAGGAGTTCCATCAGAATCTAAAGAAGACGCAATAGCATTATCTTGAATGCTATCTGATCTTGGACCAGTATCTGGATAAACAGTACCCTCTAAAACCCCATTAGTATAAATACTGAAATCAGACCCATTATAAGTTAAAGTTCCATGATACCAAACATCATTCACAATTGTTGTTGTTGCTAATACTGGATGATTATTTGGAGAACCACCACTATCTTCATAATCTCCTGCAAGAACATCAGTACCATCAGTTATACAAAATGCATAATTAGCATCCCGATTATCCCCATCTGCTTCACCATTTCCTTTTGTCACAAGAGGAATACAATCTGTTACTCCTCCAGTACCAATTGTTGCAGTAACTCCATTTCCAGTTCTCCTAAACCAAGTCATTATTGTAAATCTAGATAATTTCAAACTAGCAGGTTCTTGCAAATCAATATAATCAGAATTACCATCAAAAGTATAAGCCCCACCATATTTTGCAGTAGCAGTTGCAGCAGCAGTTCCAGCAGGAGTTCCATTATTTGAATTCGCAGATAAATCAATAACAAGAGAACCATCACTCTCTCCTAATCCTGCAACATTATCAAAATTCATAAACAAAACCAGACTATCATTATGCATAGTATAATTTATTCCATCCCAACTATACTTTACTTCATCTAACCCTTCGCCACTAATAATTGAAGCATTAATCTCAATTGAAGTATTTTCAGTAGTATCAGAATCATCAGGAGTAGGTGCTACAAATGTAATATTAGGTGCAGTTGCCTCATAAGCCTTAAAAGTTGCAACAACAGCATATGATTGATCTCCAGTATCACTAGTTGAAAAAGTAGTTTCAACAGTTCCAGTTGAACTTAATATTTTATGAGCTACATTTAATCCAGGAGTTCCACTTAAACCAGGAGCATGATCTTGAATAATAAAACTATTTGTCCAAGCCCTTCCAGTTTCAATATTTTGAGCAGAATCAACAGTTACAAAAGCAACAGCTAATTCATCTGCCTGACTAGTTTCAGCAGTTGTTCCAGTACTTTGTGATTGAGTAGAACTTGTACTAGAATCATCTTCTTGCTTTACATCTAAAACCCCACTTGTAGCTAATCCAGAATATTCTCCAACCCAAGCAGTTCCTTCTTGACTACTAACCCAACTCCAAGTAGTGCTTGTCTCACTTCCATTAGAAATTTTATAAGCCATTGCACCTGAAACACTAGAAGAAGCATAATCATGCACCAAAGTAAAACCACTTGGAACAGTAATTGTTCCAGAACTTTTATCCATTCCAACAGCAGTAACTAATAAATTTCCAGAAGTAGGAGCAGAATCAAGAGTAGTAGTAATAGAAGTTGAAGGAGAACTATAAGCATCAGCAACACTCTTATTTTGAACTAATATAATAGCATCAACAATATGGTCAAACTCAACACTACCTCCAACAATTTTCAAATCAAAAACATCTTGTACTCCTTCAAGATTCTTTAACAAAACTTGATTATATTCATTAGAAATAATATTATCAAAACTAACAATTAAATCACTGCTCTCATATTCATAAACTTCAATAACTGGACTTCCAGAAACTATCCTCGGCTTCAAAGTAATATCTCTACTATTATCTAACTCTTCCTTAAATGTAACTCTAACATATTCACCATCATCAATAGCCTCACTCCAAACATTATCCAAAATCCTAGTCTCATCATAAATATCACTAACAAACTCTTTTTCAGAATCTAAATGCTCTGCACCACTAATTGGAATAATAATTAAACTAGGATCTAAATAAATAATATCTCCTACACTCGCCTCATCTTCATTGAATGCTTTCTCAATATAAACACTAATAGTATTTTCATACTCAATATCTTCAACCTCTCCATTCTCAATAACATTACCTGTTATCCCCAAGAATAAACCTCCTACAACATTTTCAATAACCTCTACAACACTTTCCACAATTGTTTCTTCTTTGCCGACCTTGTTGCCCTCATCAGCAGATGTGGGTACCCCCTTGGGTGCTTCAATTATTTCTTCTGCTTCTTCTTCTACTTCTTCATCTTCAATCTCTTCAATCTCTTCAACTTCAATCTCTTCTTCTTCAATAACTTCAATAACTTCAATCTCACTTTCATTTCCTACTACTTCTTCTGTAACATTATTTTCAACATCAATTACAATTTCTTCAATAACTTCAATCTCACTTTCATTTCCTACTACTTCTTCTGTAACATTAATTTCATCAACAACTTCTTCAACTTCCTCAATTTCATCATCACTAACATTTATTTCATCAACATTTTCCAAATCTTCTGATTCATTTGAATCAGAAATACTTTCTACTTCATCTAATTCAACTTCCAAAACAGGTTTTTCAAACCTTATATTATAACCTTCATCAACTAAATCTTTAAAACTCAAAATCTGTCTACCTATTTTAATTGAATCACTAGAATAAATTTCTAATTCTTCATCACTAGTAACTTCAATCTTAGCCATAAAATTCAAATCATTCAATCTTACATTATAACCCCATTTATATTCATCATTATCTGAATCTTCTGTTTCATCAGGAATAGAACTAACAACAATTTCAAAATCCTCTGCTTCAACAACAGCTCCCTCTTCAATAATCTCTAATTCTGCTTCGCTTAACTCCTCAACCTTTTCTTTAATCTCTTCTAAATCAATATTTGAATCTTCAGCATCTTCCAAATCCTCAACACCATACCCTTCCATAATAACTGAAGTTTCTTCAGCATTATTTGAATCTTCTAATTCCTCAGAATCCGAAATACCCTCTACAACCCGCCCAGTCAAACTCAAAAAACCATTAACCAACCCAGTAACAACTCCAGTTTCATCTTCAACAATTTCTTCTGAAACACTCTCAACAAATTCACTATAACTTAATAAATCAAAATAAAGCCTAATCCCTCCATTTTCAGAACCTTGTTCTGAACCCCTTATATCAAACTCCATTCTTTGATTTTTATTTTCAGAGATAACCTCTCCAGATAAAACAGGAGGTTCTTTAATCTCTAAACCAACTTCACCATCAAAACTTTCAACAATTTCTTCCTTATCTAAAACTTCAGAAATAAACTCAGACATTTCACCATCAGAAATATCAGGATTAATTGCAAACCCACTAATGAAATTATTACTTTTTCCATTACTCAAAAAACCAACACCCAAAATTAAAAGAAAAACCAAGCCCAAAATTAAAAATATAGACAAAGATTTAGTTACCCCTACATTATTATTCTTTTTTAAACTCTTAGAAATATTTTTTCCGTCTCTTAAAGAATTTTTCTTTAAACCTTTCTTTCCCTTATCAGGATCAGTAGTCCCCATATATTTTTTCTTTACTTTTCCAGAGCCATCCCTATAACTTTCATAATAATATGGGCCGAATTTCTTCCCATTCCTATAAAAAAATTTCTTATAAGCCATAATCCCCTTTTTTATAATGTATGTAGGGGTAACTCCTTTAAAAAGCTTTTTCTATAACTTTTTCTAATAAAAAATAAATTAGGATTAAATAAAAAAGAAAAAGCCCTTATTACCCCCACAAAAACCTGTTTCTTCCAGAAAGCATTTACTATTTTTCTTTTCCGAAGTTTCAATTTTTAGATTTCTTTCAGAAGTTTCTTTCTAAAAGAAAGTTCAAAAGAAAAGCTTCAAAAAAATCTCACAACATCTCACTCAACAACTTTGCACCTAACTTAACACTCATCCCATTAACATCCAAATTAGGATTAACTTCAACAATATCTCCTCCTCGAAAATTATCTAACAACCTAAGCCTTTTAACAAAATAAATCAAATCCCTACTACTCATTCCTCCAGATTCTAAATACCCTGTTCCAGGAGCATGAGCAGGATCTACAGAATCAATATCAATACTAATATAAAATCCACTAGAATTTTTTGCTCTTTCCATAATTAAATCACAAACCCCTTCCAAATCTTCTTGCAAAACATCCATCTTAATTACTAATATTTTATTTTTATTCAAAAACTCTTTTTCTTCTTTCCATAATTTCCTAGTAGAAACTAAAATAATATTTTGAGGATTAAAACCTTCTTCAACTAATTTTCTTAACCATTCCTCATGAGTAGGTTCTTTCATTGCATCCATACAATCTGCATGAGCATCAAAAACAATTAGAAAAGCATTCTGTTCTACTTTATCAAATGCCCTCACAAGAGAATAACTTATACTATGGTCTCCTCCAATAAAAAAAGCCTTAAAATTCTTTTCAAAAATCTCTTTTGCATTTTCATAAATCAAATAATTAGCTTCTTCTAGATTATTTAAATCCACATGAATCTCTTCAAACCTTAATTTATCAAAATTAATTTCCTTTCCACCCTCGGTTAATTCAATTTTTTTCAATTCTTTCAAAATTTCAACAGGTGCTTTTTCACACCCATTTGTCTTTCCCATAGAATTTATCAGTCTAACTCTTACAATTTCCATGAATTCATAAACAAAAATTTATTTAAATACCTTTTTCTTAGTTATTTTAAGAAAAGGAGGTTAAAAATGAAAGGTTTAGAAAAAACTGCAATGGTGCTATCGGCATTAGGAGCTATAGACTTGGGATTAATGTTATTTGATTACGAGTTAGTAGGAAAACTCCTAGGCGGCGTTACTTACTTGCCTGAAGTGGTTTATGCACTTGTAGGACTATCAGGTATCTGGGCACTAGTTAAAATATTCAAATAAACTTCTTTTTTATTTTTTTTATTTTTTATTTGAATTCTTATTTATTCAAGAAACAATCTAATTTTTTCCAAAACTCTATTCCGGAACTAAAGCAACAAAACTATATTCTTTAAACTTACTCAAAGCTCGAACATCTTCCAACTTCACCTTCCCAACTTCATTCTCATACTCATAATATCTTTTAGCATCTCCACCCAATTCTTCTTGCAACAATTCAATCATTGTTGAATCTGATTTCTCCTTACTTATTTTTCTTAATCCAATTAATCTCTCTTTAGCTTCTTCAAAATCAGACTTTTTTAATTCCCCTAACTTCTTAACTTCTTTTAATGCAAGCTTTTTAATTTCCTCAACTTTTTCTTTTACTGTTCCAGAATAAATTAATAAATAAGAATAATCTTTTGATTGTTCTAAATGACTTTTAATTGCATAACATAATCCTCTCTTCTCTCTAATTTCCTGAAACAACCTACTACTCATCCCTCCACCTAAAATAGAATCGAAAACTTCTGCAGCATATCTATTTTTATCATTTAATTTAGGCATATGGAAACCCAAAACAGAATGCGCTTGATCAATACCTTTTCTTTTCTCAATTGACTCTCCTTTCTTTTTCACAATAGGCATCTTCCTAATAGTTTTCTCAATCTTAGGAAACTTTTTAGCCTCAACTAATACTTCATCAAACTCTACATCCCCAACAACACTAAAAATCATATTATTTGTAGAATAAATAGAATCAAACAATTCCATAACCCTTTCCCTACTTAATCCCTTCACACTTTCATGAGTTCCTGCAATAGACATATTAAATGGCTTTTTATACATTAACTCTTTAATTTTTTCAAGAACAAAGCTACTAGGGTTATCATGATACATTTTAATTTCTTCTAAAATAACTTTCCTCTCCCTTTCCAAGGCCTCAGCTTCAAACAACGGATTCAAAACCAAATCCCTTGAAACATCTGCACCCAAACTAAAATGTTTTGCAGGCATTTTATTCCAAAAACAAGTGACTTCTTCAGCAGTAAATGCATTTAATACTCCTCCCTTCCCCTCAATATCCTCAGGAATCTCTGTAACACTCCGATTCTTAGTTCCCTTAAAAACTAAATGTTCAATAAAATGAGAAATCCCTTTATTGTTTTCACTTTCATGTTGAGCACCAAATTTAACAGAACTTGCAACAGCTACAACAGGAGTATCTCTTTTTTCAAAAATAACAGTCAACCCATTATCCAACTTTTTTCTATGAAACTCAGGTTCTTTCATATTATCATCAAAAATCATTAAAACTATTTAAACATTTGGGGATAAAATGTTTAAATCATTTAAATAAGTTTAAAACAAACTCCCCAATCACTCAACTTCAATTTCTCTTCGCCAACTATTTTTTTCACCATAATCTTTAAATCCCTTAACCTTCAACCCCTTCTTAAACAAAGGACAATTCAAAACAAAACTTTCAAACTCTCCTCCCTCTCCAGCAGGATTAACCTCATACTTCTCCCACAATTCAGAAACCTCTTCAATATATTTATCATCAATCACCCTACCCAACCATTTTTCATCTAAAGGATATGCAAAAACACCTACAATAATCACTTCAAATTCATCCCTTACCAAATCCTGCAACAACTCAATCTGCTCCTTCCCCCACAATAGATTAATACACTCAATCTTCAACTTATCACAAATCTTCTGAATCCTAGAAGCCTGATAAACACTCCCCACAGCCCCTGTAACAACCCCTTCAATCCCATATTTATCAATTCCCTCAACAATTCCTTTCTCTAAATCAACAAGCTCTTTCTCTTTCTCACCTTTTGTCTTAACAATTATCAATGGAATCCCCATAACCTCAGCCTGCTTTTCAACCTTATCAATAGACGGTGTATGAAACATATAACTTTCCTTATTCTCACTAACAATACTAATTAAGCAACTAATTTCATGTCCTTCTTTTTTAGCAAGAAAACCAGCATACATACTATCCTTTCCACCACTAAGCAACAAACCAACTTTCATTTTTCTATCTCCAACCCCTTTTCAATCCATTCCAAAATCCCACCATTCATATTATAAACATTAACAAACCCCTGCTTATTCATCAACTCCAAAACCTCACTACTCCTAGCATCAGTCCTACAATAAATCAAATATTTAAAATTCTTATCTAGCTTCCCCAATACCTCATCAAAATCAGAAGAACCCATATCCAACTTAATAGCACCTTTAAGATGCCCTTCCTCATATTCTTCAGAAGTTCTAACATCTAAAATAATAAAATCTTTAGAATTCTCATTATCTTTAATCAATGCCTCAGCATCCTTAACACTTATTGATAAAATATTTTTATTGTCATTATTATCCATTTTATAATTACTCTTCCCAATCTTATAAAATATTCTACTCAAAAACTCTTTTAAAACTTTCTAATGCCCAAAAATATCAATAAACTTATCCTAACTTAATCAACTCATAAACTTTTTAATATCAAAATTTATATAATTTCAAATAAAACTAGATTTGGGGTTAGATTTATCTTCCCAAAATCCATAAAATAAACAAATTAATAATATCCCATAACACTCTCAGATTCTTTTTTCCGATTCAACAAATAAAACACAATAATAATTATCCCAACAATCAAAACCAAAATAATAACAAAAAAGATAACTATTCCCACCAAACTTCCTCCTTCATCACTCCCTTCATCAGCACCCTCATCATTATCACCCCCATCAACAATCTCTCCCTCCTCTTGGGCGGGTGGGAGGGTATCATCAACAAAACTCTTTTCAACCAAACTTCCCCCAATAATAATTGGAATTCTTTTACTTGTTCCAACACTTAATGAAACCATTCCTTCCCCTGCAACATCAACAGGAACAAACTTCACAATCATTTCATACTTTCCACTCTCAAAATCACTAGGAACATCAATACTCAAATTAACCTGAACCCCCTGAACACCAGCCTCTAAAAAATATTTATCTTCAACTAAACTCACAATCTCTCCACCACTTACAACCTCTCCCTTAATATTCATATCTCCTTCCTCCAACCGAGTCTGCAAATTAATAGAAATAATCTTCTCCTCTCCCTGACTAATATTCACAGGATTCCCACTCCAATGATAACTAGAAGCACCCAACCCCTCCACCATTTCAACAAATCCAATTAACCCAAAAAACATAATCCCCATCACCAAACAAACAAATACTCTCAATCTAAAATCATTTCCAATCACCATAGATATCAATAAACTCCTCAATATAAAAACCTAATTATAAAAACTTAATCACAAAAACCTAAACACTCTTTCCAGGAACAACACCCTTTCCAGGATTAACACCCTTCACAGGCTTAACATTCTTAACACCACTCTTAACAGGTTTAACAACTTCTTCACCATTCTTCTTCCTAGAAACAACAAAGTAAATAACAATTACAACAATAATCACAACTAACAAACCACCTAATAACCACCACATCATTCCAAATCCAGTATCTTCATCATCATCGTCTACAGGTTCTTGAACAGAAACTGGGAAATTTCCAGTCATTGAATCACTAAACCCAATCATACCATCGGCCTCAAGAGGAGTTACATCTTTTATCTTTATTTTTATATTATATTCTCTTCCAATTTCAACATCTTCAGGAACAGAGATGCTAAAAACAATTGCAGTATCTATACTTCCTGCAGGAACTTCAATAGTATTATCCACAATACTAACAATTTCACTTCCCTCAATTATCTCAACTTCCATAACTCTATCAATTGTTTCTTGAGATGCTACGAATCTCCCAAAATCAACACTCTTTGTTTCTCCAGGAGAAATAATAACTGGATTTTCATTATGATATGCTTGAGAAATACCTACTGCATTAACAATTCCAATTAAACTCAAAACTAATAAAATCATTACACTCATAAGATATTTTTGTTTTTTCATTTTAACTTGTAAATGTATCTACCTCCCAAGAATTTGCAGTACTTTCTGTTGAATAAACCTGAGAAACTACATCTCCCGGAACAGTATCAATACATAAATTTAATGCATTAGATGAGCTTGTTCCTCTTTGAATAATTCCTAAATTTGCATTTTTTGCAATATCATGTTCTAATTGAATAGCTCCAGGAACAATACAGGGATTTGTAGGATCAGTATAAAATAAATTCGCTGGAAAATCATTAATAGTATCTGCTCCAGGAATATCTCTTGCAGTAATTTCAGTATTCGCAATTGCAACATTACCTGTATTTTGAACCATCAAAGGCCCATTAGTAGGTCTTTCATTAATCTCTCCAAAACCAATAATTCCAAATTCTAATGCATCACTTGGAGACAAAACTCTGTTATGTAAAAGTTCATAATAAGTATTTCTAACTGGTTGAGATTGGGCATTTGGATAAACATCTCCTAATCCCTTATAACCCTCCTCATTAGAACTTCTATCCCTGATATATCCCTCTACTCTCCATTTATTAGCCCCATAATCATCAAAAAACTTAGCCTCCACATCACACCTAAAAACTCTCACAGGAACCGAACCAATATTCACTTCACCAATATCATCTGTGTTAGTATTATAACTTCCAATATCTCTATTAAAAACACAATTAGCACCTTTTCTAATATCTTCGCTAGTTGTTCCCAGAAGATTATTTCCAGGAGTATATACTAAAGTAACATAAGCTTCTTCAAAACTATCAAAAGCACTTACTCCTGCACTAGAATAAACATACATTTCAAAACGTTTTGTAGTAAATTGAATATTACCCGGAGTACTATCCAATAAACCATGTAAAATTGAAGGATTTCCTCCTCCATCAGTCATTCCACCTCCAGCCATCTCAGTAAATTCAATATCACTAATATAAACAATTTCAGGAATAGGCAAAGCACCACTCACTTCCAAACTAACATCCTTACTAGCCGCCAACTCTCCCTCTAAATCACTATCATCACCAAACTTAAAAAAATCTTTAACATTATCAACAAATCCAGCACTTACTAAACTAATACTTATTCCAAAAATTCCTATAACTAATAGTCCTAACACCAAACTTTTTTTACTATTCATAAAAAACATAACAAAGAATTCTTTATAAAGATTACTACAAAACCAAATTCAAAATTTAATTCTAATTTTATAAACATCACAAACAAATCTCATTTCAAACTCTTGCTATTCACCTCCTAACTTCTAAAAATTTATCCATTATCAAAAAAACTAGATTTTAGGTTAACAAAGTTTCCTAAAATCCATCAAATTGTAAAACAAATAAAATTTTATTATTTTAAAAAAATTAATCCCTAATTTTCAATTTTCATCAACTTTTTTTCAGCCCTAGAATTCAATGTCCAAATATTCCTAGAATCTTTTCCAATCAATTTAGCAATCTCTGAATTTCTAAATCCTTTTCCTTTCAAATAACTCACCACAGCCTCAAGGATACTTAACTCCCTTCTAAAAACATCTATTGGAATAAACACTCTCTCTTCCCTATTACCTCTCTCAACATCCTCTTCAAGTCTTTCATCTCCTTTAACAATCTTATAATTCAAACCCACAGTTCTCTCATCCCTCTTAATTAGTTTAGCAATATCTCTAAATCTTAAATTCTTATTTTCTTTCAAATACTTACACAAAATCTTTGCAGCACCTTCTTTATTCTTAAATATAATAACCGGAACTCTAATTTCCCTTTGTTCCTCAAAATCATCTTTACTAACACTTATATTACCCTCTCCTCTTTCAACACTTTCCAATCTCTCCAAAACCTTTAACAAAATATCTTGATTCTTTTCAATCTTGTCCTCTAAAACACTTAATCTATTCTCGCCCTCAATCCCCTTAGATTTAACTCCTTTACTTTTCTTTTTAACCTTCTCCTTCTTTTTCAAAGTTTTCTTTTTCAAAGCAACCAAAGCCAAAAATCCAACAATATCCCATTCAGTATATCCTTGAGTAGAATAAGATTGAGAACTTACAAATGGAACTTCTTCAATACAAACATAAAGATCTTTGCTTGCTTGAGCACCAACACTAACAATAGAACTAGGAACACTTTTTTCAACACCTTCCCCTAAAACAACTCCATTAACATTACACCCTCCATTAGATGAAAAAACAGAAACTTTAAAATTATCAACAGGAAAAACCTCTCCTGGATTATCACCTTGCCCATACAAATGTCTTCCAGTCACTTTTACTTCATTAATAAATCCGTTTCCAAAATTCCTCATAGTAATAGGGCTATTTGAAGATACCTCTGTTTCCAAAGGATCTATTTCTCCCCAACTTAAAACCTCTGCTCCAACTCCTAAATCAATCAATTCATTATAATCAAAACTTTCAGAATTATCACTAGCACTATTTCCCTCATCATCACTTATCCCTACTATCACACTCCATTCCCCAGGAGCATAATAATAAGCCATATCAACAATACAAGAAATAAACGCATTCCCAGTATCTCCTGAAATAGGATTACAACTACCCTCAACATCATCTTCGCCAATTTTTACAAATTTAATATCTGCACTCCCAAAATCTAAATCATTATTTGAATCAATTGCAGTGAATGTTAAAGTAATCTGTCTGTCTCCTCCAGAAATAGGATTTATCCCTGCAATAGGATTATACCCCATAATATCTACATTACTTATTTCAGGCCCAGGATTTTCAATCATAAATCTATCTTCCCAAAATCCTAAAGAACCAATCCTATTATCAATACTTCCTAAATCAGAAACATCATAATCTAAATGCACATCCTCTTTATTTCCATCCCTAGCATAAATATCATAATTCTTATCACTAACAATTCCCCCAACATTAATATAACTATCAAGAATAATACTCAAAGTATAACCCAATCCATTTGTAATTAAATTATCAACAGGATTAATTGTTTCTCCTTCATTATAAATATCTACATTAGCCCCACTTACTACTCCTCCATCATCTTCAACATAAGCCTGATAATATTCCTTTCTTATTAAAACAGAATCTCCAAATAAATTCTCTTTAGAACGATCATAATCACAATTCAAAAAACTAGCAGATGAATCTGCAAGAGAAATATCTAACCCATCATTAGACAAACTCATATTTTCAAACTCCCAAATTGTACCTCCTCCTAACCCCTCTAATCTAATCCCCCAAGTATCTACCCCTTCAATACTACTATTAAAAACAGCAATACTCTCAGGATTTGTAATTATCATACCAATATTTCCTTCCTCAATTACATTATCTGAAAAATAAATCTCTCCTCCATTCTCAACCTGAATTGCCGTCCTAGAATTAGAGAAAATATTCTTATAAATTTTTCCATCCCCTTGAGAGCCTACTCCAATTCCCAAACTATTAATAATTTTAAATTCACAATTCTTAACTTCAGCATTTGAATTAATAGAGACTCCATTAAAATTAGCATTATTACTTTCAATAAAATTATCATCACAATTCAAAACAACATTATTTCCTTCAATCCTAATACAACTTCCAGTAAATGAATTATCTACAATATCATTTGCCAAAATATATTCCCCAGGTTCAGTAATAATTATTCCACATCCATAAATAAAATGTTGAGTAGATGACCTTAAAACAGGAAAACCACTTCCAACATTTTCATCACTCCAAATATTATCAAAATTCCATTCAAACCCTGCTCTATCATAAACATCATGAAAACCAAAAAATGTATGATAATCATAAAAAAGGGTATGGTCAAAAATCTGAGTAGCAAAAGCCACAGAATCAATTGCATTAGAATTAAAATAACAATTATTTCCAGATAAAGACCCAAAACTTCCAATAAACCCTTTCTTAGTTCCAACCCCCAACATATTATTAACAGTAAAAGAATCTCTAATTGAAGAATCAGATGCACTACCTGCAAATCCTCCTCCATTACTTCCTGCAACATTTACATTCCCAAAAAAATAAGACTTTATTATATCTGCATCCAATAATTCTCCTATTAATCCTCCAACATTATCTTCTCCATAAACATTTGTTCTAGAATAACTATCTAAAATAATCATCTCATTTGGATAACTCACTACTCCTGCTCCTTGTCCAATCAAACCCCCTACTTTATCTCTCCCAGTAACTTCTCCCTCACTAAAACAACGACTAATTAATCCAAAATTTTGTCCTACTAATCCTCCAACATTATCCATGCTCCCTTGCAAATCACCAGTATAAGAACTATCCTGAATTATTCCAGTGCTAATTCCTGCAATCCCTCCAACATAATATCTCCCAGAAATATCTCCTCCTTGAACATGGATATTTTTAATCAAACAATCTTCACAAAAAGCTACCAATCCAATAGAATTTTGAATAGAAAAAATTTCCAAGGTTTCTATAATAAACCCATTTCCATCCAAACTCCCTACAAATCCATTTCCACTACCTCCACTTCCAATAGGATCAAAATTAGTAATCCCTTCACCTAAACAATCTATATCACTCATTAAAATATAATCATCATCTAAATTTCCACTACTACTACCAATCCCTTGCAATTCTGCACAACTACTAATCCCAATAACAGGATCAACAATATAATCAATTTCCAAATCCCCTCCCACCACCTTCAAATCAAAAACATCTTCTTCACCAATTAAATCTTTCAAATCAAACCTTGACTTCTCTTCATCAACAACATCAAACTCCCCCAACTTCTCTCCCTCAACATAAACTTCTAATTTCACCCCTTCCCCTCCAGAAGGATTCTTTCTTGCATAAACACTAATATCATTTTGATTATTTAATAATCTTTCAAAACTAATTCTAACATACTCTCCATTATTTATCACTTCACTATAAACTCCATCCAACGCATTAACTTCCTCATAAATATTATTAATAAAATTCAAATCAGAATCTAAATGTTCTGCATCAGTTATCTCAATAATAATTTCAAAAACCGCTTCACTTAATCTTGGAGCCAACCATTCAATAGAATCAATATATCCATCATCGTCATTATCATAAACACTTGCAACAACCTCTTCCCGAACCTCCACACCATTAACAATCTTTATCTCAAAAACCTTAATCTTATTTTCATCTCCTACTCTTAAAACCTCTTCAACATCTGAAGACGCAAGAACATTTTCATAATGAACATCCTCTCTTCCTCCAACAACAATCCTCTTTTTATTTCTCCCTGCAAATGAAGATTCTGCTTTTATTGGGGCAGGAGTTTCATACTCTATTTCATACTCACTATAACCTCCATCAAAATCCAATATCACACTATCATCTCCAAAAAACAAAAGAAAACTATTCACCCTACTAGTAACTTCCTCACTAATATCAATTCCCTCTGCTCCTGCTCTAACAATAATATTTTTACTTTCAGAAGGAAGTTTTAATCTAAAACCAGAATCACCACTCATTGTAAATCTTTTTTTCCATCTAACATCCTGATTAACAACAGCCTGATATTGAATATCAGAATCAGAAACTAAATCCACATTCTCAGAAGGAACAACAACTCCTATATCCCCTACACCATAAGGATCATCAACACCATAAGGGTCATCATCACCCAAATCTCCATAGCCATCAACATTTCCCTCCAATTCTGATCCTTCAGAACTTATTCCATAACCATAAACCCCTGCCCTCTCTCCAAAAATATTCTCTCCAATCCCTCCAATAACCTCAATAATTTTTGGCCCTATCAAAAAACCAAGAACAATTAAAATAATCAAAAGCGAAACTAAAATAATTCCTATCCAAACCTTTCTCCCCCCAATTTTTTTCCTCCCACTCTCTTTTCTAATCAATCTCTCAGTTAACTTAAGTTGATAGTTATAATATTCAAGATACTCATCATAATATGTTAACCATTTTTCAGAACTTCTCCCCTCTAATTTCTCAATAAGCAATCTTTCATATTCTTGTTTAGAAATCCTCCCAGAATTAAATTCTTTCAATAAATTTTGAACAATTAAAATAATTTTTTTCTTTTTTATTCTAGTCTCATCTATTAATTTCAATAATTCTATTCTCCTCTTTTCCAAGCTAGCTATTTCACTCATAAATTACCTCATAATATACTTAATATGTGTGAAAAATTACTTATAAACCTTACTAAAAATAAGTATTATAATACTTAATATGTGTGTATAAATAACAAAGAAAAACAATAAAAATAATCAAAACTCTAATCACTCAAACTCATCCTTAAAACCATTATACAAAGAATCAACTTGAACTTGACTTAAAGGTTTTTCAAATATAATCATTTCATCAATCTCTCCCTTAAATCCCTTTCCAATTAACAAATTTCTTTCATTGTTTTCAGAAAAATCTTCAAACTCATTAAAAATACTTGCAACATCTCCATTAATATAAATTTTACTCAACCCTCCAACATCAATACTAAAAACAACATGATTCCATTTATTTTTTTCTAAAAAAACATAACTCTCAATAAATTTTTCATTTCCATTAGAAACATAAGAAAACCTAACAAAACCATTTTCAAGAATTAAAATCTTATAATTTTCTCCTTTTTCCAAAACACTTCCACTAAACTCTTCTGGTTTTATCCAAAAACTAAAGCCCATAGAATCTTCAAAATTTAAATTAACATTATTTCCCACACTTGCATAATCTCCCATATTTAATTTCAAAACCCCCTTGCTAATAACTCCACCAAATAAACTTAAATCATTATTTCCAGCTAAATCCTGTTCATTTCTAAAATCCCACCATGAAATAATATTCTCAGGTATCAGCAACTCCTTATCTGGAACAGAATTAACTTCTATCCCCATTCTTTCATTCAAAACAGGAAAAACAGAAACACTTTCTATTTTATTAATACCTACTGCAGGACCAAAATAATAACTCACACTCTCCAATTTAGCAGGCAAATCTTTCTCAACTAACTTACTAAAACTCTTTCCATCAATATCATTAAAAACAAATCTAATCCCGTCTACATTCCCCCCAATATTTCTAATACTTATTCTTGAAGAACCTGTAGCAGACAAAACAAATTCTTCTATTTCAAAACCCTTATTTAAAACAGCAGTATCAATTTCATCACCCCTATCAATCCCCCTAAACAAATTCCAAAATATAATTACAGCAACCAAACTAATCAAAATCAACAATACAATTACAATAACATTTGCCTGCCCCTTTTTTAATCCAATAAAATTCATAAACTCCATAAGATTATGAATCCTCCTAAGTTTAATAATTCTTCTCTTACAATCTGCTCCACACAACTAAAATATCTTTCAAGCTCTAGCAATATCTCCTACATATTTTAAAAATTTAATATTTTCAAAGTTATAAAAAAATTAGGTTAGTGAAACTCCTAATTTTTAGTCGTTGTCCCTATAAAATATTACCCAGCAGATACTTTTTTAAAACATAACCCCTTTTATTTAACATGGCATTATTTTTACCTACTCAAATACTTTTACCCTTAGCAATCCTCTTAATTATTCTCTTAACAATAATGTGGTTTATTTATGCAAAAAATAAAAAATTACACACAAAACTCTCAACAGAGAAAAAACGATATTTATTATACAAAAAAGGTGTTGAAAAATTAAAACAATCAGACTTAAAAAATCCTGGAAAAGATTTTGAAAAACTTAACAAATATGTAAGAGGATTTTTCAAAGAATATTTCCACCTAAATTATAGCCTAACATATCTAGAACTCTCAAAAGAATTCAAAAAACAAAAAAAGCCTCATTATGAAAAATTTTGTAAAACAATGTCTGATGCAAATTATCAAAATAAAATACCTACAAAACCAATTCTAAAAAAATTAATTAATGATTTTGATAATTTATTAAGTGAATATTAATTCCAAAAAAACCTAAAATATCCTATTAGTATTAATTAAAAATATTTCTAAAATAAATAAAAGCATTGCAATTATAATCATATAGGAATTTAATTCAATAGAACCTCTTCTTCGAGTAACCTCAACAATTTCATTAAATGAATCTCTTAAAGTTTCCTTATCTTCTGCTCTAAAAAATTCCCCCCGAGTATTATAAGACAAAGACTTAAGGCTATCTTCATCTGTTTTAGAAAAACCAAAACTAGTTTCTCCTCCCTCCAAACTTCCAACACCAATAGTATGAATTAAAATTTCCCTTTCAATAGCAAAATCAAGAACCTGATCAAAATTTCCCACATTAATTTGCCCATCACTTAACAAAACAATTGCTTTATTTCTTTTACCACCTAAAACAGTATTAGAAGTAGTTACTGCCTCAAAAATATCTGTTCCACTTACTTCTCCAATCTCTAATCTGTTTATAGAATCTTTCAGAGCAGTTTTATCTTTTGTAAGTTCTTGTTCAATAAAAGAATTTCCAGAAAAACTTACAACTCCTGTATAAGATTCAAATGGCAATGTTTCAATAAATTCAATAGCAGTTTCTTTAGCAGCCTCTAACCGATTAGGTTCAACATCATCTGCAGTCATACTTTCAGAAACATCAATAGCAACAACAAAAGAAAAATCACTAACATCCATTTCCTGATACAAAGTTAAACCTGCTAATGAAAAAACCAAAAAACTAATAATAATTATATTCAAAATCAAACCCCAAATATTTTTAGAATATAAATCAATTCCCTTAACTCTTGAAATAGCCTCAAAATTAGCAAACCTTAATCCTCTCCCTCTCAAATTTTTTAAACCATAAAAATGTAAAAAAATAATTGCAGGAATTAAAAATAAAAATAAAAGATAAATCTGATGAGTAAATCCAAATTCCATTATTTAGCCCCCCAATTTAATCTTTCTTTAAAAAATCCTGCAACAGCTTCGGAAAAAGGTTTATCTGTTTCAAGTTCTAAGAAATCTATATTTAAATTTCTAAAAGATTCTTTAACAAAATTTAATTGTTCAACACTCCTTTTTTCATAAACATTTTTAGCAAGACTAGGATTAATTAACATTTTTTCACCAGTTTCAGGACTCTCAATAATCACTTCTCTGTCCACATTTGGAAAAGATTTATCCAATGGATCTCTTATTATCAAAGCAACAACTTCAAATAATCCAGACAATAACTCTAAATTCTTTTTATAAGTTTCATCAAATTTAATAAAATCAGAAACCAAAAATATCAATGAAGTTTCCCTATCCATATCTCCAATAGTTAAATCAATCACCTTATCTAAATTTGAAAAACCACCATAATTTTTTGCATGAGTTAATTCATAAACAAAAATTTCAAATTGCCTATTTCCTAATTTAGGTTTTTGAAACCTTATCACATTATCATTAAATAATACAAAACCAACCCTATCCCCTGAATTTAAAATTAAATGAGATAATGCCGCACTCATTTCTGCAGTATATTCACACTTTAATTTTTCAGTAGAGCCAAAAACCATATTTTCACTACAATCTACAAAAAACATAAATTTTTTATCTTTTTCTTCAATATATTTTCTTACCAATGTTTTTTGAGCACGAACACTTGCTTTCCAATCAATATTTACTGCATCATCTTCAGGAGAAAAATCCCTATAACCATCAAACTCTAATCCTCGCCCTCTAATGAATTTATATTCCAATTCTCTTGGAAGAAGTCTTCTCATTAGCATTTCCAATTCACTAACACTTTCTGCAATATCAGTATTTAATTTTTGAGTCATTTTAAGAAACTCGTACAGAATCAAGAATCTTTTGAATAATAGAATCTGCACTAATTTTTTGAATAGTAGTTTTATATGATAAAATTAACCTATGCCTTAAAACACTAAACACAACTTCCTTAACATCCTCTGGTAAAACATAACCTCTGCCTTGCATTAATGCCTTTGCTTTACTTGCAATAAAAATACCAATGCTTGCCCTAGGGGAAGAACCATAAGTAATATATTCTGCACCTTCAAAATCTTTATCCCTAGTCTTAGCAACAATATCTAAAATATAAGATTTAACATTGTCATCCATATAAACTTTTTTTACAATCTCTTGCATATTTAATATTTTTTTAGGAGTCACAACAGGTTTTAAATTAAAATCCTCAAAATCCATTAAGGTAATATTTGAAGACATAATTCTTTTTTCTTCTTCTTTTTTTGGATATCCCATAATTAATTTAAATAAAAACCTATCAATCTGTGCTTCAGGTAATGGATAAACTCCTGCATTTTCAATAGGATTTATAGTAGCCATAACAAAAAAAGGATTTGGTAACATAAAAGTTTTTTTTCCAATTGTAACTTGTCTTTCTTGCATACCTTCAATTAAAGCAGATTGAGTTTTAGGTGGAGAACGATTAATTTCATCTGCTATTAAAAAATTAGTAAAAATAGGTCCTTTAATAACTTCAAATCCTTTTTGAGGAGTATAAGAAGTTATTCCAATAATATCTGTGGGCAACATATCTACTGTAAATTGAACTCTTTTAACATCACATCCACTAACTTTTGCTAAAGTTTTAATTGCAAGTGTTTTCGCAATTCCAGGAACACCCTCTACAATTACATGAGCATTACATAATAATCCCATTATCAAACCATCCACAATTTCCTCTTGCCCAATTATTGTCTTACTAACTTCTTTTCTCATTTTATTAATATCATTTAAAGCATTTCCTATTTCTTGTTCACTAGGCCTAGCAACCTTCTCCTCAAAAACTTGTTTAACATCATTTTTTATATTTTTGTCATTTAACCTAAACAAAGGTTTAGAAAAAATAGGTTTATTTTTCAATTTTTTAGGTAAAGAATTATCTAAAACTTCTCCTCCTGCAGGTTTTTGAATTATATTTCTAACAGGTTTTTTCATTGGTTTTCCCATAGGAACCTTTAATTTTCTAAAACTATTTCCACCCTCTTCAAAAGAGCTATTTTTCAATTTTTTAGAAGTATTTCCACCCTCTTCAAAAGATAATCTCCTTGAAGGAGATTCTATTATAGGTTTAATCTCAACCTTATCAGACATATTCATATCATTAAAAGAAAGATCTTTTTCCCTTAAACCAGGCTCAGACATTTCTCCCCCTACATCAGGAAAAGAATTTTTCTCAAAATTATTTGCAACCTCAGGAACCTTAGGTTTTGTAAAAACACTTTCCTTATATTTCTTTTCAAGTTTTGAAAGCCTATCTTTTAAAGCCTTTTCTTCATTATTTGCCATTTTCACCTCTATTTATCATAAACACATTAAACCTTTTTATAACTTTGCTCAAAATCTCCCTTAATGCTTTTAGGAACTTTTACTTTCTTAAACTTACGTCTTTTAATAATATAATAAACAACTCCTGCAACAATACTTAAAATAACTGCTACAACAAAATACCAAACAACAATAGGAACACTCCCCCTAAGTTTAGGATAAGAAACTTGAGAAATTGCATTTTCACAAGAATCAATAGCTTCTTCTGATTTTAATTTTGCACTAGAATAATCTCCATTTTCAAAAAATCTATTTGCATCATTAATCAACTCAGTTATTTCAATACATTCAGGATTTTTAACAATAAATTCCTCTGTAAATAAAATCAATTCCTTAACTTCAGATTCATTAATTCTTTGTAAATTAATATGTATCTTTGCCCAATCAGAATATTTTGGACTTTTACTATTCAATCTAACAAAAATTTCATAATCTCCAATTTTATCAGTATCAAAAAATACACTTAAATTAAATTCTTCTTTTTCACCACTTTTCAAAATTTCAAAAGAATCTTTACCCAAACTAGTTTCAACACGATTTGCAATACTTCCATCCTTATATGCCGAACTAGTTAATTTTATTTCTTTAAAATCTCCTTTCCCACTATTTTCTAATACCAGTGGTATCTCCACCCTATCCCCTTCAAAAGCTGAAACAGATTTTGGAGCAATTAATTTTAATGCGATAACACTTCCACTTGTACTAGTAGTACTCCCTCCACTACTAGGGCTACTCACAACTATAACTGGAGGTTTAAAAAATTCAATCTCAAAATCATTACTCATAGCATTATATTCTCCATCACTAACACTAATATTAATTATTTCCTTAATAACTCCTGTAGAGGACAAAATTAAAGTCCAATTATCACCCATCCTCATAGCAATATCAGAACTAGAAATAACAACCTCCATTTCTTGATTATAATAACTATCTTCCCTATCTGCATCATAAAAATAATCTTTTAAATCTATTTCAATTTCATTATTATAAGTAGTTGCCTTATCTCCAATAAATCCACTAAAATTAACAGGAGCATTAGTATGCTCAATTTCAACATTACAAGAAACACTTTTATTTAACTCAGGATAAACAGAATTAAAAATTAATAAACTAAAATTCTTTAAAATACTCTCATAACTCTCATCTTCAAAACTAGGTGTAAAATTCATTACAATATTCCTACCATCCCCAAAAGAACTAATACTCTCTCTCAAACTTTGATTAATATAAAAATTATAACTCAGATTATTTCCAACTTCATGATTTCCACTAAACCTAATTTCAGAAATTATATTTTCTTTTAAATCCAAACCACATCCCAAATTACCATCAACATCTCCATAAACAAAAATCCAAAAATCACCACTATCTTCTAAATTTTCAGAATCAGTAACAGTAATATTCAAATGATATTTTCCAATATCATTAACATCAAAACTCTTACTCAATTCCCCATTAACACTATTAAAAACACTCTCATCATAATTAATAAAATCATCACCTTCTAAAAACTCATAACTATAAACTAAATTTCCAGAATCATCTTCCCCATCCTCCTTATCACTTGCATTAATATCTAAATAAAATTCTTCTCCAGGCTTAGAACTATAATTATCAAACTCCATTAAAGTGGGATTATGTGGAACTTCAAAAACAGATAAATCAAAAACATAACTATCACTCTCAGCATTTAAATCCTCAACATTAATATTAATACTATACTCTCCAACATCTGATTTTTCAGGAATAAAATTTGCATCATATTTAATCAAATTACCACCAGATTCAGGATAATTAACATCCCCTACAAAACTAAATAATTCATTATTTTCTCCAACAATAGAAACTTCAAAATTCACATCTTCATCATAATAATCTTTTTGTGGAATCATATAATCATCATCTTGTACAAAAACATAAATTCCAACAAAATCATCTTCAACAACAGAATATGGGCCAACTCCACTAACATTATCAAAACTTAATGGAAGTACAATGATTGGAACATCATTAATATTCTCAATATCCAAATTAAAAATCCTCCCAACAGGACTTTTTCCATCATCTGCAATTATTTCTACAGCATAAAAACCAACATCTAAATCACCAGGAGTAAAACTAATAATTCCATTTTCAGTTAAACTAAATGAAGGAAAGCTATCTCCCCTATCTTCTCCAATCCCAAAAATTACACCTTCCCCATCAGCATCACTTACAAAACTACTAATATCTAAATAAAATCCATCATCTTCTGTTAATTCATAATCATAAATTTCAACATCATTCCAACTAGGTGCAGAATTTCCAAGAATTTCAATATCTAACTGCTTAACAGATTCAGAAAACTCATTTTTATCTTTTGCAATAATATTTATTTCATAATAACCTGGAGCCAAATCAGCCCCTATTTTTAAAGAAGCCCTTGCAATATTTTCCCCTTCTCCAACAACCCAATGCAAAATATTTATCCAATCAATCTCATTCCCCTCAAGATCTTCCACACTAAAACTTATCTCTTCCTGATAAACTTCCGGTTTATTACTCAGAGGAATCAATAAATCTTCATCACTTGCATTAATATTAATTGAAATTTCATTACCAACATAATCTGAATAAACATTTCCAACAATATTCTCATGATTAATATCATTTAATATAACTTCATCATCCTCATTCTCAATATTAAACCATATTTCAGTTGAATTTATCTTAGAAGGATTTCCACTATCCATTACACTAATATTAATAGAATGATTTCCAACATGAATATCACTTGGAGTCATAACACTAACAATCTCTGCCAAATAATTTGTAGAAACATCACAATCAACCTCTTGCTCATCTAAAAACCAACTTAAATTAGAATAAAAAATTAAGGCTTTTTGTTCTTGTTCATCTTTAGCCCTAATAACACAATTCAAAGCAACATCTTCAACACCCTCCCTCTCATTATCACAAACATATTCAAAAACAGGAGCCTCATTAATAACTGAAACATTAAAAACAACAACATGACTTCTAATTGAATTCCCTAATAAATGCATTGAACCAGGAATACTTGAATCAGAAATACTAAAATTAATAGTGTAATTTCCAACATCATTTCTAGAAGGAGTAAAACTAATTTCCAACAAATTACTAATTTCATCAAATAAATAATCTGTTTCACCAAATAAATCACAATCAACCCTATCACTCCAATCTGCAGGAGTACAATCTAAAAAATCAACCTTAAAATCTTCTAAAAGATAATTCTCTTCTTCATCCTCAATAAGAATAGTATATTCAAATAATTCAGTCATATTAAATTCTTTATTCTCTAAATTAGTAAAAACAGGAGCGTCATTAACTTCTTCAATTTCAACATCTAATATAGCCGAAGAAATAGAACCTTCCCCATCACTAACAGTCAATTGAATTGTTTTCCCATCCCCATTTTCACCAACACCTACTCCAGTATAATCACTATGAGTAACATTTACAGTTAAATAACCATCCTCATCAATAGTAAAATTAGTCAAAGTAGTATTTAACTCAGAAAAACTATAAAAAAGATTATCCTTATCACTCAAATCATCTTCACTAACATTCACATCAAAATCATAATAACAAACAATATCCTCAATACATTTTAAACTTCCTCTTAAATGCCCATTAGGTTCTTTAACAACAAAAGGTTCAGTATTAGTTATATAAACATTAGTACCTATCTCTAAAGGGTCATGATTTTCTTCATAACAACTAACCTCATAATCCTTATCCCCCTTATCATTAAAATTTCTAGTATATTCCCATAATGTTGTTCCAGAACTATACTCCATTACTATTGGCGCTTCATTATCAAAAACAATTTCACAAATACTTCCTACAATAGGCCCTCCATTAATATCACTATAATTTACATAAAATTTTACATCCCAATAACTAGAATCTCTTTTTCCTTTTTCACTACAATACTCCACTCCAATCTCACAATAACTATATTTCTCAATCTCACTATCATCTGTATCATCCCAAACAGTTAATTTACTATCTGCTCCTAATTCAACAATTGTTGTAATCACATTAATTGAAAATAAATTACCCAATCCCCTAATAACAGGATTCAAAACACTATAAGTTCCAAAACCTGCACTTTCTTCTAAAACAATCCTATCAGAACCAATAATCCCTAAACCTCCAATTATAAAACTCAAAACAACTACTCCCATAAAAAATACTAAAAAAACCATTGAATATTTCTTAAAATATTTTCCAGGAGTTTTTCTAGATTCTTTTTTAATCTTAAAATATTTATAACTTTGATTAATAATTAATAATATAACTAAAATTAATAATAAAATAAACGAGACACTAATTATACCCTTAAAAACAAGAGGAGCAAGAGGAGTTTCAGGACATTCATTACAACTTCCACCACAATCAACACCTATTTCATCTTGATTTTTAATATTATCAAAACAAGTTGGACAAGCATTACAACTTCCACCACAATCCACTAATACTTCGCAACTTCCATCATGACAATTTTTAATTCCATCTTCACAATTTGGATTCACAGTATAATAACACTCCCTGATTGTAGCAGGAATATCTTTAAAACTTCCACATTTATTTAAATCAGAACATTCTTTTTCTTGAAATCCACAAAATTCAGTATTATAATCTAAACTATCACATCTTTCTTGAACTAATAATTTTGCTTCATCACTCAATCCTCCCTGATTATTTTCAAAATTACTACACTCTTTCCATTGATGACAAGCCCATTTTTCATTACAAAAACTAACTCCTCCACCAGTACTACTTCCTCCTCCAGGATTTGGAGTAGGACATGTAACAGCATTAACACTAATATTCCATTCAACAGAATTATTTAATAAACCATCACTTATTTCAGCCTTAACCTTATGCTCTCCAGAAACCCCACAACCAAAACTAAAAATAAATTCATCAATATCCTCTCCTTTATCCATTTCTTTTAACTCCTCATCAACATACCAATATGCATCTGGAATACCTCCATCTGCATCATTTTTAGTAATATTAAACACTAAAACATCATTTCCATTTACATTAAAATTATTTTCAATAGGATAATAAGAAACAATTTCTGGAGCCCTATTTCTATCAGTAATTGTTAATTGCAATACCTCACAACTACCAGAATTTTCATTTGATTGAGCAGGATTTCCTTCTAAACATAATTCAATATTTTCATGCGCAGTTTTATCTAATCCACTATCATTCACACATACAGTAATATGATAAACCCCAATATCTTCCAAACTCGGAGCAAATTCCATCAACCCCTCATCATTAATTCCAAATAATTCTTCCCTGCCAATTAATTCATCTTCTAACCAATTCAAACTAAAAGTAATCTCCTCAGAACTACCACTTCCGTCTTCTCTATCTAAAACCAAAACATTATGATCAAGAGTACTATTCTCCCCTTTAATCCAAATCTCAAAAGTCATTGAATCTGAATTTAAAATTTCAGGAGGATTATTCACTTCAATTAAGGTTATATCTACTTCCTCAGAATCCATTTCATCACCATCATCTACACTAACAATTACAGAATGAGTTTTCCAACCCTCATTTAAATTATCAAAATCGCTTTTAATAATCCTTCTTAAACTAACTAATTCTACATCAGAATAAACATTTCCAGCAGAAATACTTGAAGGTCTTACAAAAAATAATCCTTCCACATTATTATCTAACTGCAATGAAAGTGCATCTGCATTTAAATCTTCAACAGCAAACAAATTATTCAAAGCAGTATTCTCACAAACAAAAATCTCTTCATCCAAATTTGTTATCACAGGCGGAGCATTTCCCATTAAATTAAGAGTTACATCAACAGATTGGCTAGGCAATTCACCTTTTAATTCATTTTCTCCTAAACCTCCACTTAATAAAAATCCTCCAACACTAAAAACTAAAACTAAAAAGATTATCAACAAAGAAGTCCAAAAAACATGATGAATATCCAATCCTTTTTTAGAATTCCCACCCTTTTTACCACTTTTACCCTTTTTTCCCATTCCTTCAGAATCCTCCTTTCCTATCCCCATATATCTAGTCTTAGTCTTACCATTTTCCCTATAATTCTCATATAAATAAGGCCCAAAAGTCTTACCATTCTTTTTTATATATTTTTTATGCACCATCTTCACTTCTTTTTATGAGTTTTGTGGGTTAACTCTAATTTTAAAACCAAAATACATATTTAAACTCTTCGAAACTGCGGGTTAACTAAATATTTTCAGAAGATATCTCCTAATAAAAATATCAATCCGAAGTTACACTAGAATTAATTTTTTTAAAAAAATTAACCCACACTTCTAAAACCCTAGTCACCTCTAAAACACTAAATTAAAAATTAACTCACAACCCTTATAAATTCAAATGAATTATATTTACTATGCCAATTAATGCACATCCAGAATATATAGATGCTGAAAAAGAATATCATGGCGCTGCAACAAATGATGAAAAATTAAAAGCGCTTGAAAAAATGATGAGCACTATGCCCAAACACAAAGGAGCAGAAACTCTAAGAAAAAACATTAGAAGAAGATATAAAAAATTAAAACAAGACATTGCAATTAAAAAGAAAAAATCAGGTTCTAAAAAAGGTATAAAAAAACAAGATATGCAAGCAATACTCATTGGATTAACAAATTCAGGAAAATCATCATTATTAAAAACACTAACAAATGCCAAACCTCAAATAGCAAGTTATGGATTTACAACAACAGAACCAGAAATAGGCACTTTAAACCATAAAGGATGTAGTATTCAAATAATAGATATGCCCCCAATAGCTTCTGAACATTTTGATAAAGGAATTATCAATAATGCAGACACATTATTAATTGTAGTTGAAAAAATAGATGAAATAAAACCCACATTAGATGCAATCAAAAACAAAGAAACAACAAGTAAACCTAAAGTAATAATATTCAATAAAGCAGATTTATATCTTCCAGAAACAAAAAGAAAAATATCAGAAACATTAAAATCCAAAAGACACAATTTTGCAATAATCTCTACTATTACAAATGAAGGTATTGAAGAATTAAAAGAAAAAATATTAAAATCATTTAAATTTGTAAGAGTTTATACCAAACATCCTGGAAAAAGAGATAAATTAGACAAAACCCCGATTATCCTTAAGCCAAAATCTACTCTAAAAGATGTTGCAGAAAAAATCCTTCATGGTTACAGCAAAAAAGTAAAATACGCAAAAGTCACAGGCCCTTCTTGCAAATTCCCAAATCAAAAAGTAGGATTAAAACATAAAGTTAAGGATAAGGATATTGTAGAATTCTTCACAGAATGAAGAATATACTCCTGAATTCTTCACAGAATGAAATATATTTTAGAATATAATTTTGATTATAAAGTTAAATCAATTACACAATAAATGGAAAAAGAGATTGTTCCAATAAAATTTTCAAAAAACATAAAGGGTTTAATCTTTTGGATTGTTGCATTGTTAGGTTTAAGCGCCATTTTCCAAGAAGAAATAAAAATAGGTTTAGAAGTCATCTTATCTCTGGCTGCAATAATTTTATTTATAGGTCTAACTTATTTAATCCTAATTAAAATAACTGAATTCGAAAGATTAATTAATAAAATTGAGCAAAAGTTTATAAGAGAAAAAGACCTAAATAAAATAAGAACAGATATCAAATCAATTAAATTAACTCTCAATAAAAAATGAATAATAAGGCACAAATAACTTCTGATGATGTTTTAGAGTTAATCAAAATAGGGATAATTGTCATAGTTGGATTCATAATAATAAAAGCTCTATTATCCTCAATTTAAACTAAAAATAACTACTTCTTAGAAACCTTCTCAATTTTACAAGGAAAAACAATTTCCTCATGTCCACACTTCTTACATCTCCATCTAGAATATAATCCAAAAAGAGTTCTTAATGAATAAATCTTTTTAGTATCCTTACTTTTACATTTAGGACACATACAAACCTTTTTAGAAATTACCTTAGTTTTTTTCTTAACAACTTTCTTATCCTTGCTTTTATTATCAACCTTCTTTTTCTTCTTCCCAAAGATTCCATTCTTATCTTTCTTATCAACCTTCTTTTTTTTCTTCACCATATTATCACCTCTATTAATATAAATTAATAAAAGAAAGCTACTTTTATAAATCTTACTTTCATAATCAAAACATGTATCCTAAAAAAATAATAATTTCAATTTCAATAATCTCTATAGTCTCAATAATCCTATTATCTACATTCCTCTTTCTCAACCCAATCATAACTGGGGAAGTGATTAATCAAAAAGAAAACCCTCAAATCTACACTTACACCAAGGCAATCTGTAACCAATCAAATTTCTGCCAAGATTATGAAATAATCTGTAAAGGAAATAAAATAATAGGTTCAAAACCTTTAACAGGTGCAGTAATTCAACATTCTGATGATTGGGAAGACCCAAGAACCAACCCAAATAATCTATGCGAATAAAAATTTCTTTTTCTCAAAAACCCGCAACATTTTAAAGCCATTAAACCTTTACTAAATAATGAAAAAAAAGAGAATCCCTCATGTGATAACTTTAATCAGTTTAATATTTATAGCATCAATATTTATCTTCCCTATATTATATCTTCAAAACCCTTCATTAACAGGTTATGTTATTTATCAATCTCCAGTTGATGGTTCAACAATAAATGATACTTATTTAAGAGAATCTCTTGCAAACAATAATTATGGAACTGGAATAAATTTAAGAGTGGGAAGAATTTCTGCAGGATTAGGTACAAATTATACTAGTTTAATAAAATTTAATATCTCTTCAATAGATTCAGATGATACAATCTCAAGTGCAAAATTACAAGTATATGTAGAAAATGCATATAATACTGATAATCTAACTATCAAGGCATATAGAGTAACAAACAATTGGATAGAATCACAAGCAACATGGAATAATTTTACTTCTTCAAACCTTTGGACTTCTGCAGGAGGAGATTATGCAGAAGAATTAGACTCAGTAATATTTGAAAATCAAACAACAAAATATTATAATTTTTCAATAACTACTGCAACTAGGGGATGGATTAATGGTTCTTATAATAACTATGGAATAATTTTAATATCAACAGATGCAGAAGTAGGAAACTACACCTACATTTCATCATCAGAATCAGCAACATCTGCTCAAAGACCTAAGATAATAATTGAACATTTTGATAATGCCCCTCCTTCAATAAATAATATTTCAACAGATTCTTCATTAGCAAATCCAAAGCAAGTAGGAGAACAAGTAAATATAACTGTAAACTGGACAGACTTAGAATCAAATTCAGGACAATTATTTATTTGTAATTCATCTGCAATAAATCAATCAGGTTGTAATGCAACAACTTTTTGTAATACTTCATTTGAATCTTCAAGCCCTTCATCATGTTCTTATACAATTCAATCGACAGAGAATAGAACTACAACATTTTATGCCTCTGTCTGTGATGCAAGTAATTGTTCAACAATAAGCAGTAGTTATTTTTATATGAATCACAGACCAACAGCATTAGTCAAACAACCTAATGGAGGAGAAACAGTAAATCAATCCCAAGGAAACTATTTAGTAACCTTCAATGTTACAGATTCTGATTCAGATACCTTGACTGGAAATCTTTATTATGGAGAAACTCAAAATTCTACAACTAATTTAATAGTTTCAAATATTAATCTAACTGCTAATTGTACCGATGCTGATTCAGATACAGCAACAGCAAATCCTTGTACTTATTCCTGGAATTCATTAGGAGTTTATGGAACTTATTTCCTAACATTAATTTTAAATGATTCTTATTCAACATCTAATGATTCTTCTGATGCAAGTTTTAATGTAAGAAGTATAATAGATACTGATAATCCCTTAATCACTTCTCAATGGATTGATTCAGATATATCTGAAGGAGAAACTATTCAATTTTATGCAAATGTTACAGATTCTAATATGGATACTGTTTGGGTTTCAATAAACACTACCCCTCAAACAAATTTAACAATGACAAATACCTCTGCAATAACTTATAACAAAACCTGGACAGCAACAACAGAGGGAACTTATCAATTCAAAGTTTATGCAAATGATAGTGTAGGAAATATAAATGATTCAATTTCTTGGCAACAATTTACAATCAGAGCACCAAATGCAACAACTCAAAATGAGCAAAACCCCTCAACTGCATTACCCTACCATACAATAAAAATAACAGGAGAATTAAATGCAACAGATGCTTTAACAGGAGTAGATGCAGTATTAAATACTCCAACAGGATTTACTTTTTTATCAGATTATCCTCAAACAAATTCTCTAGGAAATTTCAATGCAAATCAAATTAAAAATGCAACTTGGTTTATTTCAGTTCCAATAACAGAAGCAACCTATACTTTAAACATAACTTATACAGATGATTACTCTAACTCATGGCAATCTTCAAATTTTAATATTCAAGTAACCTCTGCAGTTGGAGGGGGAAATTTTGTTACAGTTGCAGGTTCACCAGAAGTTGTAACTCAAACAAACTATTATGTTGAATCCTACTTTACATCTTCAGGAACTTATACTTCTGCAGATTCAATGCAAATAACAATAATTGATGCAGGTGGAAGCACAATAGTAGGTCCAGCTTCAATGACTGCAGAAACAACAGCAGGAATTTATAATTATACTTATGCAGTAGGAGCTTCAGCAACAGAAGGAATCTGGGAAACAATAATCAATGCAACAAAATCCTCTACCCCTTATTATGCTCACGAATTTTGGAAAGTAACAGGAGGCCCTTTTGATGTAAGAACTATTACTATTTTAAATTCAGATGTTTCAAATCTAAACATTTCAGTGATAAGTGAAAATACAGGTGGAGCAAATAAAGATATGACCTTAACTTGGAACTTAACAAGGATAGATAATAACGCTGTTCTAGATACAGGTTCTGAAACAAGAATGGTTCCTGCAACTTCAACTTTAACTTGGTATGTAAATCCTACAACAACTTATACAGGATTAGTAAAAATAACTTTCCTAGGATATTATGGCCCTTCATTCTCAGAAAAAGCAGGAGCTTATTCTACATTTACAACAACAGATAGTTCTAATTGTGGGGATGCTGTTTGTAATGGCACTGAAACATGTTCAACATGTCCTGCAGATTGTGGAGCTTGTCCTACTGCACCTTCAACAGGTGGAGGAGGCGGTGGAGGAGGAGCAATAACAATTCCAACTGAAAAAACAGATTTAAGAATCTATGTAGAAAAACCAATATCTTTAACAAAAAATATAGAAAAAACAACCACATTAACAATTGAAAATACAGGGGATAAAGAGCTAACAGGAATAACATTAAATTTAGAAGGACTAAATCAAGAAATATATACTATAAATCCTCTAACAATAAACTCATTAAAACCTAAAGAAACAAAAGAATTTCAAATAACATGGTTAGTTAAAAACTTTTTAGGAGAATATGATTTTGATTATGTGATTAAAACAGATCAAACTGAAAAAAGAGAATCTGGAAGACTAGTAGTTTTAACAATGAAAGATTACTTTATATCAGAATTAGAGAGAATTAAAAATAAAATAAAAGAATTAAAAGAAGAAATACAAGAAGAAAAACAATTAGAAGAATTAAATGTTTGTGAAAAAATAGCAAATGAAATTGAATCAAACATAGAAAAAGAAGAATTTATTAACGCTGAAGATAATATTAAAAAAGCAGATGAGTGTCTTGATAAAATTAAACCTATTAAAGAAACAGAACTACCTTCAATGATTTCAGAAAATAAAGTATTAATAATAGTAATAATATTACTTATAATTTTAATCTTAGTTATAGTTGGAGTAGCATATATGTTTTACAAAAAACTAAATATAATTAATTTCATGAATTCAAAACAAATGTCTACCTCAAAAACCAAATCTTCAAAAAAAGAAATAGTAGAAACTAAAAAAGGATTATTTGATACCCGATTAAAGAAAATAGAAGAAGGGTTAGAATAATTACTCAAAACATTCACTAAACAAAATCTTACAAATTAACTTTAATTCAAAATTAAATCACTTTTTTTTCTTTAAAGACTTTTTTCTAGCAGCTCTTGCTTTTTTAAGATTTTTAAGTCTAGTTGCCTTTAATCGTTTTTTAGCAGCTCTTGCTTTTTTAAGATTTTTAAGTCTAGAAATTTTTAATTCTTCTTTCTTTCTTGCATTTTCTTTTCTAGTCTTCATAGCCTTTTTTATCCAAGAATTATTACGTTTTTTAGAACCTTTAACATCAATTTTTTTCTTCGCAGGTTTACTCTCACTTTTAACTTCTTTCTTCACTATTTTAGTCTTTTTCTTTTTAACATCTGAAAATCCTAAATTTTTTCTAATATCCCTTAACTCATTCTCAATACTATCTATTTCTAATTTTTCCCCCTTAACTTCTTTCTTCACTATTTTAGGTTCAGCAACTTTTTTAACTGGAACAAGAGGTTTCAAAGGTTTAGGTTTTTCTACAGATTTTTTAGCAGATTCATTTATAGTTGCAACATCACGAACCCCTCTTGTTTTCTTAATTGGTTTAGCAACTTCTGAAACACTCTCTTTTTTAACAATACTAGGTTTAACAACTTTCTTAACTCCCACACTCTTAACCCTCTCACCTTTCAATTCCTTAACTTCTCCTGCAATTTTCTCCATAACCCTTAAAAGTTCCAGAAGTTTACCATCATAATCATCTACTTTTTTAATACCACTCTTCCCAATATTTAATCCCAACTCACCAACTTCATCTTGATTTTTCTTAACAACTGAAAAAATACTCTCAATAACCTTACTTAATCTTTCATTTTCACTTTTAATTTTTTCAACTTCTTCAATAGTTGCATCAATACCTAAAAATTTATTGTTAACTGTTTTTTGAAAAGCACCATATTCTTTTTGATTTATAATCTGGCTATGGTCTAACTTTAATTTATCTACTTCTTCTTTAATAGTTGCAGTAAAACTATCTAAATTAGTAACCATTCCTGCTAATTTTTGACTATCTGCAAATCCTTCCCTTAACTCAATAAATAATTGTTCTGATTTATCTGCATTTATCCTAACTCTTGCACTTAATTTTTGCAATTCAATTAAATCTTTTTTAACATCATCATTTAATTGCAATATTGCATCAGTTCCAAGAAAGACTTGTGCCTTTTGTCTTAAATCTTTTACTTCATTCATAATTGTTTTTGCATATTGATTATTTGCTTCTATCTTCTCAGAAAGAGTTGTAACTTTCATATCCATTTTTTGGTAATCTAATCTTAATTTGTCTGGTTTTACTTCCTTAACAATATCTGCTGCCTTAGCAGATTCTATTTTAGACCTAGAAATAGTTTTTTCAGTAGCAAGATTCATTGCCCTTACTTCTCCAATTTGCTGTCCAATCATAGAAAATCTTTCATTATAACCTTTTAATAAAGATTGTAATGCTTCAACTCTCGCATTAACCCTATCTAACTCTAATTTACTAACTCCTGGAGTTGCACCAACTCCTACCTTAGCTTTAACCCCTGGTTTAACAACAGGAGCCACTTTTGCTTCAGCATCAGAAACCTCTCCAGCACCCTCAGAATCTCCAGACTTAGAAACACCCTCAACTTTCTTCTTTACAGGAGCTTTGGTCGCCTTTGCTTTTTTCTTTAAAACCTTTTTCAAAATAGAAGCTTTCTTTACTTTCTTTTCTTCAAATTTATCTTCCTGTCCCACATCAGGGATTGCACCACTCTCACCTTTTTTTAAAAAATCAAACATCTTAATACCTCAAGCCATCTTTTCTTTTTAAATTTATTTAAAACCTCGCATTTTTCAAAGCCCTATAAATTTTTTATATTTTTATAATTTTCACAAGAATTTAATTCTTCTCCCCCCTGGATAAGGGAGAAGAAAGATAAATTCGGAAAATATTCTATCACTTCACACCTTTAATCTCTTTCTTCAAACCTTCAACTTCTGCACTCATTCCTTTTGCATCACTTGCAGAAATTTTTCCTTTAAATGGTTTTAATCTTTTCTTTAAATCAGTTAGTTTTAATTCAACCGAAGAGGTTTGCTTTCCAGCCCTCTTTTTTTCTTCAATTAATTTCTTTAAATCAAGAACCTCTTGATCAAAAGACTGAACCTTTTCAGGATTCTTTGAAACATATTTCTTTCTCTCAGCTTTTGCCTTTAAGATTCCTTCAGAGACAGTAGCCCTATCAATCTTCTTTTTCACAACATGCATTGGCTTCTTACCTAATGTTTTCCAGTTTTCTTCAAACCTAGGCCTTAAAGATTCTAAATACATTTCAGCCATTCTAAACTGTCCAGATTTAACTTTTTGTTTTGCAAGTTTTAATTCTAATTTCAAATCAAGAGTATCAACTCCAAGTTTCTCTAACATTGCAGATTGATAATCCAAATCTTCTGTTTCTTGGAAATACTTTTCATAATTCTTCAACTCTGCTTTTGTTAATCTCTTTGTACTATGCATTAAAGGTCTAAACGCTACAAAATAAGGTCTTCCAGCATTATACTCTGCATTAGTAACCATTCCAGTTCCAACAGGTTCTTTAACAACAGACTTCAAAACATCTTCACCATATTTCATACTAACTCTTTCTAAATCACCTTCATACCTTGTCCCCATTTGTATTTCAGTTCCAATATTTGCTTTAACCTCTCCTACAAAGTCACTCAAAACCTGCGAAATCAACATTAATCCAATACCCCATTTCCTAAACTCTCTTGCTCCTCTTTCTAATTGGATAAATCCTTGTCCACTTCCACCAAACTTAGGTAATAATCTATGAACCTCATCATATACAATCAGAGTCTTTAATTCACTAGCTTCTGTTGGTTCTGATTTAAACACTTGTTCAATAGTACTTGCTACAACTACATCTATTTGCTTAGGAGTCAAATGACTCACATTAAATATAGTAATCTCACCAGGTCTATTCAAATATTTCTTCATATTAATTAACTCATAAGGATCACTAATTGTTTTAATACTTCCATTAAATCCTTTTGCGTCTTTTGGTTTCATTCCAAAATAACCATATCTCTTAAACATTCCTTTATCAGTATTTTTTCTCAAAAATCCAGTCCACTGAGCAGTTGGATCAAAGATTATTACTCCTTTTTTCTTTATCAAAGCTTCTTCAACCACATCTTGAGCAGCAACAGTCTTTCCACTACCTGTTGAACCTGCAATTAAAGTATGAGTTTGTAATTTATTCATATCAACAAATGTTCTCATATCACTTTCTGCAATCTTTCCAACAAATCCAGAATGAGGACTAGGATGAGGAAGTTTAGTAGAATCTACTTTAACCTTAAACCTTTTCTTCTTAAAGTCAAGATATCTTAGATAAGAAATTCCACCTATAGCTAAAACTCCAACTAAAAACACAAGGAAATAAACCCATACTGGAATCCCAACTAAACTTCTCAAAAAGAAAGGTTCTTGAACCATGATATAAGCAATAGAACTTGCCTGCATACTTTGTTCAACATTAGAATAATAAGCAGTAGCCTTAATCATATATCTATTTGGAGCAGTCTCTTCAGGAATAGTTAAATTCTTTATAGCACTTATAGTAGTTTCAACTGCAAAAGCCTCTTCACTTCGAGTAATAATTTCACCTGTTTCTACATCTAATAATTGTAAATCAAATTGAACATCCACTCTTTTTGTTTTTCCTAAATTCAATAAATCAGTTTGTAATCTCAAAACATCACCAGGACGAACAGACGCAGTTAATGGTTGAATTTTAACATCTAATAATTTACCTTCAGGAGATAAAATTCTAATTGTAACAGGAATAGAACCATCTTCTTCACCAGATTTCAAAATCAAATCACCATCATAGTTTCCAGGTTCAGCAGTTCTAGGTGCAACAATCTTTATCAAAACATCTCTTTCTTCCTTAGATTCAAGAGTTATACTACTAGATTCAAAAAATATCAATCCTGCAATATCTCCATCAGTACTCATCTCAATAGTTTTCTCACTATCTAAAGTATTTCTCAAATGAATTCTAAAAGTAGTTGTTTCTCCTACAAATAATTCTTTATAGATTGAAACAGTTTCTAATTTAATTCCACCAATATTTAAGAAACTTTTTATTATTTCTTCAATCTTATCTAAATCAGCACTTCTTAAACCACTACTACCTCCACCACCCCCACCAGAACTACTACTAGTTCCACTAGAAGTAGTTATACAATCTGCAGGACAAGTAGTAGTAGTTTCTCCATAAGTTCCTTCACATAATCCATTACTACATTTATTTTCAGCTAAAAAGTAAGAACTAAATCCAGTAGAATTTCCAGTTACTTCTAATAAATCCTTATCAATTGAAGAACTTAAATTACTCCAAGTTCCCAAACAAGATCTATCAGTATAATTCCAACTAGCACACTTTACAACCCTTAATTCATTTGAATTATCATAAGACAATCCAGAATAATTAAACACAGCAGAAACATCATTCAAACTCAAACCACTTGAATTAGATGCAATTCCTTGGAACACTTTATGTAATGCAACTGTTTCAGATAATTCATCAACACCTAGCCTATGCAAATTAAATGTAATATTATTTGTAGTTACATTTGTAAAATTAATATTTCTTGTAATAAGAGTATCTGTAGAAATTTTGGCATGCAAATCATAATCTCTTTTATTTACATTTAAGACAACACTTCCACTTGAATTACTAACATTATTAACCAAAAGAGTAGTAGTATTAGGACGACGCAAACTAATATTAACATTATTCACCCCATCACTATCATAATTAACTAAATTAAATAACCAATTATATTTATCATTAACTTCAAACCAATCAAGAGTAGAATTTAAATTTCCAGTACTATCATTAGCAGAATAATTAACTAAATACTCTCCTGCTAAATTTAATAATAAACCAGTAAAGATATAATTTCCACCAGATAATGACATTAAAGTATTTGTAACATTTGTCCAATTATAAATACTAGCATTTGGATAAGTTAAATCAAACCAAACATTACCTACTTCAGCATTATCAGTTACATTAACTTGAAGACTAATATTACTTCCAAGATTAACATTATTTCTAGTAACATTAAAATAAGGAGGAGTAATATCCCTATAAATTATGGAGTTAGTAGAGGTTTGACTTATTTCACCATAACTCTCATGAGTTAAAGTAACAGATAAATTATAAGTTAAACCATCTGTTATAGAAGGTGCATTACAAGTTAAATTCCAATAAACAGAAGAGTTAAGATATTCATAACTCAAATTAGAACAAGAACTGCCTCCAATACTTGCACTCCAATTTGAACTATTAGTTATTAATTCATCACCATAAGTTGCATTAACATGTATCTCAATTAAATCACCTACACTAACATTACTAAGATTATTTGCACTAGTAGGAGATAAAATAGTTGTATTAATTCTTGTAACAGTTAAATTAACACTAACATTTAATTGACTTGGAGTATATGAAGTATTTGTAATTAAAATCTTTTCAAAATAACTACCCTCACTATCTGGAGCAGAATAATTTATATTAAAACTTCCACTAGATAAAACAGGCACTGTAATTGTACTCATATTTGGTTGTATAGTAGAAGCATTTGTACTTGACAAATTAAAAGTCAAAGGCATATTACCTGTATTTGAAATACTTATTGCACCTAAATTTCCTGTTTGTGAAGTTCCTTTAGTAGCATTCACAGATAATGGTGTAGCATTCCAAGTATAACTTGAAGGAACTTCTGCTTGAATACTAACTGTATCTGAAACACCACTACCACTAATATTTATAGTTCCAACATAAACTCCTCCTGTTAAACCTTGTGGAGCACTTAAACTAACATTTACTTTTCTAGAACCTCCAACAGGAATACTAAACCCAGAAGCATTAGCAGAAAAAGTAAAGTCATCACATAAACTAACAGTATAACAATCTAAACTCACACTAGTTAAAGCATCATTTCCAGTATTATTAATTGTCAAAACTGTTGAATTCTGCTCATTAGTAGAAACAGTTAAATTCAAACTACTAGGAGAATAATTAAATGATTTATTTGAAGCAACAATAACACTCAAAACTTCAGAATCACTTCCAATACTATTATCTGGATTTTTCCATCTTGCAGTAGAGGTAATATCATAAGTACCAGAAGGAGTACCTTCACTAACATTAACTCCAAATCCATAACTACTCTTACTTCCATTACTCATATTACTAAACAAATAATTACTAGGAATAATATCAATTACACTATCATTTTTACTAAAAGTAATATTAGGGAGATAAGCATAAACTTCACCAGTATTATTCAAAGTATAATTAACATAAAACAAATGAAAGTTATCTTGATTAATATCTACAATACTATGATTTGAAATATTCTGACTTAATTGAACATTTGATGTAGCATAAGATGTAAAATTATAAGTTGATGAAAAATTAGAATTCCCACCATTATCATAAATAGTTGCAACAACATAATGTATTCCAGCAATTGTAGGAGTAAAGTTTGCAGTAAAATTAAGAACAGTAGTTGAACCAGCCCCTCCAGTATATTCCCCAAACACACCAAACAAATCAGTTGCATTTAATACCACGGTTGTTCCACCATAAGTAACATTAATCTTAGTTACATTTGTAGTAGTATTAACACTAATATCATCTGTAGTTCTCATTTTAATAACCACGGGCTTATTCACTTCAGCTTTATTTCCATAAATATTTTCCCATGTAAAATAAATATTAGAAACCTCAGGAGGTGCTTGGATAATATACCAACTATCTTGAACAGTATAACTTGTAGGTGAAGCACTAGCATTTGAAACAGTTATATTAATTCCAATATCATTCCAAGAATCATCATCCCCTAATTGATAAACAGGAATAGTAGTATTTCCACCCTTACTAACATTTATCTTAGTTGGATTTAAAACACTTCCAGGAATATAAGTTGTATTATCTTGAGAAAATAATCCTTGAATAGCAGTATAATCTGTTGTTCTTGAAGGCAAATAACCTACACTAAAACTAAGATTCACATTTCCTAAATTAGTAACAGTATAATTCCCTATTGCTCCTGCAGTATTTAATGAAAAAGTATTATTATTAGATAAATCACTTGAAGGATTAATACTCCAAGATTTATTTGTTAATACTTCAAGAGTTAAATTAAGATATTTAGTTCCTCCAGCTAAAGCTAAAACTTTTATTTGTCCAGAATAATTTCCAGGAGCAGTTTGTGCAGGAACAGTTATATTTGCAATAACAGAACTATCTGAGGCAGGATTTATAGAAGCAATACTAGATGGAATAAAATTAATCCAAGAACCTGATAAATTATTTCCAGCACTAATATTTCCTTCAACAAAAGATATTGTTGTAGAGACAACAGGAGATGTTCCAGTAGATTGAACCAAGAAACTAAAATTAGAATTAGATTCATGTTGCATACTTAAATTATAATCAGAGATATTCAATGACATAACTGCATTAGATTCTACAACAATATCCATAAACTCTTGGAAATAAGCCGGACTTCTTCCACCACTAATACTACCATCATTATCACTCCAATTAGCCCTTAAAGTTTGCTCATAAGTTCCAGCAGAAGTACTATCTGCAAGAGTTATATTTAAAACATAATCACAAGATTGATTAGGATAAATTCTAGTACACGGAGTATAATCAGCAAATGAAACATCTGCATTAGGATTTGCATCCCAAACATAAACATCATACATACTTGCATTTCCAGTATTATTAATAGTAAAATTATGCAAGAAACTATATGGAGTTCCAAATGATAAATCACTAATATTTCTATTTTCTAAATTACTAACTCCAGTAGTATTCCTTTGCTCTAACCAATCTTCAAATCCATTTGATGAATTAATATAATAACCAGTTTCATTACTTCCAGTTATATTAATAGTATAATTTCCATATTTAACATTTGTTGGAATCAGCCATGATGCAACACATTGAGTAACTCCTGAACATACATAACTCCATAAACTACTACTATTACTAATACTAATATTCACATCTCCAGGAACTAAAGCACCAGTATCTGTTCTAGTAAAATTAACATACACACTATAATTAGATATACTTTGTGAATAATTCTTCTCAACAGCATATGTAACATTTGTCCTTGCCCAAACAGTTACACTTGTAGTGTTTGCACCCACAATTCCTGTTGTAGGATTATTAACAACAGAAACTTCTAAATCTTGAGGACCTAAAGTATCTGTAGGAATAGTAATATTATAATCATAACCACCAGTTGAATTAGTTGAAGCATTAAAATAACTAATATTAATTCCAGATAAAACAGGAGTTCTACTTAAGTTAGAAGTCTCAAACCAAGCCCTATACTGAACATAATCTTTTGTAAAACTAGATATATCATTTGTCAAACTATTTGTATAATTACTACTCCAACTATCCCAAGCACTACCATCATCACTCTCTCTTAACTGCACATTAATATCTCCACCATTCAAACTCTCTGTCCATTTCAAAGTAGTATAAGTTACATTAGCTAAATTAATACTTCCAGAAACATAATTACCAAGAGAATCATAATTATAACTAGTTTTATTAATTGTTAAATTAGTTACAGGATTTTCACCACCAGTCATATCTGATTGTATTTTAATATAAACATCACTATAACCATCAATATCTAAAACCCCTCCAACCAAAACTCCCTGAGTTGTTGAAGAATCAACAAAATTCCAACTACTATAATCAGAGCTATACCACACACTTGTATTTCCACTACCATCACTTCCATCTGCAGCAGTTTGAGTTCCAACATAAACACTTGCATTATAAAATTTAGTCACACTTGTAAATTTATAAGTTACATTACCTACAAATCCTCCACCAATATTATCATCAAATAAAATACCTCCTGCACCACTATAACCAGGCATATAACTAGAATAATTATCAGATAAAAATCCATTAGTTGCATATGTGTCATTATAATTAAGCACATTACCCTCAGAACTTAAATTCAATTGCACAACATTACTAACATTCACCTCACTCCCTGTCCCCCCCACAAAACTACTATCATTATAAACATCACTTGAAACACTTACATTATTTATTTTCATTAAAAATAAATTATCATTAATACTCCAACTACCTGTAGAATTTGTCCTATTAATCTGCCCCATAACATTAATCACATCTGTTGTATTCACAACAAGATTTTCAGGAACAACAGATATCGAAGTATTCTGAACACTAAAGTTCGCACTCACATCTTCAAACAACATAACACCTGTAGTAATATTAGCATAATATCCAACAACATAATCACCCAAAACACCAGAGGTATTTGTATATGTTCCATTCCAATATCCTCCAGCAACATTCCCCTCCAAACTAACATTCTCAACACCTGCACCTGGCTTACTAATCACAGCCCAAACACTACTCAAAGTATTACTCCCCAAATTCTCAGAAGGAATAGTTATACTCAAATTAACATTCTCATTATAATTAACAGTATTTTTATTAGTAGTCAAACCAAGAGCACTCCGTTCATATATCGCTCCAATTAATTCAATATCATAAATAGTCGAACTAGTCAAATTCAAACTATCACTTCCAACATAATAATCTGTTGCAAAAGTAGTAAATGTATAATTTGTATGATATGTTTTATTACTCTCTCCAGTCCAGTTCTGAGTATATTCAGTTAAGTTCAATCTAGTAGGCAACCAACCACTAGCATTACTTAATTCACTCCAAATAACATCAGCAGTATTATTCTTAATAGTCACATTAGCCCCTTCAATATCCAACCCAGAACTAGAATTTACATGAACATCAAGATAATACTCAACCTGCAACTCAAAATCACTATCCTCAATCAAAACATCACTTTTATTAAAACTCACATTCAACAACCTCAAAGAACCAGAATCAAGATTATCCATAACATAAATATCTTTCTGGTTAGTTGCATTAATCACACTATCAATAATCGTTATGTTTTGATCTCCATAAGCGATCAAGATACCCAATGGCACATTTACTGATGTACCACCACTAGCAGTAGTTTTAATATTTGAATTCTTAACAGTTACTAAATTACCATACGCCCCATCTGCTTGAAATAAAAGAGCATACGAATGTCCCCCTCCAGAAGTCAAAACAGTATTATTATCAAACAATGTATCCGCAGTATTTCTAAAAAAAGCACCATAAGCATAAGTCGCAGAAGTTGTAATATTATTATTAATCATTCTGTTACCATAAAACACAGGTCCATAACTTGAATACAACTCAATTCCTTGTCCAAAACTTCCAGAAGTCATAATAACATTACTATCAATTACATTATAAGATGGAGAAGACGATGCTCCTTCCAGCAACCTTATACCTACAGCGCGCCCAATTGTAATAATTGTATTATTATAAACAGTCCCATTATTTGCATTATTGCCCTCAAACAAAACAGCATGTTTATTACTAGTCGTCGCACTTCCCGTCTTAATCACACAATTCCTAACCGTCGTATTAAACATCTCACTATAAACCCCATACCCCAAAACCCCACCATAACTATAATTTATCTCATAACCACCACAATCAATAGTCACATTCTCTGCAGTTACATTAAAACACGTCCCAGTCGAACTAACATTCCCTGAAAGAGTATAAACCCCAGCCTCATCTAAATTACCACAACCACTAACACTCGAAAGCCCACTCATAGAAATAGCCATATCTAAATTCACACTCTGGTTCACAGAAGTATTCAAATAAGTAACATAACCACTCTTTGAAGCCGTCACACTAAGAGGACTAACATAAGTCTTATTCTCTTCACCTGTCCAGTTCTGAATATATTCAGTAACATTCTGTCTTTCAATTCTAGCCAACCCTTTTGTATAAAGTTCAGATATCTCCGAGGCTGATAACGAACGATTATATATTT
>JABHZE010000005.1 GCA_018653485.1 archaeon | reverse complement strand
TTCTTCAATTAGTTTTAGTGTTGATGAGAGTTTGCCTACTTTGAGTATTGATGCTCCATTGAATGCGAGTTATGGTGGTTCTGTTTTGTTTAATGTTTCGTCATCTGAAGAAGGAACAGGATTTATTGTTCCTAATTTGGACGGAGATTTGGTTTCATGGTGGAGAATGGATGATGTGAATGGTTCAGGGGATGTGGTGGATTATATGGGTTTGAATAATGGAACAGTTACAAGTGCAGTTCAAGTTGATGATGGAAAGTTTGGAAAAGGGTTTTATTTTGATGGGAGTAGTTATGTAAATACCCCTTTTAATGGAACAGAATATGAAAATTTGAGTTTTAGTTTTTGGGCTAAAACAGATGAGTTGCCTACTGTTGGAAATAGATATATTATGGATAATAGTCCTGGTTCTGTAGGGTATATAATAAGGATGGATAATGCTGCTTCAAGTATGACTGCTTATGGATATTATGCTAGTGGGGGATTGCAGAGCCCTAGTGCTATAACAATTCCTGATACTGATTGGCATTATTATGTTGTAACAATGAATTCTACTGCGGTTGGAATTTCTATGGATAATGGTGCTTTTAATTATGATACTTTTTCATCTGATAGTCTTGCTGCATCAAATGATTTAATGGTTTTTGGAGGAGAATATACTGGTGGAAATAGGTGGAATGGAAGTATTGATGAGATTGCTATTTTTAGCAAGGTTTTAACTGCAGATGAAATTCTTGCTTTGTATAATGCAACGAGGTTGAGTCATACTGAAACTGTTGCTGATGGTAATCATAATTATACTGCTTATACCTCTGATACTGCTGGTAATGTTAATAGTTCTTCGATTAGTTTTAGTGTTGATGGGATACTTCCTTTGGTTACGATTGATGCTCCTTTGAATGTTAGTTATGGGGATGGTTCAAGTATTTTGTTTAATGTTTCGTCATCTGAAGAAGGAACAGGATTTATTGTTCCTAATTTGGATGGAAAATTGGTGGGGTGGTGGAGAATGGATGATGTGAATGGTTCAGGAGATGTGGTGGATTATATGGGTGTGAATAATGGGAGTGCAATTGCTGATGCTGTGCAAGTTGATGGTGGGAAATTTGGGAAAGGATTTGAGTTTGAAGGAGACGATGATTATATTGATTTAAATAAAAAAATAATTGATACTCCTGCATCATTTAGTGCATTTGCTTGGGTATATCATAAAGAAGATGGTTATGACGCAATTATTAGTCAGGATAATGCTGGTAGGGATTGGTTTATAGCTGCACTTAATAATGATTTTAGATTTAGGATTTATAATACTATTGGAGGTTCTTTTGAGAATACTACCTCTAGTGATACTATTCCATTAAACACTTGGACACATGTGGGTATTAGGGTGGATAATTCTTCTAAAACTATTGAAGGTTATGTTAATGGAGCTAGAGTTTCTAGTATGGTTTATACTGGAATACTTGAAACTACTGAGGCTACTGGAACTCATATTGGAAGAACATTAAGTGATAGTTATGTATGGAATGGGACTTTGGATGAAGTTATGATATTTAATAAGTCGTTGACTGATGATGAGGTTTGGGCTTTGTATAATGCGACTAGATTATCACATACAGAAGTTGTTGCTGAAGGTAATCATAATTATACTGCTTATAGTTCTGATGTTGCGGGTAATGTTAATAGTTCGAGTTTTAGTTTTAGTGTTGATGAGATTTTACCTTCGTTGAGTATTGATGCGCCTTTGAATGTGAGTTATGCGAATAATTCGGTGTTGTTTAATGTTTCGTCGTCGGAAGAAGGGACAGGATTTATGGTTCCTAAGTTGGATGGGAATTTATTGGCTTGGTTTAGAATGGATGATGTTAATGGTTCAGGGGATTTGGTAGATTATATAGGTAATGGATATGGGATTGCTGTTGGTGATGCTGTGCAGACTGATGGTGGGAAGTTTGGAAAAGGATTTAGTTTTGATGGGGCGGGGGATTATATTGATGCGGGAAATGGTGAAAGTTTGAATATAACTTCAGGAAATATTGCAATTTCTACTTGGATTAAGTTTACAAATACTGTAGGTTATGGTTGGATAGTTTCAAAGTCTGCAGGAGGTGTTGGAGGATATGAATTATTTAGAAATGGTGGTAGTGGAGCAATAAGATTTAGTGTAGGTGATGGGACAGGTAGCACTGGTGATCCTTATTTTGATATTTGGACTACTCCTGAATATGATGATGGAAATTGGCATCATATTGTTGGAAATTATGAGAGTGGTGTGAATGCTAGTCTTTATGTTGATGGGGCTCTTGTTTTAACAGAAAGTTATACTCCTTCTGCAAATATTTTACCTGCAAGTTCTAATTTATTTATTGGAGGGAGGGGTGCTGCAGGTGGAAGTCCTTTTAATGGAAGTATTGATGAAACTATGATTTTTAATAAAAGTTTAACTGCTGATGAAATTCTTGCTTTGTATAATGCGACTAGATTATCGCATACTGAAGTTGTTAGTGAGGGTAATCATAATTATACTGCTTATACTTCTGATACTGCTGGGAATGTTAATTCTTCTTCAATTAGTTTTAATATTGATGAGACTTCGCCTAGTTTGAGTTTGGTTAGTCCTTTGAATTTGAGTTATGCTAATTCTTCGGTGTTGTTCAATGTTTCATCTTCTGAGGAGGGAACAGGATTTATTGTTCCTAATTTGGATGGTTCGCTTGTTAGTTGGTTTAGGATGGATGATGTGAATGGAAGTGGAGATGTGGTGGATTATTTGGGTGTGAATAATGGAACTGCTCTTAATGGTGCTGTGCAGGTTGATAATGGTAAGTTTGGAAAGGGGTTTAAGTTTGTGGGGAATGGTTCTGTTGGTGGAGATCATATTGATTTAGGAACTGATATAATTAATGGTTCTGAAAATTTTACTATTTCTGCCTGGATAAATATGTCTCAATTCCTTCCAGGGAATGAGGAAATAGTATCTCAGGGAGAAAATATTAGTTTAGAATTTTCTATTAATGGGGAATTGATTTATGAAAGTCTACAGACTTCTACTGCAACAGCGGTTAATGCGCTTACAGCAAAGTCTTGGAATCATGTAGCAGTTACTTATAATGGAACTGAAGTAACTTTATATGTTGATGGTAATAATAGTGCTAGTGGTGTTAAATCTATGCCTAATTCTGTATCAAATACTTTAATTGGAAATTTCCAATCTTCTAATGGAATAGTTGATGAAGTTATGTTTTTTAATAAATCATTGACTGGTGATGAGATTATGAGTTTGTATAATGCTACTCGATTAAGTCATACAGAAGTTGTTAATGAGGGTAGTCATAATTATACTATTTATGGTTCTGATGCTGTGGGTAATATTAATTCTTCTTCAATTAGTTTTAATATTGATGAAACACTTCCTTCTGTGAGTATAGTTTATCCTCAGAATTCTAGTTATAATGTTAATGTTTCTGAATTAAATTATACTGTTAGTGAGAGTGGAGGAAGTTGTTGGTATAGTAATAGTTCGGGTGTTTGGAATTCTAGTGTTGTTAATGCTGGTGTGAATTTTACAAAGGTTGTGAGTGTTGTTGATGGAAATGAATGGACCTTGTATTGTAATGATTCTGTAGGTAATAAGAATTCAACTTCTGTGAGTTTTTTTAAGGATGTAACTAATCCTGTTATAACAATTGGTGATGGGACTTTGCCTTTTGCTGCTGCACCTGTTCGGGATTTTATTTATGTTAATGTAAGTGTTGTTGAAGATAATGAAGATTCAATTAGGTTTATATTATATAATTCTAGTGAGGATATAATTAATAATAGCTTTTATTCAGATGGAACAAGGACAATTAATTGGACTAATTTAAGTGCTGGAACTTATTATTTGGGTGTTCTTGTTAATGACACTTCTGGAAATTTAGATCAATATCAGAATTATATTATGAATTTTTGGTATTTGATTACAACAAATATAACTAATTGTGATGAGCTTGAACTTATTAATGAAAATGTAACTATTAATTATACTTTGAATAATGATGTTGATTGTTCTGGAGTGTCTTTTACTCCTATTGGAATTAGTCCTCCGTTTGTTGGAGGTTTTAATGGAAATAATTATAGTGTTTTGAATTTACGTATGACTGGTACAAGTGCTGATTATCGTGGATTGTTTGGATATGTTGGTGTTGGAGGTGTTGTGCAAGATGTGAATGTTCTTAATGCAAGTATTAGTGGTGATGATAGGATTGCAGGAGTTGTGGGGGAGAATAGTGGAAGTGTTATAAATTGTTATTCAAATGGAAGTGTGAATGGTGATAAGGATACAGGAGGATTGGTTGGAAGAAATTATGGAATTATTACAAATTCTAATTCAGATAGCGCAATAACTACTAGGGATGATGGAGCAGGAGGATTGGTTGGGCAGAATGACGGGAACATAACAAATTGTTATTCAAATACTAGTTTTACTGCTATTATTGATGCAGGAGGATTAGTTGGTCAAAATAATGGTAATATTTGGAATAGTTCTGCTACTGGAAATGTGACTTCTAGTGGGAGTTATATGGGAGGATTAGCTGGATTTAATAATGGGGAGATTATTAATTGTTTTGCTACTGGAGATATTGTAGGAAATGTTTATGTTGGAGGATTAGTTGGGGACAATAATGCAAATATTGTTAATTGTTCTGCTACAGGTTATGTTTCTGGATCTAATTATATTGGAGGATTAGTTGGAGAGAATAGCGCAAATATTAGTAATTCTTTTGCAACTGGGAATTTTAATTCTACTGGATCGGGTAATACAGGAGGATTAGTAGGATATAATAATTATGGGAATATTGAAAATAGCTATGCTACTGGAAGTATTTCCACTATGAGGTCTTTTATTGGTGGATTGGTTGGTACAAATTATGGAAATATTAATGATTCTTTTGCAACTGGAAATATTATTTCTAGTACTAGTTATATTGGAGGATTAGTTGGGCAAAGTAGTGGAAATGTTAGTAATTCTTTTTCAACAGGTAATAGTGAGGGGTTCCTTGATGTTGGAGGATTTATTGGAAATAATATCGGTTCTATTAGTAATGTTTATTGGTATAATAGTTCTGGAAATCCTGCTGATTGCTGGGCGAATTCAACTGGGAATTATAGTGAAGGTTGCACTGCTATTGATGATATAAACTATTTTAAGGGAGATGTTTATTCTGCTAATGCTCCTATGAGTAGTTGGAGTTTCTTTAGTATTTGGGAAGAAGTTGTTGGTGATTATCCTCATTTAGTTTGGGAGAATTTTGCTGGTGCAGGTAATTTATCTACTCCTCAAGTTAGTTATGGTGTTGGAACTTTAGGGGATGGGGCTAGAGCTTATCAGGACTTTATTTATGTTAGTGTTTCATTTACTACAAATGATTTTGCGAATGTAACTTTTAATTTATATAACTCAACAGGTGATAGTGTTAATTCAACTAGTTATTTGACTGAAACTTATAATATTAATTGGGCAGGATTGAGTAGTGATATTTATTATTACAATGCAACTGTGTTTGATAGTTCTGGTGCTTCAAATTCAACAGATACTTATAATGTGACTTTGGTAGCAGATTCTACTAATATCACATTAAATTCTGGATGGAATTTGATTGCTTTGAATCTTTCTGGTGGTTCTAGTGGAGCAGATAGAAATATTAGTTTAAGTTCTGGATGGAATTTATTAGGTGTTTCAAGTGATAGTAATTTGTCTTTTTCAGGATTGACATTTACAAATGATTCTGGAACAAGTGGAAGTTGGACTGGTTCTGTTAATGATAATCAAGTTAATGCTTATTCTGTTTATTATGATAATCCTTCCGACGCTGTTGGGAAGTATAAGTATTCTTCAGCGTCGGCATTAAGTATGGATGATAGTAGTTTGCGGGGGCAGAAAGGGTATTGGGTTTATGCTAATAAGTCTGGGAACTTGACTTTGTCAAGTGCTGGTGGGGTGGCTGTTGGGGTTACATATAATTGGGCTGATTTGAGGTTTAGTAATGGGACAAGTAATTTGAATATTACGGATGCTGGGGATGAGGGGTGGGTTACGACGACGTTGCAATATTGGGATCCTGCTGAAGGAGGTTTTGATACAATTTGTGCAAGTACTGGTCCACCTTATTTCTGTGATAGAACTACTATCTTGTCATGGGAAGGAACTTTTGTTTATAGTAATCAAAATAATGTTGTTATGATAAGGGAAAATTAATACCATAAATTTTATAAAGTATTTTTATTGATAATTATTATGAAAAAATTAAGTTTAGTTGGTTTAATTGGAGCTGGATTGACTTCTTTAGTCTTAAGTGGAAATGCTAAAGGAGAAGGTATGCTTCAAATGGAAAATAATCTTCATTCTTATAATCCTGATTTAAAATTAATACATTATGATAATTCTGCAATTGATGATAATTTTAATGATAGTTGGGATTCAAGATTACAATCTTTTTCTGAGGGATTTCCTGGAATTTATTCTGATATTGGTAGTGATAAATTGAGTATGGATTATAGACTGCCTTCAAGCGATACCCCTTTTGATATTGAGTTAGTTTATAATGGTGAGATAATAGTATCAACTCCAAATTGGTTGCAAGTGGATATGCCTTATGGAGATGGATGGGAATTTGAGCACAAAGATTTTATAACCCTAACTCACCTCGATGCCCCTAACGGAACCATCCTTGAACAACATAATGTGAGAGATGTTATTGCTGAACAAGGTGGGAGAATTGATTTACCTGATTTAAGTCCTGGGGTTTATGATACTGGAACTCCTTATGCTTATTTTACTTTAGGTTTTGATGAAATTATTCCGCCGTTCACCCCCATCTTTGGAGATATTCCTGATGAGAATGGTTACTTTAATGGAATTATTGATGAGGGTGATGTTGGAATTGTTAGTAATGGATTTGGGATGGGGGCGAGGTATTGGAGTTCTCATGATGCTTTGCTTGGAGATGGAGATTTGGACGGAGATGGTGATGTAGATATTGATGATGTTCGTGGAGTTGCTTTGAATTATGGTAATACTGGTGATTCTGGTTATTCAAGTGTTGGTGCTATGCCTGGTTTAGAAGGAGTTGTTGGAGGAGTTGATTCTGTTCATGGAGTTCCAGAACCAACTACTGGATGGTTGTTAGCTCTTGGATTAATTGGGTCTGGAGTCTTTCTTGCTAGAAGATATTGTTGATGAATTTTGAGAGTTACTCACAATTTTATGGATTTTGGGAAGTTTTCACTAACCCAAAATCTAATTTATATTAATAATTGATAAATTTTATTAAGTCGAAGAGGAATTATTCTTAATAAGATTTTGTTAGATTATATTAATAAGTTTAGTTTTATGAGGGTTCTTAAGAAAGATTTATATAAAATAAAGGGTTATATGTTCTGTGGTAATTTTGAGGTGATTTGAAATGGTTGATAAAAAAAATAAGGATCCTAAGAAAAATGAAATTGAGGTTAGAGAAAAAACTTTTGAAGAAAAGGAGAGGGAAATAAGTGAAAGATTCTATAAAACTTTGAGTGAATTGCCCTTTATTTTGTAGACTATTTATTGATATTATTTGATTAAACAATTATATTTTATTTTTGTTTAATATTATAAATTTCTTGGTATGCTAAATCTTTTAATTCTGCATAATCTTTTCTTAATTTTTCTGTTTCTCTTTTGATTTTCTTTCTTTCTTCATCTAACCATATGTGGACTGTAATTCTTTCTAATGTGAGTAAGAAAAGAAAAATAATAACTATTGATGCAATTATTGTTTTTGGTAAAAAATATAATAAAATTAATTGTAATGTTACATAGGTTATTAGGAATAAAACTTCTATTGTTTTTTCATGATTTCCTATAAATTTTCTAAAGTTTTTGCATATAATATTTTCAAAGTTATATAATAATCTGCCTATGAGAGAGATTTTCATAATATCTTTAGTGGGTTGCTCTTTAAAATTATTTCTAATAAAACTAAACTATGTTAAGTTTTATAAAGATTATTTTCTTAGATTTATTGTATGAAAAGGGGAAAAGGATTGTTAAATTTATCTTTGGTAATTTGGATAATTTGTATTGTCTTTGTTGTGGGTATTAATGTTAATTTAGTTTTTGCAGAGGATTTGAATTTGAGGGTTAATGGAATTGTTAATGGATATAGTTCTGATGTTTGGTTAAAGACAAATTCTTTAGGGAGTAGTAGTATCGATGCTTATGATATTAGAAGTCAGAGTTGTCCTTCTAATTGTTCAAGATTTTATTCAGATGATGATGTTGAATTAGGTATTCATTCTTGGGCAAGTAATCCTCAGGAGATTAGTTTGGTTTATAATTTGCCTTCTGCTCAAACAGGGAATATTGTTTTTTCATGGGATCAATTAACAGGTAGTCATTCTGCAACTCTTCAAGATTATGGTGATGATAGTAGTTATACTACTCTTGTAGATAGTACTGATTTAAGGGATGGTTCATCTTATAGTAAGGTTTTGAATGGAAGTACAAATGTTTATATGAAAGTTCTTGTAACAGATTATGTTGCACCGGTTACTGCTACGCCTAGTGATTCTAGTGGAGGGGGTGGAGGTGGAGGTGGTGGAATAACTACAAGTAAAAAAATAAATTTTGGAGTTAGTGATGAAGAATATAGTATTAGAATTGTTTTAGATGAAATAAGGACTAGAAAATTGATTGTGAGTAATCCTACTAATGAAAGTATAAGGGTTGTTTTAAGTTCACAAGGTTTAGATGAATTTATAATTTTTCCAAAAAGTATTAATATTCCTGCTTTAAGTGAGGAAGAAGTAATTATTAAGTTTATTTCTCCTGATGATCCTGGAGTTGATACTGGTAAGATAATTTTAACTTCTGGAAGTAGTAGAAAAGAAATTTTAGTAAGGTTGAATACTCAAAGTAGAGAAACTTTGTTTGATATTTCTGTTGATCTTTCTGAAAGTGTTTTTGATATCAGTGAGGGATTAAAGGCACAATTAAGTCTATTGCCTGTTGGAGAAAAAGGAGTTGATGTTACTATAAAATATTTTATAAAAGATTTTAGTGGACAAATTTATCATGAAAGTAGTGAAACATTTTATGTTGATAAACCTGTGAGTTTTGTTAAAGAATTTGATATTGATAAATTAAACGAAGGGGATTATGTTTTAGCTGCTGAAATGACTTATATTGGAGGTATTGCAAGTGCTAGTTCTCAATTTGAGGTAAAAGGTGCTGGAGTGCCAACATTTAAATTAACTCCTCAATTTATGGTGCTTATAGGAGTAAGTGTATTAATAATTGTGATAATACTTTTATTTAGTTGGAAAAATCTTAAAAAAGGTAGAAAAAAGAAAAAGAAATAGGGAAGAAACTAAAAAATGACTAAGAATAAAAAGAGCCTTCTTTTCTTGTAAGAAAAGAACCCTCGGGAAGAAAAGAACTAAAAAATGACTAGGAATAAAAAGAGCCTTCTTTTCTTGTAAGAAAAGAACCCTCGGGAAGAAAAGAACTAAAAAATGACTAAGAATAAAAAGAGCCTTCTTTTCTTGTAAGAAAAGAACCCTCGGGAAGAAAAGAACTAAAAAATGAAGAACAAAAAAAAGTTGGTGATGGGTATAGGAGTAGTTATAATTTTAATTTTAGTGGGATTTGTTTTTAATAGCTTTATGTCAGATAATAGAAGTTTTGAGGTTGATAATGTTTTATTAAAATTGTCTATTGAAGAAGGAGAAAATTTAACTAAGAGTATAGATGTTACTAATACTAATGCTGTTCTTGAAGAATTTAGGATTGAAAGTAATTTGGATTTTATTTCTTTTGATAAAACTGAATTTTATTTAATACCTGAAAAAACTCAGGAAGTGAGTATAAATTTTGATAGTGAAGGATTAGAGCCTGGAGTTTATACTGGTTTAATAAAGATAATTGAAAAAAGTAAAACTATTGAGATTCCGGTTATTTTAGAAATTGAAACGCAAGAAATTTTATTTGATAGTTTAATTAATGTTCCTATTCAATATAGTGTAGTTAATCCTTCTGGTCAATTAATTGTTGAAAATAAGGTTTTTAATTTAGATAATATTGGTTCTGAAAAAGTAGATGTTTTTTATGAAGTTAAAGATTTTGAAGGAAACTTAATTTTTTCTGAAAAAGAGGATTTAGTTGTTGAAACTAATATTTTAAGTAATAAAATAATTTCTATTCCTGAAAATACTAATGAAGGGAGATATGTTTTTGTTGTTAAAATTGTTTATGAAGGTTCAATTGGAACTGGAAGTTATGTTTTTGATATTAGTAATTCTGAAAGGGAATTAAATATTGAATCTCTTGCAATGTGGGTTGTTTTTATTATGTTTTTAGTAGTTATTATTTTTATTATTTATAGCATGAGGCAAAGAGATAAACTTCTTTTGGAATTAAAGAAACAACATCAGAGAGAATTAAGGAGAGAACATGTAATGTTTCATGTGAAGAAAAAAAACTTGAAAAAATTAAGTCCTACAAAGAAAAAGATTAAGTTAAGGGCTATAATGAAGAAAAGTTTGAAAAAAGTAAAAAAGATAAATAAAATCCAAAAGGGAAGAGAAAGAGTTTTGAAGAAAATGATTAAGAAAAAGAGGAAGACTAGCGAAGTTAAAAGACAATTAAATAAATGGAAGAATGAAGGATATAATGTTGGTGAATTTGCAATTTCTCGTGGTGGAAAAAAGAATAAGGGAGATAAAACTGATAAATATAAGAGTCAAGGATATAGGGTTTAGAGAAGTTTGAAAAGATTTAAAAACAATAGGAGCTTTTCTTTTTTAGAAAAAAAGAAAACTTCAGAAAAGAAAAAACTAAATGAGGATAAAAAAAATGGTGAAAAAAAGTTCAAGTCAAATTAAAAGAGATTTAGAAGTTTTTAGTCAAGGTGTTGAAAGATTAAAAGAATTGAATAGGGAATTAAATTCTCTTGATACTCGTGGATTTTCTAAGGAAGAACAAGATATTAAAAGAATGTTGAAAAATGTTTCAGATATTCCAATAATTGAAAGAAAATTAAAAGTTTTAAGAAAAAAAATTAATAATAAGTTTAAACCAAAAAAGAAAAAAAGTTCTCGGCTTGTTAGAGAGGTTAGAGAGTTAAATAAGAAGATTGATGGATTATCTAAAAATAAGGGAGATGTTCGTTCTGATGTCGGATTTATGGTTGATTCGGATTTTAATTATTTTATGAGAGATTTAAAGATTAAATTAACTAAGAGGATGAATAAGCGAGAACAAGACTTAAAAAAATTCTTTAAAAGAGATTTGAAAAGTAGAGAGAATAAATTAAAAGAAAAATATTCTAAATTGATTAGAGATTTTAATAAAAGGAAAAAAGAGATTGAAAAAGGGATTAGAGTGAGGTATAACAAAAGATATAATGAGAAATTAAAAAGTGGGTTTGGTAAAAAGTTTAATGAAGTTGTTAGGAAGAAAGTTCAAGAGAGATTGAAAAGTAATAAAAAAAGTTTATCTGAAAAATATAATGATTATTTTAAAGAAAGATATAAGAAAAAACTTGGAATTGAAAAAGATAGATTGCATAAGAAACTTCAAAGAGAATTTGAAAGGAAAATTGTGAAATTAGGTGAAGAAGAACAGAGAGATATTCATAAAGAATTAAATAAGATTTATAAAAGTGAAGCTAAGGTTAAGAAATCTAAAGATAGAGAGATTTCAAATTTGAAGAAGCAAGTTAGTAAATTGAGAAAGAAGTGATTTTTGAGTGTTTTTTGTGTTTTTTAAGACTTAGAGAAATTCCCTTTCTTTAAAAAGGGATAGCAGGGAATTTCTCTAGCATCAAAAACCGGAACAAGCCTCTGCCTTTGGGCAAAGGCAATAAATTCATGTTTTTGATATATTTGTTGATTTTTTGATGTTATTAATTTTGTCGTCGATAAAAATTATTTTAGTATAGAAAGGTTTTTAAAGAGAAATGTATTAAAAATTGTATAATTTAGGCAGTTTTTGATTAAAAAAGTTTATCAAATTTATTGATAATTTAGTCAAAACTATCCTATTTTGAAGGTATTAAAATGGTAGATAATAAATCCTACAAAGCAGAACAAATTAAGGTTTTAGAAGGCTTAGAAGCTGTTAGGAACGAATTTGATGTAGTAGAACTCTCAAAAAAGATTAAGAGGCAAGGAGATGTTTTGATATTATCCAAAGAATTAAAAATAAGGCCTAGAATACTTAATTCAGCTATTGATGAAGGAAGAGTTTTGTCTTTATTTCCAGATGTTGAGAAAAGTAAGGCAGGTGCATTAGCTAGATTAAAAACAGATAGAGAATTAAAATTATTTATTGAAAAGAATAATGTGAAAAGGGTTTCTGTTAGAGAATTGATTGCATTAATAAAAGAATGGAATGATGGTTTATTAAACAATCCTTTAAAATTATTGACACAAGAAGAACATGATCTGATGATTGGAAGTTTGTTAGGTGATGCAAGCATAAGGCAAAGAGATAAAAATTCTTGTTTTAGAGTAGCTCATTCAATAAAACAAAAAGAATATATTAATTATAAATTAAAAAACTTAAATAATTTTAATATTTCTGAATTTAATGAAAAAACAAGGATAATTAATGGTAGAGAATTAAAAATGATTTATCTTTCAACAAAAACTCATCCTGTATTTAATTATTATAGGAATTTATTTTATAAAAATGGAATAAAAACAATTACTTTTGAATTATTGAATCAATTAACTCCGAGGGCTATCTCTTATTGGGTATGTGATGATGGAAGTTTTAGTAAAACTCAGAAATATATTATATTGTGTACAAATTCATTTAGTTTAGAAGAACATAAATTAATTAAAGATTTTTTTAATAAACGATTTGGATTAAATCCTACAATTGGTTTTAGGGATAAAAAATATTATTATTTGAGATTTAGTAAAGGTGATACAGAAAAATTAATTAAGATTATTGAACCATTTATTCCTCAATCTATGAAATATAAAATTGGAGAAATTGAAGATGCCTGATACTAATAAAAATAAGAGTTATGGTGCAAAGAATATTAAAGTATTAGAAGGATTGGAGGCAGTAAGACTGCGTCCTGCGATGTATATTGGAAGCACAGGTAAAGATGGTTTGCATCATTTAGTTTTTGAGGTTGTTGATAATTCTATTGATGAGTGTTTGGCTGGTTTTTGTAGTATTGTTGAAGTTATTATTCAGAAAGATGGAGGATTATTAGTTAAAGATAATGGAAGAGGTATTCCTGTTGATATGCATTCAAAATATAAGAAACCAGCATTAGAAATTGCTTTGACTAAATTACATGCAGGTGGAAAGTTTGAAAAATCTGCTTATCAAATTTCAGGTGGTTTGCATGGTGTTGGTGTAAGTTGTGTAAATGCTCTTTCAATAAGTCTTTCTGCAAAGGTTAAGAGGGATGGGAAGATTCACCAACAAGAGTATATTATTGGAAAACCAAAATACAATATGAAAACTATTGGTAAATGTGATAAAAGTGATACTGGAACTGAAATATTATTTTATCCTGATAAAGAAATTTTTTCAACAACAACTTTTGATTTTAGTGTTCTTAAGAAAAGATTACAAGAAATTGCTTTTTTGAATCCTGTTAAAATTATTTTAAAAGATGAAAGAGATGGAAAAAAGGAGATTCTTTTTTATGAAGGTGGTTTAATGCAGTTTGTTCAACATATTAATAAATCAAAAACTCCAATTCATAAACCCATTTATTTTAAAAAACAAATGGAGGCTAATTCTGTAGAAGTTGCAATTCAGTATACTGATAATTATAATGAAAATATTTTTGGTTTTGTTAATACTATTAATACTACTGAGGGTGGGACTCATATTTCTGGTTTTAAGACTGCTTTGACTAGGGCTATTAATGATTATATTAATAAAAAAGGTTTATTGAAGAATGAGAAGTTGACTGGTGATGATGCTAGGGAGGGTGTGACTGCTATTGTTAATATTAAAATGATGGATCCTCAGTTTGAAGGACAGACAAAAACAAAACTTGGTAATTCTGAAATGAAAGGAATTGTTGATTCAATGGTTTATATTGCTTTAACAGAATTTTTAGAAGAAAATCCAAATATTTCAAATAAGATTGCACAAAAAGTTGTTGCTAGTGCAAAAGCAAGAAGTGCTGCTAAGAAAGCTAGAGATTTAGTTAGAAGAAAAAATGCTATGGGTGGTTTAACTGGTTTGCCTGGAAAATTATCTGATTGTTCAAGTAAAAAATCTGAAAATTCTGAGATGTATATTGTTGAGGGAGATTCGGCCGGTGGTAGTGCTATCCAAGCTAGGGATAGTAAGTTCCAAGCAATCTTACCATTAAAGGGTAAGATTTTGAATGTTGAAAAATCAAATCCAACAAGAGCTTTAAGTTCTGAAGAAGTTGTAAATTTAATAACTGCTATTGGAACTGGTGTTAAAGAAAATTTTGATATAAAAAAATTAAGGTATAGTAAAAATATAATTATGTGTGATGCAGATGTTGATGGGCAACATATTGCTACATTATTATTAACTTTCTTTTTTAGATATATGCCTGAATTAATTGAAAATGGAAATGTGTATTTAGCTGTTTCACCTTTGTTTAAAGTTAGAAAGAAAAAAGATTATTATGTTTATTCAGATAAGGAATTAAAGAAAGTTTTAGAGAAAGTAGGTGGAAAGGCTGATGTTCAAAGGTTTAAAGGGTTAGGTGAAATGAATCCTACTCAATTATGGGATACAACTATGGATCCTAAAACAAGAATATTAAAGCAGATTACAATTGAAGATGCTGTTATTGCTGATGAAGTTTTTTCAATGTTAATGGGAGATGTTGTTGGGCCTAGAAGAAAGTTTATTGAGAAAAATGCAAATATAGCTGAGGTGGATATTTAGGATGGAAGATGAAAAAATAGAAATTGCAAAAGTTGAAGATACTCAACCTGTTGTTGAAGAAGTTAAAGAATCAGATATTGAGAAACTTGAGAAAGATGAACTTAATGTTAAAGACTTAGATGAAAATAGAGTTTTGAAAACTGAGATAACTCATGAGATGAAGAAGTCTTATATTGATTATGCAATGAGTGTTATTGTTAGTCGTGCTTTGCCTAGTGTTGAGGATGGTTTAAAGCCTGTTCATAGAAGAATATTATATGCTATGAGATTAATGGGGTTGGATAAGGGTATGACTAAAAAAAGTGCTCGAATTGTTGGAGATACAATGGGTAAATTCCACCCTCATGGTGATAGTGCTATTTATGATGCAATGGTTAGAATGGCTCAGGATTTTAGTTTAAGGTATCCTTTGGTTCATCCTCAAGGAAATTTTGGAAATCAAGATGGACATAGGGCTGCTGCAAGTCGTTATACTGAAGCTAAATTAAATAAATTGTCTGTTGAATTATTACAAGATTTAGATAAACAAACTGTTAAATTTATTCCAACTTTTACTAATGAATATAAAGAACCAGTTGTTCTTCCTGGAAAGGTTCCTAATTTATTAATTAATGGGAGTAGTGGTATTGCTGTTGGTATGACTACTAATATCCCCCCTCATAATTTGACTGAAGTTTGTGATGGTATTATTGCTACAATAAATAAGCCAGAAATTACAACTGATGAATTAATGGAGATTATTCAAGGGCCTGATTTGCCTACTGGAGGTAGAATTGTTGGCGAGAATTTAAAAGAATTATATGAAAATGGTAGAGCTGGTTTTGTTATTCGTGGAAAAGTTACAACTGAGGAAGTTAAAGGAAAGGTTAGGATTGTAATTACTGAAATTCCTTATCAAGTAAATAAAGCTGCACTAGTAACTCAGATTGCAGAACTTGTTAGAGATAAAAAATTATTAGAAGTTAGTGATTTGAGGGATGAAAGTAGTAAGGGAAAGATAAGAATTGTTATTGAAATGAAAAAAGGGGCTAGTCCTGATTTCACTATTAATAGGTTGTATAAATCTACTAAGTTGCAATCAAGATTTGATGCTGTTTTAGTTGCTCTTGAAGCTGGAATTCCAAAAACATTTTCATTAAAACAAATGATTATGAGTTATATTAAACATAGAAGAAGAGTTGTTAGAAAAAGAGCAGAGTTTAATTTAGCAAAAGCAGAAGCAAGAGAACATATTGTTAAGGGATTGTTAATTGCATTATCTAATCTTGATGAAGTAATCAAAACAATTAAAAAAAGTAAAGGGACTTTTGATGCAAATGAAAATTTACAGAGAAAATATAATTTATCAAAAAAACAGGCAGATGCAGTTTTAGATTTAACTTTAAAACAATTAACTTCATTAGAACATGAGAAGTTAAAGAAAGAAGAAAAGGATTTATTAGAATTAATTGCTAAGTTGAAAAAGATTTTAGAAGATGAGAAAGAAATTCTTAAGATTATTAAGAGGGAGTTAGGAGAGTTGAAAGATAAGTATGGGGATAAGAGAAGAAGTAGTATTATTAAAAGTATAAAAGATATTGCTGAGAAAGATTTGGTTCAGAAGAAAGATGTTGTTATTACAATAACTGATAAAGGTTATATTAAGAGAATGCCGTTTAAGGCTTATAATGAGCAGAAGAGAGGTGGGAAAGGTGTTATTGGTGCTGAGTTGACTTCAGAGGATTTTATGAAGCAGTTGATTACTTGTTCAACACATGATTATTTATTATTATTTACAGAAAGAGGAAGATTGTTTTGGTTAAAGGCTTACAAAGTTCCTGAAGTGCAAAGATATGGAAAAGGACAGGCAATTGTTAATTTGTTAAATATTAAAGATGATAAAGTTACAAATGTAATGGCTGTGAAAGACTTTCAAGATTATTTGTTTATGGCTACAAAGAAAGGACAGGTTAAAAAAATTAGACTTGATATGTTTAGTAAACCTAGAAATTCTGGTGTGAGGATAATTAATTTGCCTTTAGATGGTAGTGATATTGTTGTTGGTGTTGATAGGGTTAAGGATAAACAAGAAGTAATGTTAGTTTCAAAGAAAGGACAGGCAATTAGATTTAATTCTGATGATGTTCGTGCAATGGGTAGGGCGAGTTATGGTGTTACTGGTTTAAAGATGGATAAATCTGATGAAGTAAGAAGTTTAGAAATTGTTGAAAATTTAGAGGATTCTATTTTAACTATTACAAATAAAGGTTATGGTAAGAGAAGTAAGGTAAGTGATTATAGATTAACCGGTAGGGCTGGTAAAGGTGTTATTAATTTGAAAGTTAATGAGAAAACAGGTAATGTTATTTCAAGTATTACTGTTAATGATAAAGATAATTTTGTTGTTTCAACTGTTAAAGGGATTGTTATTCGGACAGGTGTTAAAGGTGTGAGGGTAATGGGAAGGGCGACTAGTGGTGTGAGGATAATTAAGTTGAATCAAGGTGATAGAGTTAGTGATGTTGCTAAGTTAGTTAGGGATGATGCTGTGGTGGAGAAGGGGAATTTGGAAGACGGGCAACAGAGTTTGTGATTCTAATTATATAGTTGAGATTGATTTTATTTATAAAGTGTGAATTTCTTGTTTTTTTATTAATATGGGTATTGATAAAATTGAGGAATTTAAGAGTAAAATAAAAGAAAGAATGACAGAGTCTATTAGTAATAAAATTCAGTTTTTAGAGGAAGTAGATAATATTTCTAAGGCTGCTCAGGTTATAATTGAATCTTATAAAAAAGGTGGGAAGGTTATTAGTTGTGGAAATGGGGGGAGTGCTGCAGATGCTCAACATTTAACTGCTGAATTAGTTAATAAGTTTAAGTTAGATAGAAAACCTTTGGCTGCGATTTCATTAACAGTTGATACTTCTGTTTTAACTTCATGGGGAAATGATCAGGATTTTAGTAAGGTTTTTGAAAGACAAGTTGAAGCTCATGGAAAGCCTGAAGATGTTTTGATTGCTATTTCTACTTCTGGAAATTCTAAGAATGTTTTAATTGCTTGTGAAAAAGCTAGAGAAATGGGTTTGAAGATTATTAGTTTAAGTGGAAAAGATGGTGGAAAGTTGAAAGAGTTGAGTGATGTTAATATTAATTCAAGGGCGCAAGTTACTGAGAGGATTCAAGAGTGTCATTTAATTGCTTATCATATTATTTGTGAGATTGTTGAGGCTGAGATGGCTGAGTTGGAAGGTGGAGAGGGTGTTGGAGAGGAAGTGGAGTTGAGTGAAAGGGAAGTTAATTTGGAAAGTGTTAATAGGAATATTAATAATGTTCAAGAGAGTGAAAGTTTTGAGATGATTTGATTCACTTCTTAGCAATCCGCCACATTAATTCAAAATATTGTTTTTGAGCATTTGCAATCTCTTTGTTTTTTATTAGGATTGCAATAGGTTCTTTTGCCCAGAGAATAATGGCGGTTTTATCTTTATAGATGTTCATTGAAACAGGATTTGCATATTTTTGAGGGAGATATTTTATTTCTGAAAGGGGGATGTTTTTTATTGTTTTTATTTTTTTATCTGTTGCAATTATTTTTGTGTTTATTTTTCTTTTCTTTCTTTTTTTATCATACCAGTGAAAATAGAAATCTAAGATTTCATAAGCTTTTGGTGAGGCATTTAAAATAAGGATTTCTTTTGCATCTAGTTGGTCTTCAAATATTGTTTTTAGTCCTTCTTTTCCTTTATAGAAATTTGTTTCTGATTTTTCTTGTGTTTGAGAGTATTTTTGATTAAGTTCTTGAATAATTGGTGTGAGTGTGTTTTGTTTTTCTTGTAATATTTCTAAAATTCTATTTGGGTTTGATGCTTGGAATATTCTTTTGTTGTTTTGAGTTATGTATCCTATTAATCCTTTTTTGATTAGTGTTTCAGTTACATCATAGATTGTTCTTCTATGTAATCCTGTTTTTCTTGAGATTTTTCCTGCTGTTGTTGGGCCTAAATCTATTAATGCTAGATATGTTTTTGATTCATTTTCTGTTAATCCTGCTTGTTTTAGTTTGTTTAACATTTGTCTATTTGATGTTAGAGAGGTTTTTAGTTATTTATAGGGCATGAAGTAAAGTCTTCTTTTGTTAATAAAACATATTTGTAAACAGATTTTATTAATTCATTGGAGGTAGAGAATCTTGCTTTTCTTCCTCTTTCATAATATGTGTAGAGAATTGTTTTTACTCCTCTTTTATTTAAATTATTTATAACTGGAACAAAATCAGAATCTGATGCAATGAGAATTATTTTTTTAATATTGGGATAATCAATTAAAACATTAACTAAATCTATCACTGCTAAAGAATCTACTCCTTTTTGTTTAAATATGAATTCTCCATCAATTTTTAATCTTTGGCATCTTCCTTCACGTATAATGAACTCTTTATTTTTTGAGATTATTTTAATAAAATTATCATAATCTTTTTTTCTTCTTATTTCTTCAGGAGAAGATTTATTTGAAATAAATGGTGGAGCAATATAATAGAAAGTTTTTTTACAAAATAAATTTTGTTTTTTTGATATATATTTAGGAAATCTAAATAAATCATAGTTTAGATATTTTCCTTTTCCAAAATATTTAGAAAGTTTAGATAAAAATCCTGCATCAATAAAAACTAAAGTGTTATCCATTGTAAAAATAATTTAGATTTAGATGATTAATAAAGAAAAAAGACTCATCTGGCGACCTATTAAGATCACCAGGGATCATGTTATTAATAGGAGTTATTTGGTATTTAAAAAACTTACTATGGTGAAGATATTGTGGAATCATATTAATGAGAGGTTTCTTATGTTTTTATAACTTTTGTTTTGTGGTGATGATTATCACCTCTTAACTTTATTTAGTGATTTGTGGTATTTTGATTGGAGATTATTAATATTTATTAAGGTTATAAAATGACAAAAAAACAATTTTTTCAAGATTTGAGTAAGGGAGAAATCAAAGGTAAGGATTTAGTAGAGGTAACTGGGTTTATTGGTGTTCAAGGATTAGGTGATGAGGAGTATGCTGTTGTTCCTGAATTTGTTCCAAGAGGATTTGAATCTGCAAGAAAATTTATGAAACATGGTAGAGAGGTTAAACTTAGAAGAATGTATACTGTTGAGCAGGCTTCAAAATATGGTAAGACTCCTGTTCAAATGAGAGAAGATGCATTTAATTTTATGAAAGGACATAATTATTGTGGGTATTCATTTATGCCTATTGGAAAAGATAGTAGGAAAAGAAAGGTTAATTTGGTTGAATGTTTAGAGGGTGCAAGGATTTTTGCTTATGCTAATCCTAATCAAGGGTTGAGTTCTATTAAGGTTAAACATTATTCTGATGCTAAGAGAGTTAGGAGAGAGGGTGCAGAAGTTGTTATGGAAGTTCCTTCAAGAACAAAAGGAGAGAGAAGAATGCAGTTTAAGATGATTAATGTTCCTTTTGTAGATAGTTTTGAAAAATTTGCAATAGCTCAGAATCTTGGAAGTGATCACTCGTGTGGTTCAAAGAGGTTTAATATTAGATATAGATATAGTGATGATAAGGAGTGTTCTGGAATTGTTAATGTGTGTGCTCATGAGATTGCAGGTTATCATCAATTAGTTCAAGATGTTTGGGATGAAGATAAGAATATTGTTCCATTACAAATGTCTCAGTTTGCAATACCTACTCAAGAAACTGTAGATTATTATTTAAAATGGGAAAATAATGTTTTAGTTAAAGATGATAGTTTAAAGGTTAAAGATAAGTTAAGAAAACCTAATCGTGCTGAGAAAGAGATTGCTTTGTGGGCTTTGGTGGAAGGTTGGGGACATGATAGGACTTTTTTTGCTAAACAATCAAAAGATGGAAGTTTGCAGGATTATGATTGGGGTGTTTAGATAATTTCAACTTCGATAATCTAAATTAGTTATAAATTTTTAAAATCTCTGATTTATAGAATCTCACCAAAACCGATTAATCTCCAGTGATTATGGATATTTCTTGCAATACCTACACTATCTCCTTTGATTGGAACTACTGGAATCTTTAATGAGAATTCAACTTCATTATCTTTTTCAGATATTTTTGTTATTTTTCCAACTGTTGTAGTTGTGTTAATAGAAAGCATAATCATTTCTGAAAGTATAAGTGGAGTGATATTGTTTTGATTTGTGTTTTGATTTGAATTTTTATTCTGGTTTAAGCCTTTTGTTTCTCCTTTTTCTTGTGTTTTTTCTTCTCCAACTAATTCTTTAAATAATTCATATTTTAATTTTATTTTTTCTGTGATTTCTGGAAGTGTGCTGGGTTTAGATGCAATGTTTCCTGAAAGAGAATCTGTTTTTGAAAGTATGTTGTCTAGTTCTGTTTCAATAGCTAGAGAACCTCCAGGTGTTGCTTGTTTAATTTGATGGTTTCCTCTAAAGATTGAAATTATTTTTGTTTTAACTGGTTTATATGTAAATTGATTTGCATGTTTTTCTGTTATTCCTGGTTTTATTTCAATTTCATCTCCTTGTTTTAAAATTCCTTTTTTAAGAATTCCTGCTAAAACTCCTCCATGAAGTTTTGCTATTTGTGTTCCTGGTTTGTTAATATCAAAACTTCTTGCGATTAAGAATTCTGGGTCTGATTTTAAATCTCTTTCAGGTATTTCCATTTCTAAAAGCAAATCTTTTACTTTGTCTATATTAACTCCTTGTTGTGCTGATATTGGGATTATTGGTGAGTCTTGTGCAATTGTTCCTTTTACAAATGCTTTAATTTGTTTGTAGTTTTTTAATGCTTGTTCTTGTGTAACTAAATCTATTTTGTTTTGGACAATGATTATTTTTTTAACATCTTTTGCTTGTAATGCAATTAAGTGTTCTCTTGTTTGAGGTTTTATTCCTTCATTTGCTGCAACTAATAAAATTGCTGCATCCATTAAAGCTGCACCTGAAAGCATTGTTGCCATTAACATTTCGTGTCCTGGGCAGTCTATGAAACTTAGGTATCTTTTCTTTTTTCCTTTTTCAAGAATCATGTCTGCATAGCCTAATTTTATTGTAATTCCTCTCTTTAGTTCTTCTGAGTGTGTATCTGCAAACTTTCCAGTAAGTTTACTTAAGAAAGTTGTTTTACCATGGTCAATATGTCCTGCTATTCCTATGTTGAGCATTTCAAGTTGTTCTATGTCTTGTTTTTGTTTTTCAGTCATGATAATAGGAATATTGGGTGTTTTTTAAAGGTGTTGGTATATTGAAAAGAGTTTTAAAGTGATTGATATTAGATTTCTTTACAATGGAAAATCAAGAAAGAAGAAAATATTTGTTTATGTGTTTAGTGGGGCAGAATAGAAGTCCTACTGCTGCGAGAGTTGCAAGAGATCTTGTGGATAGTATTAATGCTGATGAGGATGATGCTCGGAATTTAGATATTTCAATGCATTATAATGGGATTTGCTTGGTTAGGAAGCGAGAGGATAAAATGGATTATCTTGCAGGGTTTGAGAGGTATTTTGTTATGATGGAAGAAATGAGAGATGAATTAGTTGATTTAGGAATTGATAGAAAAAAGATTGAATGTCTTTATTTAGATGATATCTATGGTAGAGAAGATAAAGATTTGGTTAGGAGATTAGAGGCTAGTTTGAAAGTTTGTTTTTTGGATGTGAAATAGAATTATTCTAATTTGAAGATTACTTATTTGCTCTCTTTAGAAGGTATTTCAGATTATTCTAATCTGAAGATTACTTATTTGCTGAATCAGTAGATTCAGTTTCGGGTGTTGCTTCTACTTTAAATAAATCTTCAAACTTTGTTTCACCTTGTTTTTTAACTATTGTATTAATTTGATGCATTTTTAATGAGATTTCTTCTCCTCTCATTGTTTTTCTTAATCTTAATCCTTTTCTTTTTGCCTTCATTCCAGGGCCTTTTGTTAATACTTTTCTATGGTATTCTGTCCCTTCTAATCCTTTAAATCCTGGTATTCCTGATAGATCTGAAGTCCCTGTTATTTCTAATTCATATCCTTTTAAGTTCTCGTCAATCTCTTCTCCTTTGAAAGTTTCACCTATCTTTTTTCCAACTAGAGCTTCATTTTCTGTCTCTAATTTCTTTGTTTTTCCTTTATCAGATATGTTTATTTTAAATGGCATTTTTGTTTGTTATTATTCTTATATTTTATAATAATAGGTTGAGATTAGGGTTTAAAAGGCTTTTGATGATGATTTAGAGCTTTAATCTCTCCAAGTTTCAGAATCAATTTGGAATTCTCCTCTTGGTGAGTCTACTAAATAAACATATTTTAATTCAGGTTCAGAAATAAGGGTTTTTGGAATACTTTTTGAATTAAATTTTAATAATGTAATGAAATAATCAAAATAGGTTCTTTTAAATAAATCTCCTTTTAATCTGTCACATTTATCTGAAACTAATAGCATTTGTTCAATTAAACTATCTTCGTCTAAGAATTCAAATTCTGAATCAGGGAAATATTTTCTATACAAATCATATAATCCTATTAAATGATTATTAGAACTATTTACTTCTTGAGCTCTTCTATAATGTTCTGCAAGGTTTCTAGAAACAAGTTTTTTTTGACTTTCAGTAGTTGGTTCATTTAATGCATCTCTTGCATTTTCAGCAGAATCTCCATATACTAAGAATCTATCAAAAATACCATAAAATTTCTGAATCTCTTTTATTATTTCACTTTCTAAATCTCCAGGAGATATTCCAGGTGTCCAAGCCATTGAGGGTATTAATGAAAGAATGTTTTTAAGGATTGTTGGTTGGAGAAGGTTGGATTAAAAATAGAATATCAATTTTTATAAATGGTGATTGTTAATTATAGGGATGGAAGAACAAGAAAGTTTAGAATCTTCAGATAAAAAAAGACTTCAAGAAAGTATGGATAGAGGAGAGAGGTTCCATAAAAGAATTGGATGGGGTATTTTTGGGTCTATATTATTGGGGGGAGCAATAACTATTGGAGTTACTGGAAATAATTATCATGATAAATCTAATAATCCTGATTTGAAAATAAATCCTTCAGTGGTAAGAGTTCAATCATTAGAAAAAGGTCTTGATTATGTAACTGATGCAGAAAGTAATTTAAATTCTTCTTGTGAATATGTTGGAGAAACACTTGGGAGAAATGATTTGAGTGAGAGTATTGGATATAGTCTAGTAAATATAGAAAAAGATAAATCAAAATTAACAGAATTATTAATTAAAGCTAGACAACATCCAGATTATAAATCTCATATTAGAGCTGTTGAAGAAAAAAGAGATGCAGGAGGTCTTTTTTTAGCTTCTTCTCTTGGAAGTATTTTTGGAGGATTTTTTTTAGGTGCTGTGGCTGGAATATTAAATAGTCAGATTGGACATAAGAGATTTATGGAATCATTTAAAGATTATTGTGATAGAGGGTATTTTTTTGGTGATTCTCAACCTTGTTAAATAGAATTTAAAAATATTATTCATAAGGGCTTTTATTTAATTTACCTTTAACACATAATTCTTGAGTATGCTCTACTCTATTAAATCTATCTTCAAAACTTATTAATTTATTCCCAATATTATTTACTTTTCTATTTGTTATTTCAATTCCTTTTAATATTCTTCCTAATTGATATGCTCCTCCTGCTATTGATAATCCTCCTCCAAAATAAGGTAATGCTTCAATCCAAATCGGAGTGTTAATAATTCCTAGAATTTTTAATAAATACCAACCTATAATGATAATTGCGCCTATATAGATAAGTATCCACATAAAAATATCTAAAATATTGTTTCTCTTTTTCATGAATAGTCTAAGAGTTTGATATTAATAAAATAATTGGTTTATTTGAACTTGGTTGGATCAAACACCCCAAGTAGAATCAGATTTTCTTTTAATTTGAGCAATTTTTTGTAATGTTTGTATTTCTGCTTGTGTTAAAAGTTCTTTATTTTTTTTGAATTGTCTAAATTGATGTTCTGTTAAATCTGAGTAAAGGGTATTTGTTTCTGTTAATTGTCTTTCAAAATTTACTCCTGGAAGTGAGATTGCTATTTCCATTCCTTGAGTTGCTTCTTTAAGTTTAGTTTGTTTATCTTGAACATCTTTTACTTTTGCAATTGATTTTCCTTCTTCATCCATTAAAGCAGTTCTTGCTTTGATTTTTCCAGCTTCAACTTTTACTCCAAAAACTGCAGGATTACTTTTACGAAAAACATATTGTTGAAAAATAGATAGTTTGCAAACTGGAGAGAGTGCTAATAATTTCTCTCTTTTGATTTCATTTCTTTTTTCTTCTTGGTATTCTATTAGGTCTTCTATAATTTTGTAAATTACTTCGTTTTTTATAATTTTAATATCTGTTTTATCTAGATTTTTTGCTTCTTCATCTTCTTCTGTATTAAATCCTAAAATAATTGCATCTTCTGGTTTTTCTTTGAAATTAGTTTGAGCTGAAATAATATCTTTTTTATTTATTTTTCCAATTCCTGCAGAAATTATTTTTATATTTTCTTGTTTAAGCATTGTCATTAATGCTTCTAGACTTCCTAGTGAATCTGCCTTTATTATTATTCCTTCTTTATCTGTTTCAAGTTTCTCAGAAATTTCTTTTTTAAATTCTTTTTTAATTTCCTCTAAATTATCTTTGAATGTTGTGAAAGGCATTCCTGGAAGTATTTCTTTATCTGTAATTAATTGCATTCTAATTCCTGTTGCTGCTGTAACTTTTTCTATTGCCTTGAATTTTGAAGAAACAGGTTTAATTTCTTCTAATACTCTTATTTTTGCAATAATTGGTTCATCAAAACTAGCTATTGCTATGGTTTCTTTGGAGGTTAATGTTCCATCATAAAGTATTGCCTCAGAATATTCCATTTTTTCTTTTTTAATTTCAAAAATAACTCCTTTTGCAGTTTCATTTAATTTTAGATTTTCTTTTAAGAATTTTTGACTTAATCCAGCTAACATTAAGATTAATTCTGAAATTCCTTCTCCTGTTTTTCCAGAACATGGGACTAGGGCTAGTTGACTTGTGAAATCAGTTATTTCATAGAAGGGTTTTGCATTAAATCCATGATGATGTAATGAACCCATTAATGTAAATAATTTTTCTTGGAATTGTAACTTAGTATTTGCAGATTGAGATTCGATGTTTTCTTTTAAATTATCTGATTGTTTTCTCCATCCAGATATATTGTCTATTTTGTTTACTGCAACTACAAATGGTATTTTGTTTAGTTTTAGTATCTCTATCACTTCTTGTGTTTGTGGTTTGATGCCATCGTTGATATCTATTAATAAAATAGCTAAATCTGCTAAAGCTCCGCCTCTCTTTCTTAGATGAGAGAATGCTGCGTGTCCTGGAGTGTCTATGAATAAGAATCCCGGGAAATCTAATTGGATATTTTGTTCTTTAATTTGAGGGCATCTTTTAATTACATTTTCAATAGGAACTTTTGTGAATGAAATTCTTTGAGTAATTCCGCCTGCTTCTGTTTCTTGAACACCTGTTTTTCTGATTTCATCTAAGATTGTTGTTTTTCCATGGTCAACATGTCCTGCTACTGTAACAATTGGTTGTCTTATTTGTGTCATCTTCTTAAAATTAAGGGGTTTTGAGGGATTAAAAGGTTTTTGGGTAAAACCTTTAACTTATTTAACTCTTTTTGTGATACAAGTTAAAGATTAAAAGGTTTTTTAATACAAACTATTAAATAGTTTTCAGAATTAGTATCAATATTGAGGTATATTAATAAATTTAAATAAAGATGGTGAAAATTATTAAAGCGTCAGGTAGAGAAGAGGTATTTAGAAAAAAATATATTGAAGAAAGTGCTATTAGGGCAGGGGCTTCGCGTAAATTAGCTAAAGAAGTTGCTAATAAGGTTTCTCAGAAAGTTCATAAGAGAATGACTACTGAACAGATTCTTGATTTGACTTTAAAATATTTAGGAAAGGAGAGGCCGGGAGTGGCTGCAAGATATGATTTAAAGAGAGCTATTATGACTTTAGGACCTCATGGGTTTTTATTTGAAGAATTTTTTTCACAAGTTTTGAAAGCTTATGGTTATAAAACTAGTACTGGAAATATTGTAAAAGGAAAAGTTGTTTCTCATGAGGTAGATATAATTGCTGAAAAAAAATTAAGGCACATGATTGAAGCTAAGTATCATAATCGTAAGGGAGTTTATACAGACACAAAGGTTACAATGTATACTCATGCAAGATTTTTAGATATTCAATCAAATCCTCGGAAAAAATTTGATAGTGCTTGGCTTGTTACAAATACTAAATGTACTTCAAGGGCTGTGAAATATGCTAGAGGGGTTAATCTAAAAATTATTGGTTGGAAATACCCTTCAAAAGGTAATTTGCAAGAATTGATTGAAAAAAAGGAATTATACCCAATTACAATTTTTAAAAGTGTTTCAGAACATGTTAAGGATAAATTGTTTAAGGCAAAAATTGTTCTTGCAAAAGATTTAGTGACTCATGATATGAATGATTTAATAAAAAAGACTGGGTTGAAAGAACATGTTTTAAGAAAGGTTTTTGAAGAGTATGAGAGAGTGTTATTGGTGTAAATTCTTTGTTTTGTTGTAATTTTAAAGTGGTGGGATAGCCTTTTAAACCTTGAGATATATATAATATTGCCTGCTTCGGTAGGTAGCAAGTTTTGACTTCGGTTTTAACTTGCTTTTTTTATTTATTTTATCTAAGTGTTTTTTGATGTGTTTTGTTTTAGTTAAAAATGCTTAAACAGAGGATATAAATTGAAGAAATGGTTATAGTATTGGATAATAAAGATGAAAGGAGGTAGATGAAAAATGGCAAAAATAAAAATTTATTCAACACCAACTTGCCCTTATTGTAAAACTGCTAAGGATTTTTTAAAAGAAAAGAAAATAGAATTTGAAGCTATTGATGTAAGTAGTGATGAAAAGGGTTTGGAAGAGATGAAAAAGAAATCTGGACAATTAGGTGTCCCTGTGATTGATATTGACGGAGAGATTATAGTTGGTTTTGAAAAAGAAAAACTTTCTAAGATGTTGAAGATTGAGTAATTTATCTTTAAACTAACTATAAAGTTATTAAAACATAGATATAAAAATAATGTTTTTCTTATTTTATTTATGAGACAGAAGACAATTCAAGAAATAGAAGAAATTTATGATTTAGAGTTAGATAGAATTTTAAAAAAAATAAAGAATGAAAAGGCTGAAAAAGTTTTATTGCAGTTTCCAGAAGGTTTAAAGCCTTATGCTCAAGTTATTTCTGATTTTGTTGAAGAGAATACTAATTGTTCTTGTTTTATTTGGATTGGTAGTTGTTTTGGTGGTTGTGATGTCCCTTTAGATGTAGAAAGGTTAGGGATTGATTTAATAGTTCAATTTGGACATTCTAATTGGGATTATACTAATAAGAATGTGAAGATTGTTTAGAAGGTCTGATTTAGTAGTATATTGATAAGTTTTAAAAAGTGATTTTTAATTTAGTTTTAAGGTAAAACTTTTATTATAACAAAATGAACTATGCTTTAACAATTATGGAACCTGTTTATATTGTTCCATTAACTTTTGGAGAAAATCAAATAGTAGGAAGTAAAAGATATAGATTATTTAGAAATTTTGTATTAGATAAGGCAATAGAGGAACATAAGTATTTTTTAAGCCAAGATTGTAATCAAGATGTTGGAATTGGGATTGCTGAAGAAAGATTTAAGGATGAATTTTTCCCTGGATGGGATAATGCATATTTGCTTTCAAGATTAAAGATTAATACTAATTTTAAAGGGAGAATTATTAGTGAGAAGTGTATTAATTTAACTGAATTTTTAAAAGATCAGGTAAATGATTTAAGGGATTTAAAAAGTCGTTATATTGATTTTGAAAAAAGCAAGGGAAGAGATAAAACCCCTGAAGCATTAGGACTGGAATTTGAAAAAAGATATTTTTATGGATTTGCTGCAGGATATAGGGCAGGTTATTGTGGATTTAGTTGTAGGCAAAAATTAAATTGTAAAATTGGAAGGCATTATTCGTTTTCTAACTTAAGAGAATTTCCTAGATAAAAATTTATTTAACCAACAAATAATTTAGCTGTTATTAAAATTAATAATCCTAAGACTATTGCAATTATGTTTGCTATTAGTTTAGCGGGATTTTTTTCTTTTGCTATTTCGGGTATTAAATCCATTATTGCAATATATAGGAATCCTCCTGCTGCTAATGGAAGAATGTAGATAGCATAATCCATTACTGATAAAAAGTAAAATCCTACAATTCCTCCAATTATTGAAGTTATTTGAGATAAGAAATTATAAAATAATGCTCTTTGTTTTGAAAATCCTCCATAGATTAGAATTCCAAAATCTCCTATTTCTTGCGGGAATTCATGTAATATGATTAGTAAGGTAGTAACTAATCCTAAATTTGTAGATAATAGAAATGCTCCTGCGATTATTAATCCATCTAAGAAATTATGGATTCCATCTCCGTATAGGGTTAAATATGTAAATGGGTGTCTGTCACAAGTTCCGTCTTTATGGCAGTGATGCCAGTGAAGTATTTTTTCTAAAATATAAAAGATAAGGATTCCGATTAAGGTTAAGATTATTGTTAGGGTAAGATTTAGTTCTTCTATTGCTTCAGGTAAGAAATGAAATAATGCCCCTCCTAATAATGTTCCTGTTGCAAATGCAACTAAAAATAAAAGTATTTTGTGTATATTTTTTTTGGATAAGAAAAAGGTAAGAACTCCTGCAAATGCTACTAATCCATTTAATGAAGTCATTAATATAATCCATTGGAGTGTTGTTAGGGGCATTTTATGTTATAATAACCTTATATTTTATTATAAGGCTTTTGGTTTGTTTTGAAAATTTGTTTAAACTAAATTATATAAAAATTTATATATCTTAGTAAGATTTTGGTATTATGGATGAACAATATAAAAGATTGGGAAGGAAAATAAGGGGTATGGCAGAGGATATTGCGGGATTTATGGCTCTTGGGGATTTAAGCCCTATTTATTTTTCAGAAGTTGAAGATAAAGAGGGGATTAATAGAGCAATTGACTGTGCTGTTGTAATGCGAAGAGATAGAATTTATCGTGGTCAAAAAATAGGAGTTATTAATCCAGATATTCCTAAAAATTTTGGGATTGGTTTCTTTAGAAGGGGGCAAGTTATTTTGTATAGGGATGTGGATGTAGAGGATGGTACTGCTACTGTTGATACCCCTTATACTCTTGAAGCTATTGCTGAACAAAGGACCGAAGGTTCTCTTTTGTCAACTCACACTACAATAAATGTTCCATTAAATCATATTAGACAGTTAGTTGCTTCATAAAAATTATTTTATATTAATCCAGTAATCATTAAGATTCCTAATGTTGTTAAAATTAAACCCTCTAATAAATGTAGTTTTCTTATGTTTCTTTCTTTCCATCCTGAAACTTTGTCTACTGTTGTTAAACCAAAGTAAATAATTAATGTTATGATAATCATTGGTATGATAAATATTAAATTATATGCTAATAAGTAAGGGATTGTTTGTAGGAAATTAAGTTTTGATAATTCTCCTGAGGCAATTATGTAAGGTCCAATTGTACATGGAAGTAAGAATAATGTTACTATTATTCCTGTTAAAAATGCTCCCTTGGTTGTTGATATTCTTTTGATTATTAATTTCATTTTTGGACGGAGTTTCATTGGCATTTCTGTTGCTATTCCTCCAGGTTGATATGAGAAATAATCTTTTAGATTAAGAATTCCTAGGATAACTGCGAAAAGTCCAAATCCTTTAAAGACATAACTTGAAAATAACCCTGTATTAGGGATAAGATTTGAGAAAAATTGAACCATAATTAATCCATAAAGAAAATATAAAATAAATACTGCTGAAGTAAATGCAAATCCTCCCATTAAAACATGTTTTCTTTTCCCTGGATTTTGTGTTAATAAAGTTATTAAAACAATAGTCATTACTGCTAATGCGCAAGGATTAATTGCATCTACAAAAGCTAAACTTATAATCTTAATTATTGAAATCATTTTTAACAATTAGTTATTTCTTTTAATTCAGTTAATTCTCTTACTCCTGGATAAGTTTTTTCATCTATAATCCAAGTAGGAACCCCGATAAGGTCATATTGTTCCCATACTTCTGGATTTTCAGAAACTTCTATAAGTTCAAAAAGACCTAAATCATCTTCTAACATTTGTTTTTGAGTTGCACAATGGCTACAAGTCTTTGATACAATTAATTTAGAATTATCTGCAATACATTGCATTTCTTCTTGAGTAAGTGTTTCTACTTGAGCATCTTTTAGAACATAAATTGTTGCAATTATTGCTATTACAATAACGATGATTATTATTAGAGTTTTATTTTCTTTTTTCATGCCTTTCTTAAGGAAAAGGGTTTTTTAAAGGTTTTTCTGTAACTAGTTACATGGTTCTAATTTTTAATTTTTATTGCTTTTCCATTTATGATTGCATCTGAAATTTTTTTACGAGCTGATTTTAGTATTCTTGAGAGAGTTGGTTGTGAAATTTCCATTTCTTTTCCTGCTTCTTCTTGAGATTTTTCTAAAAAATCAATTAGTCTTATTGCTTCAAATTCTGAAAGTGTTAATGAGGTTTCTTCTAATTTATTCATTCTTATTCCAGAAGGTTTGAAGTAAGAAGAATTAGGTGTTCCTCTAACTCTTCTATTAATACATGGCCTTGGCATTTTAGTTGTTTCCTTGGTTTTGTCTTCTAAAACCTTTGCATCTATTTTGCTTTCTTCTACAATGTCCTAATCCTCTTCCAACAACTGATTCTGCATTTTCGCAATTTCCCATTTGTCTTCCGGTTTTAGGTCCTTTTCCTTCAGGGCCTGTTTTGTCTTTGTTTGGCATTTTATTTTCCTCCGAGTAATTTATCTATTATGAATAGGTATTCAATACTATTTAAATGTTTTGATGAGGGGGGCTTTGTATTAATCTTTTGTTTGTATGCTCATTCCATTATATATTTTAGTTTGTATATATGCTTTAAAAAGTCAGGTTGTTGTTTTATTTATATGAGGTAAAAATGGGGTTATTTTCATTTTTTTCAGAAAGTAATGTATTGTATTTTCCAGGGGAAGTTACTTATTTTAAGTTTAGAGACAACTTTGAACTTTATAAGAAAATTTTTTATAAGTTGGGGATTGATTTTAAGGTTTTTGATAATCATATTTCAAGTGGACTAAAGGCTTTGGAATTAGGTTATGAATTTGAAGCAAGAAAATTAGCTAGAAGTAATTTTGAATTGTTTAAGGAAAAAAATATTATAAGTATAATTACAAATTCTCCAGAAGATTATAAAATGTTTTTGCAAAATTATCCTGAATTGCTTAGTGATTGGTATGTTTCTGTAAAAAATATTTGGGAGATTATATTTGAAAAATTAATGAATAAACCTGGTTTGATTAAATATAAGGCAATGGAGGTTGTTGGATTTCATGATTCATGTTATTTAGGTAGATATTGTGGTATTTATCGTAAGCCTAGGGAGATTCTTGAAATAATTGGTTATGAGATAAAAGAAATGTCTGATTCAGTTGATGAAAGCATATGTTGTGGTAGTTGTGGTGGTTTAACTATTACTAATCCTGAATTGGCAAATAAGATTGCTAAAAATAGGATTCTTCAAGCTAAAAGAGTTGGAATTAAAAAACTGATTGTTTGTTCTATGGAAAATTATGAATTATTAAAAAGAAATTCTGAAAATAGTGGAGTAGAGGTTTTAGAATTGTCAGATGTTTTGTCATTAGCTTTAGGAATAAGTCAGCCTGAAGATAAGGAATTTAATGAGGAGATTTCAAAAGAAGAAGAGCTTGTTTTAGAGGCTAAGGGTGAAAAAATGCTTGCAAATGAATTAAAGGAAGAAAAGGATGAACTTTGGGAGAAAATATACGATGAATAAAAGAGAAATGGTTTGTTATAATACTGATGCGTCTAGATTAAGAGGCAAGACTGAGAAAGTTGTTTTCCCTAAAAATATTGAGGAAGTTCAAAAAGCTGTTAAAACAAATAAAGGAGATATTATTGTTAGAGGTTCTGGAACTGGGATTGTGGGAGGTTGTATTCCAAATGATTCTGTTGTTATTGATTTAGGTAAGATGAATAAGGTGAGTAATTTTAATACAAAGTCTAATAAGATTCGGGTTGAAGCAGGAATTACAATTAATGAATTAAATGATAAATTAAATGGGGCAGGTTATGAGTTCCCTATATTTTATTTAGAAGGAGGGTTGTCTCGAATTGGGAGCATGATTGCATTAAATATTTTAGGGGAGAGAAGTTTGAGATATGGTGGAATTAAGGAATGGATTGAAGAAGTGGAGTTTGTGAATGGTAGGGGAGAGTTGATGACATTAGGTAAAGCAGATTTAGGAGATGTTTGCGGTATGGAAGGTATTACTGGAATTATTGTTGCAATTGTTTTAAAAGTTATACCTAAAGTAAGAAGGAGTTATTCTATTTTTCAATCTGAAGATATTAATGAAATTTTTTCTATATCGCGAAGATTAAAATTAGAGAATGAAATTATTATGTTGAAATTAATTCCACCAATGGTTTCTGATTTTTTAAATTTGCCTCATAAATATAATCTTATAATTGAATTTGATTCTGAAAGGGGAAAAATAAAAGGAAGTGAGTATAGTCGTTTGAATAAACTTTTAAGAGATGTTTATTTTTTATTTTATGAAAAAGGATACTCTAATAGTGAAGATCCTAAATTTTTTTATGATAAGGTTCAGGAATTTATTGCTTTGTTGGAGCATAATAATATTCCTTATTTTTGTGATTTAGGTTTGAGTATTGTATTTCCTTTTTTTAAAGATGATGAAGATAGTAAAAGGGAGGGCGTTATTAATTTTATTGAGAAGTCAAGAGCTAAACCTGGGAAATATGGTATTGGATTAAATAGAAAATATCTTTTTGATAGTTTTCAAGAGAAAATTGTTAGAAGGGTTAAAATGAGGTATGATCCTTTTAATAAATTTAAGAGAAATCATATTATTGATTTTGATGGAAGGGTTGAAAATCCTTTGCCTGCTCATAATGTTGGTGAGAAAAAAACAACTTCTCTTCCACTTGTTTCAAAAGTTAAAGAACAAATTAGTGAAAAAATTAATGAATCAAAATCTAATGATTTAAAAATGACTGGTGAAGAAAAAAGTGTTAGAAGTCTTCTTGAAGAACTTAGGACTCCTGATGAAAAGATGGAGGAATTAATTAAGGAGGAGAAGAAAAGGGAGGAGGGAGTTCCACTTTCTGAGGAAATTGGAGGCATGACAAATGCTGATTTAGATCAATCAGTTGTATCTGAGGAAATTAAAGAGGTGAATAATGTTGAGAAAAAAATTATTGAAATTGATGAAGGGGTTTCTAAATTTGAAAAATATGGAATTTCTGTAGAGCCTAGGCGTGTTGAGAAAGAGAGTATTTCAAATGAAGGAATAAGTTCTGATAAATCAGAATTGGTGGGAGATGCTGATGATAAATCTTTAGTTAATGGAGATTTAGAGGATTCTGAAACTACTGAGATTGGAAATGTAAGGGTGAGTGATAATTTAGATAGGAAAAGTGGTAATGGGGCTAGTTCAGAGGTAAATGATATTATGAGTAAGATTTATGGTGGAAGTAGTAATAATGTTAGTTCTAATGTTCCTAATGGGTCTAAGGGGTTTAATCGGGATGATATTTCTAATGAAGATAAAGATAAAAAAGAATCAGTCAAAGAAAAGGATAAAAAAGAAGATAAGGATAGGGATTTGATAAATAAGATTTTAGGAAATAGGATGGAGGGTGAAAAATGAGTATAGAATCAGATAATGCAAAAGAGAATGTTAAGGATATTGTTGATAAATGTATAAAATGTGGGATGTGTAATAGTTTGTGTCCTGTGTTGAAGATAGTTAGGGAAGAACAATCTTCTCCAAGAGGGAAGGCAATTTTGTTAGATAGTAATTATTTTGAGAAATTAATTTATGAATGTAGTTTGTGTAAGGCTTGTGAATCTAAATGCCCTTTGAATTTGAAACTATGTGAGGCTTTTGTTAATGCTAGAAAAGTTTTGGTTTTAAGTAAAAAAGAATGTGTTGAAGGTAAGGAAATGATTAAGAATTTGAATAAGTCTGGAAATATATATGGGGAGATAGAGAGCGACTAAAATTTAGGAAAATAAATTTAACCTAAATTTTTATTTAATTCTGATAATGGTTAATTTTTTAATAATAATTATGTGAGGATTAGTAAGAGTGAGAAATATTGGTAATTATTATTTGATCAGTATTGTAGATTATAGAAGTAATTAAGAATTATTCTTTCATCTCAATCTTAATAGTAACATCTCTAGGAATGTATAATCTCATTATAGCATGAAGGACCCTATCATCTGAGGGTAAGTCAATAACTCTTGAGTGAATTCTCATCTCAAAATTGTCAAAAGTAGCTGTTCCGTCTCCACAAGGTGATTTTCTTGTTGTAATTTTAAGCTTTTTAGTTGGTAATGGAATTGGGCCAGAAATATTAATGCCTGATTTTTGAGCGATTTCTCTAATTTGATTGCATAGCTCATTTAGCTTTTCTATGCTCATACTTTTTAATTTTATTCTTACTTTTGACATTTTGTTGTTTGAATCTTTTGTTATGAGATTAAGTAAATATTTGCATTTAAAAAGGTTGTGATTGGGTGAAGATGTGTTTAAAAATGCATTGTTATATGAATAAATATGAGTAGAGGAATGAGAGGATTTCAGAGATTTGTAAGTTTGAGTTTTGCTTTAGCAAAAGCAGAGTTTAAAATGAGGAATGAGGGAAGTTATTTAGGGGTTTTATGGTATTTGTTGAATCCTATTTTATTGTTTATTGTTTTGTTGGTGGTGTTTTCTACAAGATTTGGTAGTGAGATATCAAATTATCCTTTTTATTTGATTATTGGAATTGTTTTATATAATTTTTTTCAGTTCACTACGACTTTTGCTATATCAAATATGGACCGAGCAAGACATTTAATAAAATCTGTTAAGTTTCCATTGGAATCTTTGGTTTTTTCAGGAATTGTAGTGAGTGTATTTTCTCATTTTTTTGAAATAATTGTGTTAATCATATTTTCATTATTTTTTGGAGTTTCATTAATTAGTTTTGTTTATTATCTTCCTTTATTGTTCTTCTTTTGTATTTTTATTTATGGTATTTCTTTAATATTAGCTGGATTTTATGTTTATTTTATAGATTTGGAGCATATTTGGAATTTTTTTACTCGTATTTTGTTTTTTGTAACTCCTATTTTTTATAATATTGAGGGAATGACTAAAACTTTTTATCTTAATTTATTTAATCCTTTGTTTTATTTTGTCACTGCAGGTAGGGAAATTATTATTTATAATCGGTTGCCTGAGTTATGGATTTTGGAGATAATTGTTTTTGGTTCATTAATTGTTTTAATTCTTGGATTGATAATATTTGGAAAATTAAAATATAAATTTGCAGAGAGATTATAATGGAAGATAGAATAATTATAAAAAATATAGGGAAGAAGTTTAAGATAGGGTTTGTTAAGTACAGGGGTATCTTGGCTAGAATTTTAGGTTTGTTTTCAGGTAAGGAATCTAGGAAAACTTTTTGGCCATTAAAAGATATTTCTTTTAGGGTTAGGAAAGGGGAAATAGTAGGGATAATTGGAGATAATGGTATGGGTAAGAGCACTCTTTTAAGAATTATTTCAAGAATTTATAAGCCTGATTGTGGGAGAGTGTTTACTAAGGGGAAAATAGTATCTTTGATTAATTTAAATATTGGGATGCAAGAGAGATTAACTATGAAAGATAATATTTATCTTGTGGGGAGTTTATTTGGTATGAGTGGAAAAATTATTGGTGAGAGGTTTAATTCAATTGTTAAATTTGCAGGTTTAGAGGAATTTGTTAATACTAAGCTTTATCAATTCTCAAATGGGATGTTGCAGAGGCTTGCATTTTCTATTGCAGTTCATTCAAATCCTAAAATTTTATTATTGGATGAAGTATTTGCAGTAGGTGATGAAGATTTTAGAAAAAAGAGTGCTAAGAAGATTCAGGAATTGGTTAAGGGAGGGGTGAGTGTTATTTTGGTTAGTCATGAATTATGGATGATTGAAAAGTATTGTGATAGGGTTATTTGGATGAAGGATGGGAGGGTTTATAGGGTGGGCGGTGTTAGTGATATTTTGGAGGAGTATGTGGAATGAGAATAAAATGATTGATTTAAAAACAAAAAAGATAATTGTAACTGGGGGAAATGGTTTTTTGGGAAAACGTGTAGTTAAATTTCTTTTGAAACGAGGAGTTTCTAGTGAAAATATTTTTGTTCCAGAACATAAAGATTATGATTTGGAAAAAGAAGAAGAGATCAAAAAAATGTTTATTGATTTCCCTGCAAATATTGTAATTCATCTTGCGGCAACTGTTGGAGGTATAGGATATAATTTGGATAATCCTGGTAGTTTGTTTTATAATAATGCTTTAATGGGAATACAACTTATGGAACAAGCAAGATTACATAATATTGAAAAATTTGTTGTTTTAGGCACTGTCTGTGCTTATCCTAAAAATGCTTTAATTCCTTTTAAGGAGGAAGATTTTTGGAATGGTTATCCTGCAGAAGTAACTGCCCCCTATGGCTTTGCAAAAAAAATGCTTCTTGTTCAATCTCAAGCTTATCGGAAACAATATGGATTTAATTCTATATTTTTAATCCCTGTAAATTTATATGGTCCAGGGGATAATTTTGATCCTCAAAGTAGTCATGTTGTTGCTGCATTAATTAAAAAAATTATTGATGCTAAAAATGAAGATAATGATGAAGAAGCAGTTTGGGGAAGTGGAACTGCTTCAAGAGAATTTTTATATATTGATGATTGTGCTAAGGCAATTGTTTTAGCAACTGAAAGATATGATGGTAATGGACCTGTGAATCTTGGTTCTGGAAAAGAAACAACAATTAAAGAATTGGCAAATCAAATTAAGGAAATTGTAGAATTTAAGGGTAATTTGGTTTGGGATGTTTCAAAACCAGATGGACAACCAAGAAGATGTCTTGATGTTTCAATGGCTGAAAGGGAATTTGATTTTAAAGCTGAAACTAGTCTTGAAGAGGGTTTGAATAAAACTATTCGTTGGTATTTAGAAAATAAATAATCTTTGATATTTTTAAAGAAAAATAAAAATATATATTGGAACTTGATTAGATTTATAATAACTTAAATTTTTTATTAGGTATATAAAAATGATAAATAATGCTAAGAATTTTATTAATGGCGACTCAGAAAAATATATTAGGATAAATAGGACTATGTCTGAAAGGGGATTATTTTCTTATTTGTATACTATGATAATTGCGGCATATTATTCTGATAAAAAAGGTATTAAGTTATATGTTGATTGGAGTGATGCAGATAATTATTTGGATAAAAAAATGAATTTGTTTGATTATTTCTTTGAACAACCATTTAAGGTTAAATCTGTGAAAGGATATAAAATTGTAATGGATGATTGTAATATAGATAGATTTATTAAAAACTCTTGGAATCAATTTCATAAATCTGTGATTAGTCACCCATATAACTATGTAAATAATTTTAATGATCGTGAAAGATTTGCAAAGTTAGTTAAAAAATATGTTAAAATTAAACCTCATATCATTTTAAAAACAGATAATTTTTATAATAAGTTTCTCTCTGAAAAAACTCTTGCAGTTCATATAAGGGGGCTCCATATGCGGAGGATTTTTGATCCTTATTTAAAAACTCATAAACCTACCCCACCTTTAGAAATGTTTTATAAATTTATTGATAATGAGCTTAGGATGGGAGATTATGATACCTTATTTATTTGTTCTGATGATTTGGAATTAATTAGAAAATGTTCAAGAAGATATTTAAGAAAGAATCTTTTGGGATTTAAGAAGAAAATAAATGTAATTATTGACCCCTTTTTCAAATCTAATTGTTCTGAAGGATTAGAGCATATTGAAAAATATGATGGTTCGAAATTACAACTTGCAGAAGAATCTTTAATTTTATCTTTAATTTTATCAAAATGTAAATGTTTGATTAATCAGTGGTCTAATGTCTCTAACTTTTCTGCTGTTTTTAATCCAAAAATTAAACTCTTAAACATAACTAATTCAAAGGAATATAATTCATGGTATTATTTTTATTTCTATCCATTACATGTTCCAATTTGGATAAAGGATGAACTTTTGAAAAAATTATATAGATTCTCTAAGAAATTTAGAAGTAAATCAAAAATTTATGAAAAATTTATTAATTCTATAAGAAAGTTAATTAGTGAAAGAAAAAAGAATATTAGAGGTAATTAATAATTTTTTATAGAAATTATTCTTTTTTAAAGATATATATCTCTATTACACAAATTATATAAAACAAATTTTCAATAAGGTTTTATGGATTTAAATAAAAAAAGAGTATTAATAACTGGAATTACTGGGCAAGATGGAGCGTATTTGGCTAAATTTTTGTTAGAAAAAGGTTATGAGGTTTATGGGATTGTTCGTAGAATTTCTACTCCTAATTATTGGAGATTACAATCTTTAGATATTTTAGATAAGGTTATACTTATATCTGCAGATTTAACTGATATGGCTTCATTATCTGAGGCTATTCAAAAATCAAATCCTGAGGAGATATATAATCTTGCCGCACAAAGTTTTGTTGGTTCTTCTTTTGATCAACCATTAAATACTATTGATGTAAATGGGTTGGGATTTTTAAGAATTTTAGAGGTGGTTAGAAATTTTAATAAATCCATAAGAATATATCAAGCTTCTACTAGTGAGCTTTTTGGAGATTCAGTTTCTTCAGAAGGTATTCAAGATGAAAAAACTTCTTTTAAACCTAATTCCCCTTATGCCGCAGGTAAACTTTTAGCAATGGATCTTGCAAGAATTTATAGGGAGTCCTATGATATGTTTGTTAGTAATGGGATTTTATTTAATCATGAATCAGAATTAAGGGGTTTAGAGTTTGTTACAAGAAAGATTACAAATGAAGTTGCAAAGATAAAATTGGGACTTTCTAATGAATTGCATTTGGGTAATTTAGATGCAAAAAGAGATTGGGGTTATGCTCCTGATTATGTAGAATCTATGTGGATGATTCTTCAGCAAGATAAACCAGATGATTTTGTTATTGCTACAAATGAAACTCATTCTGTAAGGGAATTTGTTGAAGAGGCATTTAGATTAGCTGGATTAGATTGGAGAGAGTATGTAAAAACTAATGAGCAGTTTAAGAGGCCTTATGATGTTAGATATCTTAAGGGAGATTATTCAAAAGCAAATAATAAATTTGGTTGGAAACCTAAAACTACTTTTAAGGAACTTGTAAAAAAGATGTTTGAAGAGGATTTGAATAGGTGGCAGAGACATTTTGATGGGGAAGTTTTTGCATGGGATGCAATAAATCATCCCGGGAATATTAAGTTTTTATATAAATCTAAGAATAAATAGATTATTATTTAATTTTTCCAATCTATCTAAAGGTTTTTTTAAAAAATAGTATAATTGGGGGGAGTATTTTTTTAGAATAATACCTATTCTCCCAATTGCATTATTAAAATAATTAATAAAAATTTTTAATTTGAGATTTCTCCAAAAGATTTGTAGGTTAATAAAAATAATAAATAATAAATTTGTTATTTTTATTCCTAATGTCTTTTTTGAAAGTTCACCCATATAACTTAATTTACATTTAGATATAAATTTTTTGTTTTTAATGTCTCTTTTAATTTTTAATCTTCTTTTCCATAAGGGATGTTTATAATTAAAAATTTTAGATAAAAAATTATTATCAAAATGATAGTTATATAATTCTTTAGTGTTTTCTTTGAGAGAGCTTAGATTAGGGGGAGACTCTTGTTTAAAAAATTTTAAAAAATCTTTATTTTTGATTGATTTTATAAAATTGTTATTAACATAACCCCAGTTTATTTTTTCATAATAACTTGAATTTTTATTTATAGATTCTAAAAGATTAAATTGCAATACAAATCCTTGATATAATATTGAGGTAAGATAAAAAAAATAAGCTTGACTATAACACCAGTTTAACTTATCTTCGTTATCATAATAAGGGAATTGGGTATGTAATGCTTCTTTATGGATTGCAAAAAATCCTCCATCAAATTCATAGTAGGCTGAAATCTCATCGGAGCTTTTTTTATGGTGCAAAAAATATGGAAATCCAATTGCAGGAAGATATTTTTCTAAATATCTTTCAAATATTTTAAATGGTTCTTCTTGAGATTTTGATTTTAGAATAAAATCTCCATCCATAAATATAAAATATAAATATTTTTTATCGAGCTTTCTATTTATAATTTCTTGATAAAGTCTATTTCTTCCAGTGGTCCATGTACTAAATGGAAAAAATATTCCTTTTTGTATTGGTTTTTTCCAAGTTAGAATTAGAGTATCCCGATATTTATTGTTTAATAAGGATAATTTTTTATTTACTTTTCCTTCAGTCATTATAAGGTATAGAAATTTTTTCATTAAATTTTTTCAGATACTTAGATTATTTTTTTCTAACTTTAATTTTAATTCTATCATTTGGATTTTCAGATATGCAAGCGATATAGCCCCCACAACCTGCTCCTTGCGGAAATGCTGCTAAAACTCCTTCACCTAATAATTCATTTACTTTTTCTTTTACTCCATTTGCCATATAAGTATCACTAAAATTATTTATTGCTTTTCTGCATCCATTAACGGCCTCTGCTAATCTATAGGTATCTCTTTCTTTTATGGCCTCCCATGCTTGATCTGAATTATGAGATAATTCTTTAATTAAATTGGGCTTTATATCTAATTGAAAAGCTTCTCCCTCAGGTCTTTCTCTTGTAGGGGCTAAGGTAACAATTTCTTCAAGCCAATTAAGGGTATCATCATCATTAATTGTTTCTAATTTATTTGGCCAAGGTTTTCCATCATAATTGCAATAAGATACTCCTGGAATGATTAATGTAATTGGATCAATAGAACCTGTAATCCATCTGGCTGCATAACTTCCCCAAGGAAAATTATTGTTGGGTTCAACAGGTAATGTTGGAGGATTATCTACGCAAAAAACTAATTTTGATAATTCTACAGGATCTCTATCTTTAGGTAGGTTTCCCCATATTTTTTTAATACTGGCACGAGTAGAGGTTCCCATACCACATCTTTCATTAAATTTTTGAGTAGGTTCAATACTAAAACCAATGCAAGCACCAGGATGCTCTCTAGATAATTGCATTTGGTCCATCCAGGTAGATAATACTATTCTATAGGGTAAATTGTTTGTTGTTTTCATTTTCTTTTAAATTTCTAAGTTGAGAACTGCTTCTTTCTGAAATTCCTAATGGTGGATTTCTTTTTAGAACAAGATATTTAACTCCGTGTTTTTCACAGATTTCTCTTTGTTTTTCTTGCCAGTCTCTAGGAATATCATTATTAGCAATAAAATAATCGGGTTTATGTTTTTTTAGGTAAATCTCCCATACTGTCCCTCCTTCTGCCTCTGTTTCTTCTATTATAAAAGCATGGTCTACATATTTACATGCTTGAACCATGTAAAGTCTTTCTAATTCATTACATAAGGGTTCTTTTTCCTTTATTTTTCTTAATCTTTTGTCACATCCAATACTGACAATTAAATCTCCAAAATGAGATGCTTCTTGAAAAAAACGGATATGTCCTGAATGCATTCCATCAAAATACCCTGAAATCATTACTTTTGCCATAATAAAATTTATTTAATTAATATAAAAAGATATCTTTGATAGATTATATAGTTTAGTAAAGATTAATTTTCATAGGATAATTAAAATAATCTTTATATAAATTTTTTTGAAGATCCTTTAATATACTCTTTTTTTATTTATTAAATGAGATATCCCTCCCTTTTCTATTTTTTTAAAAAGGATAAATAATCTTGAATTATTTTTTCTTAAATAGTTGCTGGTTCTATCCATAATTTTATCAATGATTAAAATGTATTTTTTTGATTGAACTAATTTTTTGTTCCCCCTATTTATAAGTGCAATAACTTTTGTTCTTTTTACTTTTAGGTTGTTTTCAATTATTAAATAATATAAAACTGTTTCAGCAATCCATTTCCCTTTATTTTTCTTTAATTTTTTTCTATTCGGGTTATAATTTTTGTTAAATTCTTTAAAATATTCAAAAATATTCATTCTTTTATCTATGTTTGAAGAACTTGAAAAACAGAACCTATCATTTAATCCATCATAATTATCATGTTTTGGGAAAAAAATAAAATTGTTATTTAATTTATTTAATTTTTCTATGCCTTTTACATAATGTAGATCCGGCCTGATTAGAATCACCCAGTCATATTTGAATTTTTTCTTTATCTCATATTCTTTTTTTAATTTATTACACATTTTAATTGAATACCATTGATTTAAGATAGAATTTATTCCACTTTTTTTTTGTGTTTCACACATATTTTTATCTAAATTTTTAGTTTCATGTATGATGTCTTCTTCAAGTTTTATTTGAACGTGATTTCCTAATTTTTTTAATTTTTCTATTGTTTTCCAATTAGGTTTTTCTTTTTTGAAGTAACAAAAAATATCAGGGGTATTTGGAAGTTTTTTAAAAATATTTTTTTCTAAACTTTTTATATTTTCTTCTAAACTTCTTATTTGTCCAAAAAAGCATATCGCTATTTTCATCTTTTTTTGTTTTTTTATTGAAGTTTTTAGCATAGTTTTTTTAGTAAATTGGTTTTTTATTTTTATTGGAAGTGTTGAGATTTATAGGTTGTTTTGTCTGATAATTTTAATATTTTTTTAGCTAAATCTTCTGAATCATTTCGTTTAAATAATACTCCTAATTTATTATTTTCTAATTGCTCTTTTATTCCCCCCATATCACTTCCGATTACAGGAGTATTAAAGAAAAGAGATTCAGTTACAACATAACCCCAGGTTTCAAACCAAATGCTGGGAATAATTGTTGCAGTTGCTTTTTTGTAATATTTATACAATTCTTTTCTATTAATATTTCCGATTAAAGAAATATTATTTTTTAATCTATATTTTTTGATTAATTTTTTAACATTATCTTTTTCACGTCCTTCTCCTAAAATTTCTAATTTTATATTTGGATTTTCTTTAATTGCTATTTTAAAGGCATTGATTAGTAAATAAATTCCTTTATGGGAATGAAATCCACCATAATAAATAAAAAGATTTTTTTGTCTTTTTATTTTTTTATCCCTATATTCTGGTTCAAATGGAAGTTTTTTATATTTAATATTTTTAAAATTTTGTTTTTTGAATAAATCTCTGCAGGATTTAGAATTTGCAATGAATTCTTCAGTTTTTTTGTATTTTGTGATGAATAATTTTTTTATTATGAAGTCTAAAAAACCCTTTTTGGAGACACATTTGTGTTTTAGGCATTTTATTCCGGAATTACAATCACAAATCTTTTTTGTATCTCTGTAAATCCCCCAAGCACTTGGACAAATTAATTTAAGATGATGAATGTAAATTTTTCTTTTATAATTTTTTGTTAATGATAAAAATGGAGTAAGGTAAATAAAATGATTTTGTATATGAACTTCATCAGGGTTTATTTTTTTAATATATTTTCTTAATTTTAAATACACTTCAGGTAGTTTAAAATAATAGTTTAAAGGATTTATTTCATTTATATTTATTATTATTGAGTTTTTAAAATTTAATTTGTCTGGAGAGATTGTAAATAAAAATGTTTGATGTCCTTTTTCTTCTAGTTTTCTTCTTCTAATTTCAATAAATTTTTCAGTTCCCCCTCCCTTGATATATCTATCTTGAATAAAAAGTATTTTCATTTTTTAATTGCAAGATTAGTTGTATAAATTCTTACATCTCCATTATCATAGATTTTATTAAGATTTTTTTCATAAAATTGGATATTTGTCAGGGGTTTTTGTGGAAAATCCACCATTAAGATATATTTCTTTTCCATTCTTTTGGTTATTGCGATATATTTAACATTTGAGTTATTTAACCATGAGATTGTGTTTTGAAAACTAGTTTTATTATTTATATAAAAAAGTTTTTTTATTATTATTGATTTATCACTATCTCCTGTAACATTATAATAATCTTCTTGAATTATGAGATTTATAAATTTTTGATCTGAAAAAATCTTTCCATTTAGGTTATTTTTAATCCATTTTGCAGTTTCAATTTCCCCCTCTGAATTTTCAAAAAATATTTTTTTATCGTGAGCTATAAACATTGTAGTGATTATAATAAATATTAATGATATCACAAAAAACTTTTTGAAGAATTTTTTTGGAATTTTTAGGACTAATATCCCAAAAAATGCAAAATAATTAAAAATTCTTGAAGGATATCCTGCATAAAGAAATCCAAATGAGATCAGGGATATAGGAATAATGCAATATAATAAGAATAAATTTTCTTTAGAAAAATCTTTTTTTATTATCAAATAACCGATAAATGAGACTCCACATAAAATGAAGAATACTGATTGCCATCTAATTGCGGACAATCCTAAAAATTTTGGATCTTTATAGGGGTTTAATCCGGGATAAAGATTAAATTCATAATTTTTTTGTGTAGTATTTTCAGTTATATTAATAATTTTTAGGTTTATACTTGATTTTAAAATTGAAGCGTCTGTAGACACATTAATAGTAGTTTTACCCATACTAGTGTATAAAAATAAATAGGAAGATAAAATTAAAATAATTATAAGAAACCCTTTTATTTTTTTATTTTTTATTATATTTATTAATGTTTGATTAAGATTTTTATTATCTAAAAATTCTTTTAATATTATTGCAATTATAAATCCTCCACTAGCTAATATTTGAATTATAGTTGAAGTGTAATAGGTAGTCATTAGATATGCGCTAAATAATAATGCTAACCAAAAAATATTTTTTTCTTTAGATTTAAAAAATAAAAACAAAATGAATAATCCTACATAAGCCATCCCATGGTTTAAATTGGTTGTTAAATAGAATAGTTCTATGGGTCCTAAAGACATTAAAGCTACACTTAAATAGGCTATTTTTTTATTTCTAAATTGAATTGCAATTAGATAGACAAATATTAGGATTAAAAATGTGTTTAAAAATAGTTGTATTTGAGGATTACTGAGAGTAATAAAGTTTAATAATTTATTAGGCATCTCAAACATATAATTTGCATGGGTGATGGCCATCCCTTTATAATACCCAATATTAGGGATTTCATCTCTAGCAAATTTACCTGCATATTCATATCCACTTCCGGGATTTTGAATACTTTTTAGATAATATAATTTCCATAGGCCTCCAAGGATACTCATAATGAGGATATAAAAAATATCTTTTGAAAAATTCGTTTTAAATTTTTTATTTTTAGATCTAATTAATAAAAATATTAGGAGGAATATTAATGCACTATAGGATAATAATGTTGAAATAAAATAATTTATATTTAAAAAATATAATAGAACTTTTAAAATTTTTATCATTGATAGAGAAAAAATAATTGTGAATGCAATTCTTTGAATAATGTTTATTTTAGGAAATAAAAAAAAGCATAATAACAACCCAGGTAGGATAAATAATAAAATTCCTAAAAAATCTAAGATTATATTCAATATCATTTTTTATTATTATTCTTTTTAAAGTTATTAATCACTTCATTATAATAATTTATTTGTTGATTGGCTATTATATTCCAATCAAAATCTTTGGATTTATTAATTGAATTTTTTGACATTTGATTTAATTTATCTTTATTTTTTAGGAGATATTTTATTTTATTTGCGAAATCTTCGGGCTCTAATGTGGTTAATAATCCATTTACATTGTTTTTAATATACTCATTAGTATTATTGTGTTCGGTTTTAGTTGTGATTACAGGTAATCCGCTAGCATTTGCTTCAATAATTGTTAATGGAAATCCTTCTAAAAGTGATGGAAGGACAAATATTTTTGAAGATTTTAAGTAGGTAAAAACCTTATCTTTATCTAAAATATTTCCAGTTAGTTTTATATTTTTTTCTAAATTATATTTTTTTATTAGGTTTAATATTTTTTCTTTTTCTTCACCATCTCCAATTAAACATACTCTAATATTGGGAAATTCATCTTTTAATATATTTAATGATTTAATAAGCAATTTTAAATTTTTTTGATAATTAAATCTTCCAACATATATCAAATCAAACTCTTTTTTTTTGATTTTTAAGGTGTTAATTTTATTGATATCTGCCCCATTATAAAATACTCTAATATTTTTTTCTGGGACTCCTTTTTTAATTAAGTCATTTTTTATCTTATTTGAAACCGCTAAATTATATTTTGTAAGTTTTGTAGATGAATATTCAAGGATTAATGTTATGTTCCCGATTATTCTCCCAAAATAATTTAGTAAATAGTCTCCAAAATATTGATGCCAGGTAAGAACTAGGGGGGTTTTTGTGATTATTGAAGAGAGTTTAAATGTAAAATTATTAAAAAATGTAAACGCAGCATTGTCGATTATATCAAATTTTTCTTTATTAATTTCATTAAATAATTTGATTGCTAAGATTAAGGTTTGAAATTTAGATCTTTTTCCTGATTTATTATAAAGTGATTTATATTTGTGAGCTCCATGAATATTAATCCCCTCGATTCTTATTTTATTTTTTCCTTTCCAGAATTTTGCTCCATAGATATGAACCTCATGACCTTTTTTTATTAATCTTTTTGCTATTTCATGATTTCTTATTTCTGAGCCTCCCATTGTGAAAGGATAAATCGCATCGGTAGTTATTGCTATTTTCATTTTTCTTCAATTCCTATAATACTGAGCATAAATGATGAAAATATTGTCTGAATCCCTAAGGATAATAATGTTAATGCAATTATTGCGTTATTAAATTGATTTAAAGTTCCAAAATCTGCATTTATCCATTTGATTAAGATTAATAAATAGATTATAATCCCCGATAAAATTAAAAATGAACCGAATATTAATCCTGATTCTAAGTTGATTTTCCTTTGTAGAGTTTTTAAGACTCTTGATCTTTCCTCTAAATGTATTATTGCATAGGTTTTAATAAATATCCCGAAAAATATTAATTGATATCCCATTATTGTTAATAGAGATGCAATAAACATTGGATGATGTATTAGTGTTAATCCAAATATTTTTGCTGTTCCAAAATACATCCATGAACCTAGAGAGATTCCAAGAATAAATGCGATTATTCCTGGAATAAAAAATAAAAATAAAGGGGAATATAATAGCATGAATCTTAAATGCCTCCATCCATCTTTCATTGTTTCAAGTTTTGAATCTCCTTCTCTTTTATGATAGTGAATTGGAAGTTCTTTTATTTTTAATTTGTTTTTTACAGCTTTTATAACCATTTCAGAAGCATATTCCATCCCAGGGGTTTTTAGTTTAAGTTGATTATATGCGGATTTAGTTATGGCTCTCATCCCGCAATGAGAATCTTTAACAGTAGTTCCAAATAAGATTCTAAGCATAGTAGACAATATGGGATTACCAATATATCTATGAGAAAATGACATTACACCTTTTTCAAAAGGATATGCAAATCTGTCTCCCATTACAAAATCATACCCTTGTTTTAAATAAGATATAAATTTAGGAATTTCATTAAAATCATAAGTGCAATCTGCATCTGCCATAAAAATATACTTTCCTTTTGCAGCATTAAATCCTTCAATATAGGCAATACCATATCCTTTTTTATCATGTTTTATTAATCGAGTATTTTCAAAAGATTTTGCAATGTTTGGACTATTATCCCAGGAAGAATCTGAAACAATTATTTCTGCATTTAAATTATTTTCCTTAATGATTTGATTTATTTTTTTTAAACAAAGTGGGAGTGCTTTTTCTTCATTTCTGCAAGGAAGGATTATAGAAATCTCTGGTTCTTTAGCTAACTTTTGTGATTTAATTGCTTGGTTAAGTTCAAAATGATAGTCCATCTTTTTGTTTATGAATGTTAGTTTTTAAGAATAATGCGTATTTAATATATAGGTAAGGTACTAATACTTAAATTTTATATATATAATTAGTTGAACTTTCATAGGTTTTATTATATATTAATTCATATGAACAATTGATAGGGTTGGAATAAATTATGTAATCTACATTATGTTTATCAATTATTTTTTGTTTTTCTGAACAATTTGTATCTGTTTTGAAAAAGTTTTTAGTTTCTTGTTTGTAATGTGAGTTGAAAAAAACTCCTGCAACAATTTCATGTTTTTCAGTTATTGGATAAATGGCTATTGAAACTGCAGGTGTTGCAAGTATTTTAGATTTTTGGAGGTCAGAAAGATTTTTTATTGCAAAATAATCTGATTTGTCAATGGGGGTATAGAGTTTTGTGTTTTTTGGTATGTCTATATAACTGTAGATTGTGAAAATAAGTGTTATAATTATTATCAATATCATGAATATTTTTTTTAGTTTTTTACTATCTGTTATGCTCTGAGTTTTAGTTATTATATATTGTAATCCTATTGCTGATAAAAAAGGTAATGAAATTGCAAAATAATATAAATTTCTTTGGTATGGTGAGAGGTAGGAAATATCTGTTACTCTGTAGATTGCTATTTGTATTATAAGAAATATTGGCCAAAGAATATATGGTAGTGATTTTTTTAGATTTTTAGGTTTGATTAAAACAAAAAGACTTATTATTGCTAGGATGTATCCGATTAGACTATAAATTTCAAAGGGGGAATTATTTAATTCTAAAATTCCCCAACCGTATTTAAATTGTAGTTGGTTGATTAAAGTTTGAAAGGATTGTAGAAGAGTTAGATTAAATATTTGAGAGTAGAAGAAAATTCCTGCTATGGGGATTAGGAGGAATATTGAAAAGAATTTGTATTCTTTTATTAGGTATTTATAATTTATTAATGTGTAAAATGTTAAGAAAGGTAGTGCAAATAAGAATGATATTGAATGTGTGGGAATTAACAATAAAATTATTGCTAGGCTAATCATGATTGATTTTTTATTTTGTTTTTGAATTCCTTCTGTGTAGAAATAAATGAAGAGGAAAATAAATGGTATTGCAAAAGTTAGAGGTGTAAAAAACCAGAGTCCTAGAATATTTACATTTGTTTTTATTGATGCAAAGAAAATCATTGCAAAAATTCCTGTTTGAAAACTATTTGTTTTTTTGTAGGTTATGAAAAAAAGAATTAATGCTGTAAATACTGCCCAGATTGCTGGAAGAAATTGATAATTAAGAGTAAGATTCATAACGAATGAGACAATATAGAGAAATATATGAAATCCTAGTTCAACTGAATTGTCTCCAAGATGATATTCTCCATTTTTTAATTTTAATGCTTGGTCTAAATGATGCCATTCATCTATATGTATTGGAAATGGGTTTATGTAATGTGGAAGATAGATTATTAAGAATATGAATATGCAGGTTATTATGAGGATTATTGCTCTTTTTTGGAAAGTGTTCATAGCTAGGTAAAAATCTTTGAGAATTTAAAGATTGTTGTTTGGTTGTGGTTAATAATCTTTATATAGTTCTTTTGATTTTGTTTTTTATGAAAAAGAAGGTTGTTAGTTTGATTATTGTAGTTGTTGTTTTGTTGATATTATTAATGGGTTTGATTAATTTTTCTGTTGATGAGGTTTCTGAAGATAAGGGGGTTTTAGCTAATCTTGCTAGTAGTTTAAATATTTTTAATTGGGTGGATTTTTTAATTGGGCAAATTTATGTTGATAGGACTGGCAGTTGTGAGAGTAATGAAGATTGTTATCAATGTGAAAAATGTGGTTGTCCTGATGATTATGATCTTAGACCGGTAATTTGGCAACCAGGGCCTAATCGTGCGGGTAGGATACTCTATATGTTTAATGTAGGGTTGGGTTGTGATTTTTCATTTAGTCCTGTAATTTCTGAAAGATTTCTTAATCTTCCTATTGGTGCTACCGATGTTGAGATAACTATGCCTAATGGAGGGCCTGTTGTTGTTTCAGGTAGTGTTAGTGAAAGACTTGAGAGATTTGAAGTAATAGTGGTTGTTAGTTATGTTTCTGTGCTTAGTAGTGGTTCTGATGATAGGGTTAGTGTTTCTAGAACTTTAGTTTTTACTGCAAGAATTGTTCCTAGAAAATGTGAAGCAGATAGTGAGCAAAATGGTTTTTTTTGTGGTTATGGTTATGATGAAAGGGGAGCGTATGGAGAACCTTATCCATATGGGAGAGATATTTATAATCAACTTATTTATGGGCAAGAATCTATTGAATTCGGGCAGTGTTCTGAAGGTGTTTGTGGAGAAATAAGATGTATTGAGAATGAAGATTGTGATATGTTTGATTCTTTATGTATAGAATATTCTTGTAATCAGGGTAATTGTTGTGGTGAACTTGTTGCCTATGGTGTGGAAGATATTGATTTTGGAAGTAATGACGTGATGGGTTGCGAGAGTCCAAATTTTTGTGATGGTTATGGGGCTTGTAATATTGAATGTCCTGTTGATATTGAATCTTGTGCAGAGACAATTATTGGTTTGATTGATGATTATAATCCCGATATAGTGCCTAGAGATATTACTCCGTCTTCGTGTCGTCTTTCTAATGGTGAGTGTTTTAATTTTCCGTTAATTACGGGTGAGGAATTGAGGAATTTATTAGGACCTACAGATGAAGAATTAGATGAAATCGTTAGAATTGAAGATGCTGAGGCAGAGATGTTAAGAATAAAGAGAGATAAAGAAGAATGGGCAGAGCATGTACGAAGAACTCAGCCTAGTCGATCTTATTGCGGTGGGTTATTTCATTCAGAAGATCTTCATCCTTTTGTGCGGCGAAATTATTGAAATTAGTTAAAGGAAATATCTTTAATTATAATTTTGATTTATTCTTCTGGCATTAACTTTTCCAGAATATTTTGATAATCCTGTTGTTAAAACTGCAGAAGTTGTAATTCCTGCTAAAACACTTTCTATTGGATGATCCTGATAAATTAATGGACTTATAATTATTGGAGCAGAGCCTAGAGCTATTGTTGCTAGACATCCTAACTTAGAGCTCATTATTCTATCTAATAGTTTTTGGTTTTTCATAATACTAATGAGTATCTACACTTTATAAACTTTACTATTGTTGTAACTGGTTAGGAGTTATAAATTATGTGTAAAAGTTTATAAGTAAAAGTTGATTGTTCTTAGTATGAAAAAGAGGGTAAGGGAATCTAATGAGATTAGGAGGGGTATAGCATTATGGAAGGTAGTTTTATTTTTTGTGATAGTAGTGTTAGGAGTAATTTTAATTTTGGATGTGTTTTCTATTAAAGAGATTAAGGAAGATGGTTTGGGAAGTTATAATCCTTTGAGATGGGTTGCTAATGTTTTTGAAGTATCTGGAGTTATTGATGATGTTATTTATGATATTTATGGTAATGAGGTTTATGGTGATGATGGGGTTTATGGTGCTGAAGGTGATACTGGAGTTCAGGGGGATACAGGTCCTTCAGGAGATCTTGCTTTTGCTTCTTGTACCATTTCTTCAGATAGATGCGGTCTTCAAGTTGATGATTGTCAAAAATGTCAGAAATGTGTTAAGGATACTGAATTAATTAATGAAATTTATTGGAATACTCCTATTGCTGAAAGACCTAAGGCTATCTGTGTTTTAAGGAATGCGGGCGAGAATGATATTCCAAAAAATGACCAGGATAATGATCCTTCAAAGCGTTGTTTAGGACCTAAAATTTGTGATGGTTATGGTTGGTGTGTTGAATGTGATGAGGGATGTCTTTCACATTTTGATTGTATTAAGAGTTTTAGTGATGTTAATATTGGGGGAATAGATCAAGATCATTTGGTTGGTTCTATTCTTTTAAATTATGATGAATTAATTAAGCTTTTTGAGGGTCATCTTGGTAGTGCTTTTACTATTCCTAAATGTGTTAAAACTCCATCAGGTAAGAAGGAATGTAGTCCTACTGAAACAGTACCTATTGGGGAAGATGATTTTATTGAGTGGGCATCTATTATTGCTTTTAAGGAGGCAGGTATAGATCTTGAGGCTCTTAAAAAGGTTATAGGGGAAGCAATGCCTTCAACAGGTAGTTGTGATAGTCCTCCAAGTTCTTGATTATTTAAGATATTTTATATAGTTTGATTTGTTGAATTGATTATGAAAATAGGATTTTCATTTGTTTTTGTTCTGATATTGATTGTTTTGGTTTTGGGAAGTATTTTTGAACTAAGTTCAAAAGATTCAAAATTTGCTAATGATAAATCATTAGTTATTAATTCTGGAGGTATGAAAAGTGCTGCAGAAAAATGTTTTGTTTTAAGGGTAATTGATGGAGATACTATTGTTTGTGATATTGGAGAGGTTAGATTATTAGGCGTGAATACTCCTGAAAAAGGGAAGGATTATTATGATGAGGCTACTTGGTTTTTGAGGGGATTGGAGAATAGAAGTGTTTTATTGTTGAGTGATTTAGAGGATATTGATAGATATGGAAGAATGTTGAGATATGTTTTTTATGAAGATGATTTGATTAATGCTAAGATTTTGGAGGATGGATGGGGGACAAGTTTTATGTTGGGAGGGTTGATGTTTGAGGATAAGTTTTTGAGGGCTGAGAATGATGCTAAAAATGGAGGGGTTGGTTTGTGGGGTGGGAGCGAAGATGTTTGTGGAGTGTGCGTAGAATTAGTTGAATTAAATGCTGTTGATGAATATTTTGTTATTGGAAATATTTGTGAATTTGATTGTGATTTAAGTGGGTGGTATGTTAAAGATGATGCTAATCATTTTATTAAATTGGGGGAGGGTGTTTTGGGGGTGGAAGAGGTTAAGAGATTTGAATCTAAGAGTAAAATTTGGAATAATGATGGGGATAGATTTTTTATGAGAGATGGTGAAGGAGGGTTGGTTGTTTATTGGGAGTATTGAGGGTTTTAGTTAATACTCTCTATAATTCTTTTGTAAATAATATTGGATTGGAAGGAGCATTCCAATTACAAAGCTTAGCCATCCTGCAAATGCAAATAAGATTAAAATTAGGTTTTTGAAAAGAATTGATATTGTTAATAATCCTACCCAACTTATTAATCCTGAAAGAAATAAAATTACCCAAGTCATTTTTTCTTTTCTTTTAATTATAAAATCAGAAAGATACATTGTATTTATTCCTGTTGAGATTAAGAAAAGTCCAATTAATACATTAAATAAATAAAATAAGAAGGATAATTCTGGATTAAATCTTGTAAAAAATCCCCATAATTCTGAAGTAACACTAAAGTTTTTCTCCATATTATATTTTATAAAGAAAATATAGAAAAATCCTAATGCAATCATGTAAACTCCATTATAATAAGTAATTCTTGCACCTTGCTTTACACGCTTAATATTCATGCTTTTCTAAGGATAATTAGGTTTAAAAAAATTGTGAGGGTGGAAAAGGAGGGTTGAATGGTTAAGAACAGATTAAAGGTAAGCAAAAGTAAAGAAGAATAAACAAAAGTAAACTAAGCACAAAATTCTGCAAGATAAGCCTCTCGAGTTTCTGCTATATTGAATAAACTAGTTAATTTTGTGAATACAAAAACTTCATAAATCGCTGGTTTTATATTCACCATTCCTAATCTATTTTTATATAATTCAAAATGTGCTCTATCTGCTGTTATCAATTTCCCTAATGTTACATTAGAAAGAAAATCAACTCCTGCAAAATCAAGTGCAAGATGACTCTGAGGATCATAATTAGAATCTCTTTCATTAAAAAAACTAGATAATTCTTCACCTATTTGAGTAATTTGAGTATCTTCAATAATCTTTTTTTCTGTAAATCCAACAAATCTTACTCCTTGTTCTAAACAAGATTCATCAATTCGTAATCTATATAATTGCGTCATGTTAATTATTATAATAAATACTTTTTAAGGATTGTTGTATATGAACTATTGTTTTTACTTTTTAATGACTTTATACAACATATCATTTTTTCTACATTTAGGTAGTTTGATTGCAATTGTTTCTTTCTTTCTTGCTATTTTTATTGGTTTATGTTCTATTTCCATATCTTTTATTTTTGATTTTACTATTCCTGTTGTTTTTCCTAGAATAATAATTTCATCTCCTATTCTCAGGGGCCCATTATTTAATGTTAAAAGGGCTACATTTATTTTAGGATAATAATGAGATATTTTTCCTATAAATTGTTTTGATTGAGTAGCAGAACTATGTTCGTTTTTGGAAAAACTTTCTTTACCTGGTTCTTTGAAGTAAAATCCAGATGAAAATCCTTTATTGTAGACTTTGTTAAGTTCTTGGATTGAATTTTTTATTTGTTCTTTTGTTAGTTTATTATCTATTGCTTCTCTATAAACATTTATGACTGTATCAACATATTCAGGTTCTTTGTTTCTGCCTTCAATTTTAAATGAAGTAATTCCTGCTTTTTTTAATTCTTCAATAAATGGTAATGTGCAAAGGTCCTTAGGAGAAAGAATGTATTTATTTTCAATTCTTAATTTATTTCCTTGAGCATCTTCAACATTTACATAAGGACGTCTACAAGGTTGAATACATTCGCCTCTATTGGCTGATTTACCAAAACAAAATTGAGATAATAGGCATCTTCCGGATATAGAGATGCACATTGCTCCATGAATGAAAACTTCTGTCGGAATTATTTTAGATATTTTTTTAATTTGTTTAATATTTAATTCCCTAGCTAAAACAATTCTTTCTGCTCCTAGTTTTTTGTAGAATTCTGCTGATTTTGAATTTGAAACAGAACATTGAGTTGAAACATGAAAAGGAATTTTATGTTTTTTTGCAAGTTGCATTACTGCTAAATCAGAACATATAATTGCATTAACATAAGGTTTAGATGTTTTGATTATTTTTTCTATTTGTTTTAATTCATCATCATAAGCTATTGTGTTTAATGTTAGATATATCTTAATGTTTCTTGGTTTGCATAATTCTTTTATTTTAGGTAAATCTTTTGTTGTAAAGTTTTTAGCTCTTGCTCTCATGTTGAATGATTGTAATCCTAAATAAACTGCATCAGCTCCAGCTGATATTGCTGCTCTAAGGGAAATGATGTTTCCAGCAGGTGCTAATAGTTCTGGTTTTGTTGGGTGTTTCATGATGGGATGAATAAGGGTCTAGTTTTAAAGGTGTTGGTTGAATGTATATTTTGGAGAAGTGGGTTGACTGCTGAAAATTAATAATTGTTAAATTATTTTAGGAGTTGAGGAGTGATGTTGATTAAAGAAGTAATTTTTGAGCTTGTAATTTTACAAATCTTTAAGAGTATATTCTCCAGTTAAAACAAAACGATTTAATGCTTCTAAATCAACCATTTTTTCAAGAGGAAAATGACCTTCCCCAGTTTGTGCAAATTTAAATCCTAGTTGAGATTTTAATGGCGTTATTTGAACTTGCGTCTTTTTCCCATGATATTCTTTTACCTTTGAACTAAAACTAGTAACAGGATTCAGGTTTTCTGGATTATGTAAATATTGAGTCATACTACAAGGAAGGATATCTGAAGAACATCTACCACATCTTGCATGAACCATTTCAATATTCATAGGAGCAGTCTCATTCCCAAATAAAAATTCTGCTTCAAGAATCGTTTTATTTATACAATTTTCACCATCAATACTATTTCCTTGTTGAATATGTCTATAAGAATATGTATACATAATTTTGAATGCAATTTTCTGTTTATAAGGATTATTATATTTATTTGATATAATTTAAAAATCTATATTCAACTCCTAAAAACTTGTTCAAACTTTGTTATCATAAAAATATCTTCTTGTTTGAATGTTTGAGTTTTCGGGGTTCTTGATGAAGGATGTATTGAGCTTTGGTCTGCGAGGGTTAGTTGATTGTCTGTGTTTGATTGAACATATCCTAAAATAGGGGATGGGTAGAGGGGGCATCTTGTTTTTATTTCTACTACATCATTGGGTTTTGGAGTGTAATCTTCATTAGTTCTTGTTTTGGGATTGTAAATAGTGAATTTCATGAAATTGTTTAGAATAATTGGTTTTTAAGTTTTATCAATATTGGGGGAGGGGTTGGTAAGTTATTAAAATATTGATTTGTTGGTGATGTTATGGATTATCTAAAACTCTCTGCAATCTCAACAGCGCTCTTAACATTTATAACTTCAATAGGAGTATTATTTGCTATAATTTATTACTTATTTATAATGATAGAAATGCGCTTTCTCCAAATAATTTTAACAGGAATAATTTATATAGATATAATTCTTATATTTTTATATTTAATAAAGAGGGATTATTAAAATGGGGAAAATTAAAAGATTTATACAGGAAAGTTGGCCTTATTTTCTAATGGCTTTATTAATATTTTTACTTATATTATTTACTTATCCTCCTTTTTGGGAATGGGTTAATCAAATATAAAACTCTACCGACCCTTAATAAAATCCTTTAAATTAATGTTTTTAAGGTGCACGATAATTTAATAAACATAGAGATTTTTATTGTAACATAATGACTTATATAATTCCATTCAAAAAGAGACCAATAAAAATTGGACAAGGATTTCATGGAATAAGCCATCGTGATTGGCCAGAAGACCAAGAAGATATGACTTATTCTATAGATTTTTTATTACCAGAAGGAACAGAATTACTTGCTTCACGTGGAGGGGAAATAACAAAAATTAAAGATATAGGTAAGAAAAATTATGCTGGAAAAGACTCTGAAAAAGGAGAAGAAGCATACAAAAACCATATGAATGAAATTGAAATTAAACATAGTGATGGAACTTATGCTTCTTATGCTCACTTAAAAAATAAAGGATCTTTTGTGAAGATTAGGGATAAAGTGAAGCAAGGACAAGTAATTGGATTATCAGGTAATACTGGATGGTCTTCTGCACCTCATTTGGATTTTGCTGTATTTAAAAAAAATTATAAGAACAGAAAAATTAAAACAATAAAATTCAAATTTAAAGATTATGATGGCTCGCTTGAACATAAAAACGTGAAATCTAATTCTTAGGAATTCCTTTCTTATCTTGGGCAGTAAAAAGCAATTTTAATTGAGTTTAACCGCTGTTCAAAGACCTGAAGAACAAAGGATATTGTGATGAGAGCCTGCAAGGCGTGGCGCGAGTGGAATGAAATGACCTCGCGAGTTTAAATCTGAAGGTGGGAGAAAATTCGTTAGTTAGTTATTAATTAAAATATTTTAGGAATTAATATAGTTCTATTCTTGGGATAATTTTTTAAATTTTTATGATACCATTTATGGTGAGCAATTGCTCTGGGTATTAAATTTGCACATGTCCAAATAACAAAAGATAATCCTGCCCAAGTCCAGATTAATAATGCAAATCCTATCCATTTGATTATCTCACTAAAATAATGAGGTGATGAAACGTAATTAAACAAAAATCCTCTGGGGATTTCATCTTTTTTGTTTTCTCTAAGTTTTCTAAGGATAATATCTGATTTAACATTAGCATAGTAACCGATTATGAAAAGGCTTAATCCTGAGATAAATCTAATATCAAATAACCAACCTTGGGTGTATTGATTAATTGATAGAAATATTGATGTAACAATTAAGAAAGAGTTTATGGAATTAAATATCATTGCCATAAAAATGATTGATAAAGGGATTTTTTTACCTTTTTTTCGAAAGAAAGGGTAAATAAAACCCCTGTAAACATATGCAAATTGCCAGAGAATAAAAATAATAACTAAAATAAGGTTAATCTTATTCAGTTTTATTGAATAAATTACAAATAATACTAGAAAGAAAACAGAACCCATAAATTCCATGAGCAAAAATCCAATTCTTGATTCAAATAGTTTTCCCCATCCCTTTTTTGAAAATCTTCCATAAGGTGCTTTTATTTTTAATAGGGTGAAGAATATTATTACTCCAATTACTGACCAAATAAGTACAAGTAGATTTAGAATAGTATTAGTGATAAACATAAAATTGATAGTTATTTTTTATTTATATATCTTCCTAGGAGATTTAGAGAATTTTCTTTTTGGGTGGCGGCTCAGATTTAAATTTGGAGTGGAGTGAAACGGAACTCCTTTGAACCGCTGTTAGGTGATTGAGAAAATCTTTGATTTTTGAGACAAGAATTTAATGAGCAAACAAAATTCAAGAGAAGTGTAGGTATAGTATCAAGCAAAAATCTGTTTAGGTTCCTTATTTATTAAAATACTTTCATAAAATTTGATTATATCTGAGAATTTGTTTTTTATTTCTTCCATTATTTTAAAATATTCTTCATAATTTTTAGTTTCAAACATAATTTCTAAATCCCATGGTGCAAAAGTTATTACAATATTGATTATGTTTTTATGATTTTTACAATAATCTAAAAACTCTTTTCTTCTTTGTTCTGTTATATTTTTAAAATAAACAAAAGCTTTGTTTGTTGAATAACCTAGTTTTTTTGTATTAAATAAACACTTGTAACCTTTGATTAAATATTTTTTTTCTAATTGTTTAATTCTATAGCTTGCAACCTCTGCAGTAATATTTAATTTTTCTGCAATATCAATAATTCTAGTTCTTGAATTACTAACAAGTATCTCAATTATTTTTAAATCTATATCATTTAGCTTAATAGGTTCTTCTTTTTCTCCAAAATTAAACATTTTTCTCTCTTCGTTTGGATTAGAAAATAACCATTTTCTATTATATTGGATATTTTCTCTTGAAACAGATAGTTCTTTTTCTTGAATAAATTTACTAAATTTATCAAGAATTTTATCATGTGCATTAAAGAATTCTTCCATATCTTTAGCCCAAATCCCAAAAATTAAATCCCATTTTCCATGACATTCCCCTATCCAAAAAACATCTTTATTTTTTAGTAGAAAATTAATAATTTCTTGATGTTTTTTTTCATTAATATCATGTAATTTCAAATATACCTTATATGCAATCTTGCCAAATCTATATGTTGCAGGAACAGTATGGTAATTTAAAATAATTTTATTATTTTCTAAATTGCTTAACCTATATTGACAAACTTGTTTACTTACTCCAACTTTTCTTGCAAGTTCTGTAATACTTATTCTTGAGTTCTTATCTAATTCAAAAAGTATCTTTTTGTCTTTTAGGTCTAAATCAAGTATTTCATTCTCCATATTTAACTTAGCTTAATATTATTTATATATCTTTTGGTTTTGTCAAAAAATAGTATAAAAGGTTTTAATTATCTCTTTTTGGGTATTACTACTATACAGTAAAACAAAGGAAAATAAAATGGAAGAAAGAACAAGAAAAATATATGAAAGTATGAGGGAACCAGAAGAAATTCCAGTTGTAGCTTTGTCTGCAGATGATGAATATGATTGGGAAGATGATCTTTCTATGGCTCCATCTCAAAGAGTGATTTATCCTGATAATGCTAAATTAAGACAATTAATTAAAAGTTATAAAAAATCGCAAGAAGTTCTTAAATCAGAAGATTATTCTAAGAAAGAAGAAATTTATCAATTAAAGGATTGTTTAGATACTTTTATCAGTATGGACTTAAATCATGAATTAGATAGGGCAAAAAATTCCTTTAGAAGAAGGGAATGCTATCAAAGAGCTAATATGATTGATACAATGAAAGAAAGAATTTCAACTCAGATAGTAAGTAAAGAATGGGGATTAATTTAATTTTTAATTAATTATATAAATGATAAAAGGTTTAATGAATAAATGAATAAAATGAAAATAAAATATAAATTACGAAGACCAACAAAAAGTGATTTAAAATCATTTCATAAGAATAAAAATGATAAAACTATTGCTAAAAATATGTTTGGTCCAAAATATCCTTTAACCTTAAATCAGGCAAAAAAGGATTTAAATAAATTAATTCTTGATAATAAAAAAGAAAATACTGATATTTTTGTTATTGATATAGATGGAGAAGCTACAGGTATGATTGGATTATGGGAAATAATTCCTCAATTAAAGGCAAAAATAGGATATTTTATTGGAAAAGATTATCGTGGGAAGGGGATTACAACAGAGGCAATTAAGGAGATAGTAAAATATGGTTTTAAAAAATATAAATTAAGAAGAATTTATGGGAATGTTAAGTTTGAAAATAAAGCTTCTGCAAGAGTTTTAGAAAAAGCAGGATTTAAACTTGAAGGAATTCAAAAGAAAAATGGATTTAAATATAGAAAATATTTTGATGAATTTTTATATGCGAGGGTAAAATGAAACAAGATAAAATTTTTAATGAATTTATTGAAGAAGCAGAAAATGACTCGAATGTAATTGGATTTTTCCTAGGAGGTTCTAGAGGGAAAAGTAGAGAAACAAAATTTTCTGATTATGATATTCAGGTTATTGTTAAGGACAAAGTTGCCTCTGAATATAAGGCTAAATATAAAAATAAAATAACTCCTCTTTATTATTTTGCAATATTTTCAATTTCTGACTTTAGAAAATATGCCGAGATTGGAAGTTCATTTGAATGGGATAGGGCAAGTTTTACCCATGTTAAGGCTATTATAGATAAAACAGGAGAAATTCAAAAATTAATTAATGAAAAAGGGAAAATTCCAAAAGAAAAAATAAAAGATTTTGTTTCAGGACATTTAGATGGATATATTAATTATTTATATCGTTCTTTAAAATGTTTTAGGGATGGAAATCCTATTGGAGCAAGATTAGAGGCTTCTCGTTCAATTCATATTTGTCTTGATATAATTTTTGGATTAGATGGAAGAATAACTCCTTATTATAAATATCTTGAATGGGAATTAAAAGAATATCCTTTAAAAAATTTTCCAATGAAATCAAATGAATTAATAAAAATAATTTTAAGAATTCTTAAAGATGCTGATATTAAAATTCAACAAAAATTATTTAGAATAATAGAAAAAACATTTAGAAAACAAGGTTATTCATATGTATTTGATAATTGGGAAGCAGATGCAATAAAATTAATTAAGAATTTTAGAAAATAAATAATCTTATCTACCTTTAATAAAATCCTTTAAAACACTAAAAACTTCTTTTTGTTTACTAGGAATAAAATTAATTGAACCTGCATTCTTATGTCCGCCACCTTCTACAAATGCATTAGGTAATTTTTTGTTCAATGTATTTATTAATTCATGAACAGAAAAGTTTGCTTCGTCTGTTGCTCTTATTGTCATTGCAGTATTCATTATTCCAACAGAAACTAAATTTGTAACTCCTTTTTCTTCTTGTAAATTATCATGAATCATTCCTACACACATTCCAGGTTTAGGGTAAAAACCAAATCCAGGGAAAGTATGATCAATATCAATTGTTTGCAATGTTGTTTTTCCAATTTCTTCTGTTTCTGCATTAGCCTTAGAAATTGCTAAACCCTTTGCTCCTAATTTCTTAATATGTGGTGCAAGAAGTCCTACTAATTCTTTTTGTTTTTCTCTAGGTTCTCCAAATACAGCCTCCATATATTCTCTTACTTCCATAAATCTAACTTTAGCTGAAACAAAATCAATAACAGTAGAAATATCATGTAATAATTCTTTTGAATATCCTTGTTTTTTTGCAATCTTAATATAGTCTTCCACTATCTCAGGATTCATTATATCAATTCTATCTGCTAATCCTGCCATTGCTGGAATCTGGTCAATATTTTCAGTAGGATTAATAAATCTTGCAAGTTCTGTACAAAGCATCCCTGCAGATATTCTCGCACCATCTTCTCCAACTAAAAATGGATTAATATGAACTAAAACTTCCTTACTAATTACATCTTCATCAGAATAATGGTGGTCAACTACAATAAATTCCATTCCATGAACTTTCCCGTGTTTTATTCCTAATAAATCTTCTGGGCTTGAACCATTATCTGCAATTATTACTAAAGGCATTTTATTTGAAAATTTTGCAACATTTCTTAATGATTGTGCTGCATCCCTAATTGAATCATCAATTTCATAAAATGGTGCTGCACAAGGAGCTCTTAAGAAAAATTCCCATCCAGCTTTTTCAGAACTATGTTCCTTATTAATTAAAGGTAAAATTGCCCTCTCAAGTGCAAATCCCGCACTATAACCATCAGTATCATTATGATGCCTCACAATTATTGGCCTATTTTGAAAAATCGCTAATCTAATTTCAGTAGCTGCTTTTTCAAATAAATCTTTTAATTTATCTAAAATAGGACTTTTTACTAAGAATGGAACAGGTTCTATTTTTGCCCTATCCCTTTGAGTATCTAATATTTTTTGAAGATAAGTTTCATGTTCCTTATCACTAAGTTTTGATATTTTTTTAATATCTCCTTCTAATTCTCCTTTAAATTCTTCTACAATAATTATTGATTTAATTACATCTCCTTCCTCTATTTCAGGGTGTGCTCTTTCTCCAGGGCCTTCAAATCCCTTTAAAGCAAGTGTCCCAGTTCCATCAGATATTACAAAAATAGTTGGACCACCAGTCTGAGCAATTCTTTCTACAAGGCCTGTTACTTGTACTGATTGTTTTGATAATTCTGATGTAATTTCTGCGATAATCATTTCTTTTGCAGGTTCTGGTTTTTCCCTTTTTGCAAAGCTACCTTTGTCAAATTTCTTTTGTTTATTACTTCTTTTTGGAAAGTTTTTCTTTTGTTTATTTCCCATTGTATTAGGTGTTTTTTATGGTTTATAAAGCTTTAATTTGTTTTGAGGAAATAGTTTGCTTGTTATTTTTTAACCCTCCCACCCGCCCTTAGGTAGTCAAGCAAAGATTTTATGGAAATTTAAGAAGCTCTCGCTAACTTAAATTTCTAGTTTATTTTGAAAATGTGTAGATTTTAGAAGTCTGGGAGTGATGAGCTTTTTTTGAAATTGCTAAGAATTTTATTAAATTATCTTCAAATAACTATAAAAACTCTCTTTGATTTAATTAAAAATGGTAAAGAAATCAACACATCATGAACCTTATTGGGATGTAATTAACCGAATAATTGAAGAATCTGATTTGGTTTTGGAAATATTGGATGCAAGATTAGTTGAGCTTTCAAGAAATGAAAAGGTTGAGGAGTTGATTAAAGAAAATGGAAGGCCAATTATATTTGTGATAAATAAGGTGGATTTGGTTAATAAAGAAGATATTGAAGAGGATATTAAGAAATTAAAGAAAAAAGGTGAGGTGGTTTTTATTTCTGCTAAAGAAAAGGGAAGTTCTAAGATTTTGTTAGGAGCGATTAAGCGTGTTTTTAAGAAACATGGTAAAAGAGAAATTTATGAGAGAGGGCCTTTTGATCCTAAACCAGAGTATAGGGAGGCGAGGGGAGAGATTGTTGTAGGTGTTTTAGGTTATCCTAATGTTGGTAAATCTTCTTTAATTAATATTCTTGCTCATAAGAAAAAAGCTAAGGTTAGTAAAAAGGCTGGAACAACTCATGGGATTCATTGGATTCGTGTTTCTGATGAAATTAAATTATTAGATAGTCCGGGTGTTATTCCTTTGGGAATGGAGGATGAAATAAGATATGGTTTGATTGGTGCTAAAGATAATGAGAGATTAAAAAATCCTGAAATGGTTGCTCATGCAATTATTAAATTATTTTTAAAAGATAATAAAAAGAGTTTTGAAAAATTTTATGGAATTGAAATTAAAGATGAAGATACTTATGAGATTATTAATCAACTTGCTGAAAAAAAGAGTTTTTTATTAAAGGGTGGAAAGTTAGATGAAAATAGAGTTATTAGTTTGTTGGTTCGTGATTGGCAGGGTGGAAAGTTGAGGTTGTAGTTTTGAGACAAATTAATAAATAGATTAATTTATTTTTTATGATTTTAACAATAACTTAACTTTTTTAAACTCTAATGTTTTAGTTTGATTATTGGGTGATTAATATGAAAAAAAGAGATGAAATTAAAGTGATTGTATTTGATTCAAATGGGGTTTTGTTTTTAGCTAGAGGGGGAACATATAGCAAGGCAGTTAGGGGACATCATTCTATTGGGATTCATGAATATATGGCTAATAAATTAAAAGTTGATTTAGATCAATGGTTTGATGCAATTGATACTGCTTATGTTAAATCAATTGAAGGAAAAATTAAGAGGGACAAGGTTGTTGAAATAATTTCTAAAAATTTAAAGGTATCTCAAAGAAAATTTGTAAGTATAATGAAAAAAGCATACAATATTCATTTTAAGAAAAATAAAGAATTGTATAAAATAATTAAAAAATTGAAAAAACAAAATTATATGATTGGTATTTTATCTGATCAATGGCATTTATCAAAGGAAGCAATACTTTCAAAAAGAAATATGAAACCTTTTGAAATACAGGTAGTTTCTTGTGATGTAGGATTAAGAAAGCCAGACATTGAAATTTATAAATTGTTAATGAAAAGGATAAAAAAGAAAGATAAAGATATGAAGAATAAAGAAGTTTTATTTATTGATAATCAGGAATGGAATTTAAAACCTGCAAGAAAGTTGAGAATGAAAACTATTTTGTTTAAAGATAATAAACAATTTGTTAAAGATTTAAAAAAATTAGGAGTTAGTGTTTAAAATGCAATTTTTAATTGAAGAAGTTTTTAGTAAAATCTTTAAATTTATTGATGGAATAAATTTGATTTTTTTAAAATGGTTAATTAAAATTATTTTTATAATTGCAGTAGGGATTGTGTTTGTTTTTTTAGGTGTTTTGGTTTATAGGAAGGAGTATGTTTGGGTTTTAGTTTTATTAGGATTATTATTTTTTGGAGAAGTTGCACATTATTTAAGAAAATCTAGAGAAAAGGTAATGCAGAAAAGAATTAGTAATAGGAAAAGAGTTGATGCTCCTGTTAAGAACTCTCATCTATTGAGTAAAAATAAACCAAAGAATAATAGTTTGTTGGATGATGATAGTGGGGTTGTTAAAAAGGTTAAGGGAAATGTTGTGAAGAAGAAAAGAATTGTTAAGTCTGTTAATAAGAAAATTGTTAAGAATAAAAATTTATTGAAAATAAGTAAACCTAAAAATAATGGTTTGTTAGATAAAAAATAATTTTATGGAAAATTAGGAGGATAAATCCAACCTAATTTTCTAATTAATATTGATAATAGGTAAATTATTTTAGAAGTCTGGGAGGGAGAAGTTTAGTTTATTGATGGAGCTATTAATTCTGAAAATAAAAGAATAACTAAATAACTTCTGCTGAGATAATCTTAATTTCTGTTATTGGTTTATCTCTAGCATCTTTTGGAGCTTTTGCAATTTTATCAACTATGTCCATACCTTCAATTACTTCTCCAAATGCAGGATGTTTTGAATCAAGAAAATTATTATCTACAAGATTTATAAAAAATTGACTGCTTCCTGTATTCGGGCCTGCATTAGCCATTGATATTGTTCCTCTATTGTTTTTATTTCCGCCTGCATGTGTAAATTCATCTTTAATATTTGGAATTGCAGGGTCTCCGAATCCTGTTCCAGTAGGGTCTCCTCCTTGAATCATAAATTTATCTATAATTCTGTGGAAAATAACTCCATTATAGGTTCCATCTTTTGTTAATTTTTTAAAATTATTTGTTGTAGTTGGCATATCATCATATAATTGAATTGTGATATCTCCTTCAGTTGTTTTTAATAGTATTTTTGATCCGTCCATGTTGTTTGTAGGATTATTATCTGATCCAATATTGTTGGTTATATTTATATTGTTATTTATTACATGCCCTGTAAATTGATAACCTATTACAATGAAAACTAATGCGAAGATTATAAATGTTGTTATATAAGTTGCTTTAGAATTTTTTAAAATAGGATTAGATTTATCTTCAGGATCTATTGAATTATTTATTTCCATAATAGATTTAGAAATAAGTAGTATTTAAACTTTAAGTTTTAAGGCTAGTAATTAAAGAATCTGTTAAAAGATTTATTTCTTTTTCTTACTTGTCTTCTTTTTCTTTGTTTTTTTCTTAACAGTTGTCTTTCTTTCTCTTGTCTCAAGCATTACTCTCATCATATCATCTTGTTTTTGAGCAAGTTCAATGATTTGATTTTGCAGAGCAATTATATCTTTTTTAACCTTATCAAAAGACTTTGTTAAGTTTGTTTCTATTTGACTCATTGTAAAATTAATATATTTAGATAATATTTGGGTGTTATCGGTGTATTTAAACCTTACTATTTGTAACTACTTTATAATTTCTACACTTACTTGGAGTAAAAAATAAGGTGTAAGGAAAAAGTTTAAAAATGCAAGAAGATAGGATAATCTATTCAGGAAAACGTGTTTTCCTTGAAATGCCCTCGTAGTATAGTGGTTAGTACTCTACCCTGTCACGGTAGCATCCCGAGTTCGAGTCTCGGCGGGGGCGTTTATAATATTCTAGGTGGGTTTCAAAGGGAGATGAGAACGAGGAGAGTTTGAGTGGAGTAATTTTATTTTTAATTCAGATACATTTGTTTGTAAAAATGGAATTAGGAGGAGGCGGGGGTTTAGTTTAAAGAATATTTATATAGTTAGATATTTATTAGAACCTATGAAAAAGAAGTTGATTATTGGGATAATAATGTTATTATTTATTGTGATAATTATTTTAATTTTTAAAAATTTTATTTTTATTATTGAATTTAAAAATTATTCTGCATATGATTCAGAATATGAAATAAGATTTAATAATAGCTTTATCATAGAAAATCAGAGATTATATATGGAATCAAAGGATTGTTATTCTCTTCAAAATCAATCTGAGAAAGAATATTGTATTTATTCTATTAATAGATTTCTTAAAGATTCCTCATTATGTAATAAGATTGAAGACTATGTCATTAAGAAAAGTTGTAAAAGAGATATTAATATTCAAAAAAGTGAAATAATATTGTGCCAAACTAATCTAGAAGAAAGAAATAAAGACCTTTGTACAAATCTTTTAAAAGATTTTGAAGGGTCAATTAACAAAAATGACTCAATTATTTATATTATTTGTTCTAATGATTGCAGTTATAAGATTGTTAGCACCCCTCATGATTTTAAAGGATTAAATTTTAGGGTAGGTAAAAATCTTGTTGATGAAGAAATAGAGATTATTAATGTAGAAAGAAAAAAAGAGGTTAAGGGAAAGCTTAATTCATCAAATTGTAGTGGAATCTCTTTTGAATATACTATCTCAAATGATAAAAAAAGAATTATAAACTATCCTTGTGATAATCAAATACATATTTTTTCTATAACCGAACCTTATTAAACTATTATTATAATGATTCTCTATAATATTTCTAACTGGAACATTTGTTCAAACTTTCGGCGGGGGCGTAACCCACTAAACGCATAATCGATGAGCTTTCAAAAAAATAAAACCACATCACTTAAAGATGCTTCAATGGGTTAGTGGACGGCGGGGGCGTTTTTTAATATTCTAGGTTGGTTCTTAAGGGGAGATGAGAACGAGGAGAGTTTGAGTGGAGTAATTTCATTTTTAATTCATATACATTTGTTTGTAAAAATGGAATTAGGAGGAGGCGGGGGCGTCTGAATGAAATGTCCGATTGTATGGGACGCAAAAAATTAAAAATGATTGTTTCTTAATTGATTTATGAATTTAGAAGAATTAAAAGAAAAGCTAAAGAAAATAGATTTATCAAACATAAGAGTAACAAGACATGCTTCTAAAAGAATCCAAGATAAAAGAAGAAAAATAAATTATAATAAAATAGTTAATTTAATTGTATCTCAAAATGGATTATATAAATTTGAAGAACAAAGTGCAAAAAATTCAAATGAACAAAAATTTAAGTTATGGTTTAAATTAAACTATATTTATGATATGAATATTTATGTTGTAGTAATTATTGAGAAAAAAGATTTAAATAGTTTAAAGATTATTTCTGCTCATAAGGTTAAGAGAAAAATACAGGAGAAGATAAATAAAAATGAAAGTTAATATTGATTATGATAAGGAAGAAGATATTTTATATTTTTATCCAAATGAAAAAAATGTAGATTATAGTATAGATTATGATGATACTATATTAGATGTTTCAGGGAATAAAATTGTTGGAATAGAAATTATGAATGCTTCAGATAAATTTGGAGTTGATGAAGAAGAAATTGAAAAAGTAAAACAATCATTAAATTCAATAAATGAAGCATATATGAAAGTAAAATATGGTTTAAATTCTATATTTGTTAAAATTGGATTTATCTCTTCAACCCCTGAAAGTACAAAAGAAGGTATGTTAATTCAAGTTCCTATTAAAAAAGAAATGATGATTGAAGTATAATTTTTATTAAGATATTTTATAATAAATGTTCAGAGGTGATAATCTCTGAAATGAAAAAACCTTTAATTGCAAGAAAAGTTGTTAATGTGCAAGGAAAGTTACATTATTTCAAGAATCAAAGATTCTTGATGATGCTAAGAATAAGTGCTTAAGGTATTGTTTTTTGATGAGGTGAAATATTAAGGAATGTGTATAATTCTATAGTAGTAACAACGCAAAGATTTATAAACTATACTTCTTGATAATTAATATGGAAGATTATAAAGAAATTTTTGCACAAATTGGGAAAAAAGCTTCACAGACATCAAAAGAAAGATGTGATGAAGAATGGGCTACTAAAGGTTTTCATTTATTAAAACGAAGAACACTAGGATTTTGTGGTACAAGCACAACAATGAATAATACTGATTTAGCTAAATTACTTGTTGAAATTGGTGCAAAAGAAACTCCTGATGCAGCTTTAAAATTAATTAGTGATTTGCATGGTAGAGAATTAGATTATGATTCGGATTTTTATCAAGGAGAATGTATGTCTAATAGGCGAGCACTTATTTTAAGAGAATCTGAAATGCCTAATGGTTTGAAAGAAACAACAATTCATGCTGTACGTTATCGTAGGGATTTATCTGATGATGAGTGTGCTGCATATATTTGGCAAGCATTAGGATAAATTTACAAGAATTTTTTTATTATAATCATGTTTATAAATTCTAAAATATTTTTTATGTTTATGATAGAAGAAAAAGGGGATGAAATGAAAGAAGAAAGTGATGAGGATGAAAGTGAGGAACGTGATTATAGTTCTTTAGATAAATATTTTATTGATGATTCTAAGATTGATAGAAAAGTGCCTGTTAAGGTTAAAACAATTGTTGAAAATGTGTCTATTAGTGTTTCTTCTTTTGAATTTGGAGGAAAAGAAAAGGAAATTGATACTCAGATTAGTGGAAGAAAAATTGAAAGAGAGATATCTTCTAAAAAAGATACTGAATCTAGGAAAGAATTTATTAATGAACTTGAAGATGATAGTTTGACATTAGATACTTGTTCTAGTGTTAATAGGGATTGGGGTAAGAGATAATTTGAAGGTTTTAATTATAATTAATTTTATCTTCGACTATTTGTTCTTCCCATTCTTACTCTACTTGAACCTGATGTGCTTGAACTAGGTCTTCTTGAACCAAATCTTCTTGAAGTAAATTTCTTTGATCCAAATTTCTTTGAAGTAAATCTAGAACTTGTATTGTTTCTTGAATTATTACTTCTAGGTCTATCATTATTTCTTGAACTAAATCTAGAGCTTGTATTACTTCTATTATCTCCATCTCTTGAACTATTTCTATCTCTTGAATTGTCTCTTGTTCTTGAACTGTTGCTGTTTCTATCTCTTGAACTATCTCTTGTTCTTGAACTGTTGCTGTTTCTATCTCTTGAACTATTTCTATTTCCTCTATAGTTACTATTGTTATTAGAACGAGGATTAAAATTATTATTTCTATTTCTATTATTAAATTGTCCTCTTGGTCTAGGTTTTGCTTGATTTCCTGTTGCTTCTTTAGCTTTTTTTGAATGGTATTTGTGTTCTGCTTGATCTGTTTTTGTTTTTGTTATTCTTTCTATTTGACTAAGATAATTTCTTTCTTCTGCTGAACAAAATGAGTATGCTGTTCCACTTGTTCCTGCTCTTGCTGTTCTTCCAATTCTATGGACATAATTTTCAGGTTCATTAGGTAAATCAAAATTTATTACGTGGCTAATGTTGTTTACATCTATTCCTCTTGAAGCAATATCTGTTGCAACTAATACACATACTTTTCCTGTCTTAAAATTATTTAATGCCTTTATTCTTTGAGATTGTGATTTGTTCCCGTGCATAGTGTCTGTAGTTATATAATTTTGATTTAAGATTCTTGCGATTTTATCTGCTTTGTGTTTTGTTTTTACAAAAACTAATGCGCAATTAATTCTTTGATCTTTTATTAAATCTAATAATAATTCAATTTTGTTTTCAGGATCTATGAAGAATACTGATTGATCTATTTTTTCTACAGGTGTTGCTTGAGGTGTTATTTCCATTCTTACTGGGTCTTTTAAGAATTTTTTTGTTAACCCTGTAATTTCTTGAGACATTGTTGCTGAAAAAAATAATGATTGTTTTTCTCTTGGTAATTTTGATGCTATTTTGTTTATATCTCTTGAGAATCCCATATCAAGCATTCTATCTGCCTCATCTAAGACAAAAAATTCTACTTTATTTAAATCTACTTTCCCTTGGTTCATTAAATCTAATAATCTTCCTGGTGTTGCGATAAGTATGTCTACTCCTCTTTCTAATTCTCTTATTTGAGGGAATAATCCTACTCCGCCATAAACTGTTGATTGTTTAAGTCTAAGAAAAGTACCATAGGCTTTGAAGCTTTCTGATATTTGTACTGCTAATTCTCTTGTTGGTGCTAAAATTAATGCCTTAGGAGTTGTTGCTCTGCTTGTTTTTTCATGTAATTTTTGTAATATTGGTACAACAAATGCAGCTGTTTTTCCTGTTCCTGTTTGGGCTATTCCGATTACATCTTTATTATCTAATAGTAATGGGATTGTTTTTGCTTGAATTGGAGTTGGCTCTACATATCCTTTTTTTTCTAATGCCCTTAGTATAGGGTCTATAATCTGTAATGATTGAAATTCCATATTAAAAGAGAGAAAGTGGGGTATATAAAGGCTTGGGGTGTAACTACTGCTTGGTGATTATATTATTTCTACAATAATTTTATAAGGTATTGGTTATCATTATAACTAAGGTATTTAATATGGGAGAAAAAATTCAAGTTAAAGTAGAAGCCTCAAATAGGCATGTTCATCTTTCTAGGCATGATGCTGATGTTTTGTTTGGAGAGGGTTATGAATTTGGTGTTCATAAGGAACTTTCTCAACCTGGGCAGTTTTCTGCACAGGATAGAATTACGTTGGTATGTGAAGATAGGAAAATTGAAAATGTCCGAGTTTTAGGGCCTTTTCGTGATGAATCTCAAGTTGAGATTTCAAGGACAGATGCTTTTAATTTAAAGTTAAATGTTCCATTAAAACACTCAGGAGATTTAGAAGGAAGTCCTGGAATAACATTAGTAGGCCCTAAGGGAAGGGTTAAATTGGATAGAGGAGTTATAATTTCTCATAGGCACTTACATGCTTCAGAGGATGAGGCTGGAAGATTGGGTTTGAAACATGGAGATTTAGTTAATTTAAGAGTTCCATCAATAAAAGAAATAATTTTTAATAATGTGATGGTAAGAGTTAGTTCTGATTATAAGTTAGCATTTCATATTGATTTTGATGATGCAAATGCTTGTTTTTTTGAGGAAGGAATTTTAGCTGAATTGGTTTAGTGTTTTGATATTTATTCTAGGTTATATAAAAATTTAAATAGTTTATTTATAGGTTAAATTTATGGCTGATTATTCATTAAATCCTTCGAGGGAATATGGGGTTTTAGATGATGCTCAAGTTCAACATGTTGTTTCTCATGAATTAAGGTTAGAGCCTGAAGTTGTAGAAGCAGAGGTAAAACCTAATTTAACTTTTATGCAGAAAATATTTTTATTTTTTTATCCAACAAAATTGCCTCAAAGAGATTTTGAAAAAGATTTACAAACTCAGATTGAAGCTATAAGAAAATTAGGTGCTTCAGAAAATTCTAATGCACTTCCATCTCTTCTTGAATTATCTGTTGGAGGAGAGTTTCCATTTTGTAATCAGGGTTCTTTTCAGGGGTATAATAAAGAGAGTGAGGGTTATAATCAGTGTGGGCCTCAAGAGGAAGATGAAATTTGGGATGGAAGAAATAGGGGGCTAATTTTTAAACATAATGCTGCAGTCCCTCCACTTAAGGGTAGTTATTGTTATTATATTGAAAATGAATGTTGGTCTGGAGGGGGATATGTATCTCTTTTAGATGATTTCCATAGGAGTTTTTTTGAATGGGATGTAAGTGGAAAAGAAATGCATGATAAAATTCATGCTATTGTTACAAAAGCTATTGAAACATTGGAAGAGACTACTTAGAATAATTTTTAGTGTTTTAACCAATAGTTTTATAAACCATATATTTTTAGTCCAATTATAACAATAGATAAATGACAGATTATCATAAAACAAAAGATTATATGATTGGTTAGAGAAATACAAAAGCTATTTCTCGAAATTTATTAATTGAATGTTAATTAAAATAAATTAACTAAAGAGAATTTTAAAATTCTCAAATAAGAAAATGGAACAATTTGAAATATTGTTAGGAAAAGAGAATCCTCTCTTAAAATCAGTAACTGAACGAGGATTTACAGTTCCTTCCGAAATACAATTGAAATCAATACCTGAAATATTGAAAGGAAGAGATGTAATAGCAGGAGCTTCAACAGGTTCTGGTAAAACATTAGCTTTTGCAGCTGGTTTGATTAAGAATACTAAGAAAGATTTTGGTGTTCAAACATTAGTTTTAACTCCTACAAGAGAATTAGCAGAACAAATCTCAACTGAACTTTTAGATTTTTCAAGACATAAAGATTTAGATGTTGTTGCAATTTATGGCGGAGTTCCAATAAATCCTCAGATGAGAAGACTTTCTGATGCAGATATTGTTGTAGGAACTCCTGGAAGAATTTTAGATCATATTCAAAGAAACTCAATTGATTTGTCAAGAGTTAATACTTTGGTTTTAGATGAAGCAGATAGAATGCTTGATATGGGGTTTAGAGATGATGTTGAAATGATAATTTCATATTGCCCTGGTAAAAGACAAACTTTACTTTTTTCAGCTACAATTTCACAAGATATTGCTTTGTTAGCTAAACATCATATGAAAGATCCTTTGGAAATTTCTGCAGAACCTCATGTAGATCCTTCTAAGTTGGAACAAGTTTATTATGATGTTGGAGATAATTTGAAATATTCTTTATTAATGCATTTAATTGAAAATGAGAAATCTAAATTAGTAATGATATTTTGTAATACTCGTAGAAATGTTGATTTTGTTGCAAATAATTTAAAGTTTATGGGTGTTGATGCATTACCTATTCATGGTGGATTTTCACAAGAAAAAAGAACTAGGATTTTAGAAAATTTTAATTCAAATAAAGCTCATGTTTTAGTTTGTACTGATGTTGCTGCTCGTGGTTTAGATATTAAGGGAGTAAGCCATGTATATAATTATGATATTCCTCCATCAAAAGAAGAGTATATTCATAGAATTGGAAGAACTGCTCGTGCAGGTAAAGAAGGTAAGGTAATTAATATTCTTGCAAGTAGAGATTATGATAATTTTAGTAATTTAAGACAAGGAGATTTTAATATTGTTTTGGAAGAAACACCTTATGTTCAAAGAGTTAGAATTAGATGGATGCCTGAAAGGAAAGATGAAAGATTTGCTAGAAGAAGAAGTATGGATCATCATGGAGTGAGGAATCATAGAAATAGTCATGATAATAGTAGAAGATTTGGGGATAGTAGGAGTAGGGATAGTGGTAATCGTGATAATGATAGAAGGGATGATAATCGTGGTAGAAGGGATAATGATAATAGAGGTCAAGGAAGATCTGGTGGAGACAGAAGAGATAGTGGAAGAAGTTCTGGTGGATTTAGTAGAGGTAGAAATGATGATAGGGGAAGTAGGGGTGGAGATGGTAGAAGAAGTTTTGGTGGTAGAGATAATAGTCGTAGTAGAGATGGTGGAAGGAGTAGAAGTTCGGGTAGTAGAGATAGCAGAGGAAGTTCTGGTGGTAATAGAAGTTTTGGCGGAAGAGATAATCGAAGAAGTAATTCTAATAATAGAAGTTCTGGTAGAAGATATTAGTTTTATTTACCAAGCTTCTAAGTTTAAGTCATCAATTAATTGATTAAAACTATTTGGTTCTGATTCTCTATCTAATAAAAATGCATTCCAGTGACCAGACTCTTCGGTAGTTTTACCTTTAACACAAGGATTTCTTTCTATCATTTTTAATAATTCTGAAAGATCCTTTGTTTCTATGAGTCCGTCATAATTGTGATGTAAACTTGCTGTTCTTGCTATTGCTCTATCATAAACAAGTATTCCATACACTGCAGGGTCACCAATTCTTTCAATAGCATCTTTTAATATTGTTTCACTCCTTGGATTTGATAAAAATAATAAATGATTTCCTTGGGCTGTTCCTGGGCCATTTTTATTGAATGGACAATCTTTATCTGGAAATTTAGGTTCCCCTTGGATTTCATAAACTCTTGCTCTATAATTAGGTGTTGGCATTTTAAATTTATTTACCTTCTGCTAAATCTTCAATAGAATCAGGTGTTTTAGACTCAGAAGAGTCTAAAGATTCAACATTTGCTGAAGATTGATTACTTGCTGATGAGTCAGTTTTATTGGATTCTATACATTCACAACCTTCTTCACCACATTTTTCTGCTGTGCAGTTTTCATCTTTGCAACATTCATGATTAGGATTATCGTTATGTTCATGATTTGCTTGAGCTTGAACTTGCATTTGTTCTTGCATGTCTTTCATCATTTTTTCAACATCAACTTTCTCATAACTTAGAACTTTAATTTTAAAGTTTAGTTTTTTACCTGCCATTGGATGATTCATATCAACTGTAATGTTTTCAGGTGTAACTTTAATTATTTTTAATGGGATTTGTCCTTGTGGTGTTTGCATACCAATAATCATACCTTCTTTAGGTTCTTGATCTGGAGGTAAAACATTTCTAGGAATTTCTTTTTTTAATTCTTCATTATATTCACCATAAGCATCTTTAGGTTCTAATGATATTTCTTTTTCTTCGTCTTTTTCCATGCCTATAACAGCATTTTCAAATCCTGGAATCATCATTTTAAGTCCTGTAACAAATTCTAGTGGTTTTCCGTGTTTAGCACTAGCGTCAAAGACTTCACCATTTTCTAATTTTCCCTTATATTCAATTGTTACTTTGTTGTTTTTTTCAACTGGCATATTTTTTTGTGGGTTGAGGGGTATTTAAAGTTGTTGGTGGTTGGAATTATTATTCCCCAATCTTTAAATAATCCTCTCTCTTCTTTTTTAAAAGATGGTGATTAGAAAAAAAGTTGTGAAGGTTGGAAAAGGTAATTCTGTTAGAAATCCTAAAATTAAGAAACCTAATTTTAAGAGTAAAAATATGGGTGGGACTGTTGCACCAAAATCTGCATTAAAAATTGATCAAAATAGATTAAAGGCTAATAATAATGATAGTAATAGGGGTTTGAGAATGATTTTAATGGGAGTGATTATTTTTTTAGTTTTAGGTTTATTTATTTTCATTATTGGTTACTTATTATATAATAATCTTCCAGGAGATCCAGAGAATTTAGTATTTAGTCCAGTTTCTTATGAAAATGAAACTGGAACTCTTTCAGAGATTGGGCAATTTATTCCAAATATGAAATTTAATCATAATGATATTTCATATAGGATTGATAATAGTTGTGAACAGAATCGTATAAATAGGATGATAGAGGCTTTTGGATTATTATCTGAGGAGATTGATACTATTAAATTTCATTCTGTTTCAGGTGTTCCAGATATTGAAGTTACTTGTTCTTTGAGTGTGAAAGAATCTCTTAATGGGGATGATAATTTTTTTGTGGCTGGTGAAGGAGGGGCTAAAGAAATAATTAAGGCTGGAAGATTTAATGTTATTAATAAGGGGATTATTCTTCTTTATGGGAATTTTGAAGATTCTGTAGAATGTGATTGGGCAAATGTTGAGTTGCATGAATTAATGCATGTTTTTGGTTTTAATCATTCAATAAATACTGATAGTTTAATGTATCCTACAATTGAAAGTTGTAATCAAAGATTAGACAATTCTATTATCTTAGAATTAGATAGGCTCTATTCTCAGGAAAATCTTGCAGATTTATATTTTAAGGATGTTCAAGCTGTTAAGAAAGGAATATATCTTGATTTTAATGTTACTGTTTTAAATTCTGGTGTCAAGGATGCAAATAATGTTAATATTAGTATTTTAACTGATGATAAATTGATTGAAAGTAGAGAATTGAGTAATATAATAAGGTATGGCGGAGGAATTACATTAAATATAGAGAATTTTAAAATGAATAAAAGAAATCCTAAAAAGATTAGTTTTGTTATTGATCAGGAAGGTTTAGTTGAAGAGTATGATAAAGAGAATAATGTTGTAGAGGTTGAGTTTTAGAGGTTTATTGGAATATATTTGTTCGCTTTGCTCACATATTTTATGGAAAATTGAATGACTTTGTCAATCCAATTTTTTAATTTTTATTGATAATAGAATAAATTTTAGAATTAGGTTATTGATGGTTAAGGTTTTATTAAAATATCTAAGCTTATGTTTATTTAGAAATCTCTTATTTCTTGGTTTTTATAAAATTTGAAAAATAAAGTTAAAAAAATAAAAATAAATAAAATTTTATTCTTCAGCTGGTTCTTCTGCAGGTTTTTCAGCTTCTTCAGCTGGTTCTTCAGCTTCAGCAGCAGGTTCTTCTGCAGGTTCTTCAGCAGGCTCTTCAGCTGGTTCTTCTGCAGGTTCTTCTGCTTCAGCAGCAGGTTCTTCAGCAGGTTCTTCAGCAGGTTCTTCTGTAGCCTCTTCTGTTTCTTCTGCTTCAGCAGCAGGTTCTTCAGTAGTTTCTTCAGTAGTTTCCTCTTGAGGAGCTTCTGTTTCTTGATTTGTTTCTTCTTCCATCTTTTTTAAACACAATAATTTAATTAAAATCAAATAGAGTTTTTTGTTTTTAAATCTTTGCGATATTCTTTTATCTTTTTATAGAGTAACAAATTTTTTTTCTTATTGTTTTTAGTATAATTAAGTTTAAATAAGAGAGGGTGAATGATTTAGATTATGGAAAGAGATTATTCTGAGGTTAATAGAACTGCGCAAGGTATTTTTGATAACGGAAAGAAGATATTTTTTGCAGGATTGTTGTTAGGAGGTTTATCTTATCTTGTCCCTCATAAATCTTATGAACCTGAAACTCTTGAAAACCATCGCCCGGCTATTGAAAGACTTTCTGAAATGGATTATTCTACTTTTTTAAGTAAAAGTTTATTTGTTGGAGGGATTTCTGTTATATTAGGTAGTTATTGGAAAACAAAAGGCGGTCTTCAAAGATTAGCAGAAGAAAATGAGGTTGAAATTAATCTTGATATTGATGTTAAGAGTGTTAATGTTAGGGATTTTCGTTAGATAATTTGGTGTGATAAGATTTATATACGCTTGATTTTTACTTAGTTTAACCTTAGGGTTGTAATTTCCCTCTAATCTTCGGGCTTATAATCTTTAGGGAGGATAGGAAAATAGAAAATCATAAACCCTCGATCGTATAATGGTTTATTACAGGCGGCTGTAGACCGCTTAATGCAAGTTCGATTCTTGCTCGGGGGATTTTCTATACTTTTAAAAATAATAGATTATTTTGTTAATCATGGTAATTAAAGGAAAAGGGGTTCAATCAACTACTACATCCCCAAGAAATTTTATAAAGAAGTTTTTTATTGGATATCTTCAACATATTTTATTGTCTGCCTCTATTACTGCTGGTTTGTTTTTAATATTTATTTCAGTTGTATTTGTTGGATGGAATTTATTACAATTAATTGATTTATTTGCTAATGGTTTTTATGAAAATGTTTCTGAATATTTTACTGGTTTGTCTGCCTATAAATTAATTTATCCTTATCTTGAGAATTGGAATGAGAGTATTAAATTTCTTGCTGGTTGGATTGCAATTATTTTTCCATTAATACTTATTACTATTGAAAAAATGTTTATGAAAGATTTTAGTAAGATTAAAATAAAGATAATTAAAAAATTCTTTATAATTTTTAGTTTAAGTTCTGTTATTTTTATTAATATAGCCTTATTGTTTTCAATATTTAAGTTTGGAGAACCTGTGGGAGAAATGATTACTCTTATGGTTATTTTTAGTGTTGTATTTTTAATGAGCGGAGTTGGAGGATGGGCACTTTATAGAATCTCTAACTTGTTTGGTGAGATGGGGAATAATTAAACCCTTCTAGGTTCATTAATGAAAAAACTTCGGTTAGAAGTGGTTTCTTTTACTTTACCTTCTTTTTCATATATTGCTCTTGCTGAAGGAAGTTCGAATCTTCCGACTACGCCGATTTTAGAATAAATTATGTATGAAAAGATTCTTTCTTCACTTTCATTTAATGATTCTATGTTCCATTCAATTCTTCTATTTTTTAAATCTATATTATCTGGGTAAATTGCACCAAATTTATCATATAATTTCACTAAATGAGGGATTTTATCAATTATTCTTATTTTTTCTAAATATTTTTTTGATTTAACTCTTAATGTTACTTTAAGTGCAAATTGTCCTCCTTTTGTTTTAACAAAAGATACGTGTTTTTTTAATGCTAAATCCATTTCAACGGATTTTTTTGCATAATAAATTGCAGTGATAATTAAAATTAAAATTATTAATGGGAAAAACCAATTTGTTTTAACAATTACATTTAATTCTTCATTGGGGATTATTTCTTTTTCCCAAGTATGAATAACTGAAAGTCCATTGAATTCTGTTTTAGTTGAAGCAATATTTGTTGTTGTAAATAAATAAGAAATTAAAGATTTTTTAATCTTGATTGTAACTGTTTTTTCAATGTTTCCTAAATTAATTTTACTTATTTCTGTTCTTTTAATAATTAATCCTTCTTTAGTTTCAGTTGTTTCTATGTCTTCTTGTTCTAAAAATTTTATTAAAGATTCTTTGTAAGTTGTTTTCCCATTAATCTCTATTTTATTATTAACTAGATATTGTCCTGCATTTAATGTTTTAGTTTTATCTTTGTTAATTGGAATTATTAGTTCTTTTCTTTCATAGGCATTTAATGAAATTGTTTTTTCATAATCAAAAAATGCAGAGGTAGAGATAAGTTTTAAATTATTAAATTCATTATTAATAGTGTTTTTTATAATTAATTTTAATTGTTCTGATTTTGGATTTAGGTTTTCAGTTTCTATTAAAATTGCATCTTCTAAATTTAAAATGTCTATAATTGCTTCTTGTTTTTGGATATCTCCTGATGAATCCCTTATCCGATATTCAAATTTGAGATTTTCTGCCCTTGAGTTTAATGCTTCTCTTGGAAATAGGTTTAGAGTAATTTTTTTAATTTCATCTCTTTCTAATTCAAATTTATCTGGAGTAATATCTATTCCTACAATAGTATATATTTCAAATTCACCTGTTTCACCATTATTTTTTATAGTTAAATCAAGAATTGCTGGTTTTTCTAAGTCTAAAATTACAGTCTCTGATACTTTTTCTGTTTCTATGTTTAGGTTTATTGCTGTGGTTAATGGTATCAAGAGTATTGTGATAGAAATAGTTGATAATATAATGATTATTAAAACTGATAAATATAGTAGTAATGTTGAATTTGCTTTTTTTTCCATATAGAATTGATTTAAAAATTATATATAAATATTTGTAAGAATAGATTAGTCTTATTTAATATATATGTTAGGATGAGATTATATCTGTTGTTTTCCTTCTATTTCTAAGAATGCTTTTAATTGATTGATTAGTTCTGTTGTTTCTTCAAAGCATTTGTTTTCATAATCTTCAATTCTGCTTCTTATTATGTATCTGTCATAAATACCTCTTAAAAACTTCCAAACAGGTTTGTTTTCCCATCTATTTTCATAATCTTTTACAAGACTTCCTTTAAATCTTATTTCCATTGTTCCTGCATTCATACTTACTTCTTTTCCTTCTTTTTTTACTTTAGTTTTGCCCATGCCTAAAATAATCCAATTCATATCAATTATAATTTTAAAGTAATCTGATATTTTTTTCTCTGCAGTCCAATTTATTTCTAAATCTTTTGAATCTCCTGCAACTTTTTCAGAGTATTTTTTTTCAGTTAAATCATAATCTTCGTCAGTAATCCATTTGTAAGCAAATTCATAGAAATCTTTGAAATTGAAAATTCCGCCTTGTTTTATTTTTGAAGCTATTATTGTATCTTTTTCTGCCATGTTATTTACTCCTCTCTTTATAATATATGTAATGATTGCTATTTAAATATTTTGTCAGGAGAACTAAGGCGCTTTAGATGCAATCTATATTTTAATAAAAAATTTGTTTTTGTGGAGTTTTTGATATAAAGAAAAATTCTTAACTCATATCTTTACAATTTTCACAGACTAGTTTTCCTTCTACTTTGTAAACTAAATCAAAGTTTTCACATCCTTCGCAGATTCCTTCTTGAGTTGTTTCTTCGACAATTCTTCCTGTGAATCTATAATCTTGTTTAGCAATGTCAAATAATGCTGGTTGAACTTTAAGAATGTCTTTTAATGTTAAGTATCCAATAACTTTTTTATGAAGTGTTACAGGTAATCTTCTAAGTTTAGATTTTTTCATTAATCTTACTGCATTAGAAACATCTGCAGAGGGTTTGATTGTTGTTATTTTTCTTGTGCAAATATCTTCTACTTTTACTTCTGATAAATCTTTTTTCTTACTTAATGCCCACATAATATCTTTTTCAGTTAAAATTCCTTTTAAATGTCCTTTGTCAACAATAATTAAACTTCCAATTCTTTTCTTAACCATTAATTTAACAGCGTCTAAAACAAAAGTATCAAGTTTAGTAGAAATAAAGTTTCTCACCATAACATCACCCACTTTTATTCCGATTTTAGCTGAAAATGGGTTCCATTTCTTCATTAGAGTAACTACTCTTTTTGGTATTTATAGTTAGTGAAAAGGAAATATATATTTTGCAGAATATATATTATTGATTGTTAATGTTTAAAAGGAAAATCTTATATTTTAGGGTGTTAAGATGACAGAAAAACAACCTATTTATATATTGCCTGAAAGTACTGAAAGAACTATGGGGAAGGATGCTCAGAGGAATAATATTTTGGCTGCTAAGCTTGTTGCAGATGCTGTTAAAACTACTTTAGGACCTAAGGGAATGGATAAGATGCTTGTTGATGCTATAGGTGAAATTACTGTTACAAATGATGGTGTGAGTATTCTTGAAAAAATGGAGATTGAACATCCTGCTGCTAAAATGATGGTGGAGATTGCTAAAACTCAGGAATCTGAGGTTGGTGATGGAACTACTACTGCAGTTATGTTAGCCGGGAAATTATTAGAAAATGCAGAGAAATTATTAGATTTAAAGATTCATCCAACTATTATTACTAAGGGTTATTCTTTAGCTGCTGAAAAAGCTAAAGAATTCTTAAATGAATTAAGTATTGAAGCAAGTTTAGAGAGAAAAGATATTTTGAAATATGTTGTTAAAACAGCTATGACTGGGAAGGGTGCAGAAGTTGTTAAAGAAAAATTTGCAGATATTATTGTAGATGCTATTTCGCAGATTCAAGATAATGGTGAAGTAGATTTAGGTAATATAAAGATTTTGAAAAATAAAAGTAATAGTGTTGAGAACACTGAGTTAATTAAGGGGATTATTATTGATAAAGAAAGAGCTTTAATTGATATGCCTAAAAAAGTTGAAGGTGCTAAAATTGGTTTGATTTCAGATGCTTTGGAGATGAAGAGTTTGGGTGGTGAGAGTAAAATTTCTATTACAAGTCCTCAGCAATTTGAAGAATTTAGTATGATGGAGGAGAGAATTTTAAAAGATATTGTTGAAAAGGTTGAAAGTTCTGGTGCTAATGTTATTTTTTGTCAAAAAGGAATTGATGATGTTGTTCAATATTACTTAGCTAAAAAGGGAATTTATGCTTGTAGAAGGGTTCCTAAATCAGATATAGAAAGTTTGGCTCGTGCTTGTGGTGGGAGGATTGTTAGTAATTTAAATGAGTTAACTTCTGAAGAATTAGGAAAAGCAGAAGTTGTTGAAGAGATTCGAAAAAGTGATGAAGGTATGACTTATGTTAGGGGTTGTGAAAATCCTAAGGCTTTGACAATTATGGTTTATGCAGGAAGTGAGCATGTTTCTGATGAAATGGAAAGAGCTTTGAAAGATGGACTAGGGGATATTGCTACTGTGATTAAAGATAAGAAAATAGTTCCTGGTGCAGGTGCTATTGAAATTGAATTAAGTAGAAAATTAAGAGAGTTTGCAAATAGTTTATCTGGTAGAGAACAGTTAGCTGTTAATGAATTTGCAAGTGCTTTAGAATTTATTCCTTCAACATTAGCTGAAAATGCTGGGTTAGATCCTATTGATGTTTTAACAGAATTAAAATCAAAACATGATAATGGTGAGAAGTTATTTGGAATAAATATTTTTACAAATAATGTTGAAGATGTTTTGAGAGAAGGTATTATTGAACCTGCAAAGATAAAGAGTCAAGCTATTTCATCTGCAACAGAAGTTTCAACAATGATTTTGAGAATAGATGATGTATTGGCTTCAAAAGGTAGTTCAAGTCCTAGTGGGACTGGGCAAGGGATTGGAATGCCTGGGATGGATTGATTTTTTTAGATAGGTTTTTAAATATTAAATTGTTATTCTCTTTATGGTTGCAAAAGAAGAGGTTGAATTAAAAGAACATATTTCATTAGGCGGAGTTGTTGCTACTATTGGTTCGATATTGATTGCATTGGGTATTGCTTGGTTAATTGGTTTGAATTGGAATGTTATTCCTTCTGCTTTAAAAATTTTAATTTTAGTTATTATAACTGCCGGAGCTTATACTGCAGGTGTTTTGTTTAGGATAAAAGATTATGACAAGATAGGGGGTTCGCTTTTGGTGTTGGGGGCTTTATCATATACTTTAAGTATATTTTTGATTGCACAAATTTTTAATTTATCTACTTCTTTACAATTAAATGCATTTTTATTATTGTTAAGTTGGGGTGGAATACTTTTTGCAGCTTATATTTTTGATTCTTCTCCTAGTTTGATTGTTGCCTTAGTAGAGTTTTTAATTTGGATAAGCTTACAATATTTTTCTTTTGTTGAATTATTTAGGGGAGATTTTTCTGTAGGTATTTTAGTAATAATTTATTTAATTGTTGCTGTGGGATTATATGGTTTAACTCAATTGCATAAATCTATGAACCATGAATTTTCAGGGATTTATAGATATTGGACTGCGTTTTATATTCTTGCCTTAACTTATGTTTTAAGTTTTCAGATACTTTTACCTGCATTATGGCCTGAGGGATTTGTATTAAGTGCAGAAGTTTTAATTTTCTTAATTATTATCTCAGTTGTAGCAATAGTTCTAGCGATTATTGGAATTTATAGGGCAGTTAGTAAAAATAAACTTTCTGGAAAAGAAGTTTTAAGTTTTGTTATTTTAGTTTTGGTTTATATTTTATTGATTACTTTAGCTAGTTTTGTTTCTGGGGAAAGCGTTTTTAGTGGTTCTTTAAGCATGGGGCTTTGGTTTATGTGGTTGTTTGATAATTTCTTATTTATTTTAGTAATATTAGCGGTAATAGGTTATGGAACAAGATATAAATCTGCTAAAATTGTTAATCTAGCTATTATCTTTTTTGCATTAGATATTGTTACTCGTTATATTGGATTTGTTATGGACTTTGGAGGGCAGATTGGATTTGCAGTTATGTCGATACTTGGTGGAATAATTCTAATTGCAGGTGGTTGGGGTATTGAGAAATGGAGAAGGCATCTTGTAGAAAAAACTAATAAAAAAGCTCAACAAAATTATGCGGTTTATTAAGATGGAACAAAAGTCTAAAAATAAAGAATACATTAAATTGGTTATAATTCTTCTTGTTTTATTTGGTATTCTTGGAGTATTTTTATTATATGTTTCATATCCTTTGTTAGGTACGAAAACAGTTGTTTTAGCTACTTTTCCAGTAGATCCTTTTGATTTAATTCGAGGGCAATATATCACTATTGGATATGAGATAGGGAGAATTCCTTTAATTGATAGTGCAGAAGTAGGAGACACTGTTTATGTAACTTTGGAAGAAGATGTTAATGGAACTTCAAGATATAAGAGTGCATCATTAAATAAGCCTTCTAAGGATGATGTGTTTATTAAAGGAGAAATAAAATCAGTTTCTAGTGAAAGTATGCGAATTGAATACGGGATTGAACAATATTTCTTTGAAAGAGGGGCAAAATTTCCAACAAGAGGGATGGAAGTTAAAGTAAAATTAAGTAATTTTGGTGGTGCGAGAATTGTTGAACTTTTACAAGATGGGGAGCCTATTGAGATTGAGTATGAAAATAAATCTCTTACTTCTTAGTTATTTTATTTTTATAGAGAAAATTGATATAAATTTAACAAGAACTCATTGTTGGTTCTGTCATACATCTTTGAGAATATGCTCTTTCTTTAGAAGTTGGTAGTCTTTCATAAATTGTTCTGCAATTTGAACATTCTACAAAAACAACATTTTGAGTTAAGTCATATAATTGGGCTCTTTGTTTATGTGGAAAATGATTTCTTTTTGCACAATTTCTTCTTTTTTGAGAGAAATCGTCTAATCTTTTAATTAAATCAGGAGTTAGAGTAATTCTATGTTCATCCATCTTATTAGTTATTAGAGGTTTTAAATATTTAAGGATTTTGGTTATTTAAGTAAGTTTTAAAAACCACTTTCTCTTCAATAAAATATGTTTGGACTAGAAAATTATATTGCGAATGAATATTTAAGAGCATTTGTAATTTTAGTTGTAGGATTTTTTATTATTCGTGTTGGTTTATTTTTTGTTCAAAAAATAGTTTTGAAATTAACAAGTAAAACTAAAACAGATTTGGATGATAAATTAGTTCAGAAAAGTTCAAGTCCGTTAACAATTGCAGCGTTTTTAATTGTTCTTCGTATAACTCTTGGAGAATTGAATTTGAGTGAACAAACTAATATGATTTTGATAAATTTAATTTATTCTGGGTTAATGTTAGTAATTGCGCATTTAGCATATATTATTTTAGATTTAATGCTTATTAGAATTTTAAGTAGGATTGCTAGTAAAACAAAGACAAGGGTTGATGAAAGTATAATTTCTTTATTTGATAGTGTTGTTAAGGTTTCATTGATTGCAATTTCTATTCTTTATATTATGACTATTTGGGGTTTTGAGATTGGGCCTTTATTAGCTGGTTTAGGTATTGCAGGATTAGCAATTGCATTAGCATTACAACCTGTTTTAGCAAATATTTTTTCAGGAGCTTCAATGATTTTTGATAGGAGTATTGGAGTAGGAGATTTAGTTTATTTAGATAATCAAAGTATTAAGGGTAAAATTGTGAAGGTTGGATTAAGAAGTACAAAACTAAAAACATTTGACAATGAATTAATTATTATTCCAAATACTCAATTAGCTGAGAGTACTATTCAAAATGTTGCACTTCCAGAACCTAAAACAAGGGCTGTGGTTCCATTTGGAGTTGCATATGGGAGTGAGATTGATAATGTTAAGAAACTTGTAATGGGAGAAATTAAGAAGGTTAAGAATGTTTTAGATGACCCAGAACCTGTTATTAGATTTAATGAAATGGCTGATTCTTCATTGAATTTTAGTGCTTATTTTTATGTAGATAGTTTTGAGAATAGGGCTGAAGCAATTGATGAAGCTAATACTAGGATATACAATATTTTGAATAAAAATAAGATTGAGATACCATTTCCGCAAATGGATGTTAATCTGAATAAAAAATAAATTTTTTATTTTAGCTTATCAAAACCAAATTTTGTTAATGTTAAGAAGTGAATTCTTTATTACAATTAATTTTAAATAACAAATTATTCTAAATATAATATGGGTAAAATTAAGCAAAAGAGAAAACATTTAATTGTAAAATATGTACCTCCTAGGGAGAGGGCAAAATTCCCCTCATTACAAAAAGTTTTAGATAGATTTGTTGAAGATAATGACCTTGAGAAACCCACTCAAGTTACAGCTACAGAAACAAGAGGGTTATTGGTTTATTGGAATGGGGGAGACTTAGTAAATCTTTTTTCTTTTGATCGAGATTCAACTGCTTATGATTCAACAACATATGTGATGGAAGGAACAATTAAAGGGGATGATTTATGTTTATTAGTACATAGAGATATTCCTACAGGTAGGGAACGGCCTAGAGAAGAACTTACTAAAGAAACTTATCGAGTAGGTGATGATATGAGATATAAATTTTTAGGAAAATAAAAATTTACTTAAAAATATTTTTATAATATCTTATGTGCCAAAAAATATGAAATATAGATATTATTGAGAAAATTATTCCGGCTTCTACATGCCAAAATAATCTGTTGATATCTGAGAAAAGAGCTAAGGGATATTGAACATTAATTGTTAATATTATTCCTAAAATAGCCATTATTAAAAATGAAATTAATAATAATGTGTTCCAAATTCTTCTATGAGTTATAAATTTTATTTTTTTATATTTTGAAAGTAAGGAAGTTATGAAATAAAGTGCTAGAGTGATGATTGTTAATGTTATAAGATAATATCTTCTTTCTGTTTTTTGAGGTATTTCTGAATAATCACATAATTGATTGTTATCTGAGTCTATATATCTTCCACAATCTCCTGGATATACGCAATTTTCTTCTTCAAATGGACAATCTGTTGCTGAAATTGTTGGGATTAAAGTAATAATTATAATAAAAAATGTAATTATTATAGGTAATAGTAAATTTTCTCTTTTTTTCATGATATTAAGTTTATTTTTTAGTTTAAAAATATTTGGTATTATTTTAAGAAAGATTTAAAAATAAAAAGATATTTTATTTTGTAAGGTATAAAAATGGACTTTGGATTTTTAATTATAATAACAATATTTTTAGTGTATTATTTTGCAGTCTTAATTATTGAAAGAAATATAATTCAAGAACCTACAGAGATAATTGAAAAGTTTTTATCTGTAACTTTAATGTATGCAGGAATATCTTTGATTTATTTTTCTATGACTGGAAAGCCATTTTTAGGTGATTCAGAGGAGACTTATAATGTTTATATCTTTATTATCGGGTTTATTGCATTATTATGGACTATACCTAATTTATTAGACAAATTTGGGTTTTTTCATAATTTCTTGAATGGGAAGCAAGATAAAAAGAAAGTTGTAAAGCAAGTTAAGAGAAAAACTCTTAAGAAATAAATTTGTTATTATTCATCTTCTTCAATTATTTTTATCATATCTGAATTAATAAAATAAGTTGGTTTTTTACCTGTATATGAAAGATAAAGGATTTCTTTTGCCCTACTAATTGCTACATAAAATAATCTTTTTTCTTCTTCTTCTTTATCATACTCTTCTATTTTAATTAATTCTATTATTGGGTGATCTGAACTTTTGCAAGGAAAATTTGATTCTTTACATCCTATAACAAAAACTTTTTTTGCTTCTAATCCTTTGATAGAATGTATTGTTGCTAATGTAACTTGTTCATCCTTTGCAGTTAAAGAACCATTAAATTCATCTGTTTTAAGAATGTATTTTATTTGTTTTTGTTTCATTAAATTAGCTAATTCATTTAATTGCCTATTTGTTCTTGCTAATACAAACATTTCTTTTCTTTTTATTGGGGATGAGAGTATTTTGTTTATTACAAAATTATATTCTTCCCCTTCTGAATTAAAATCTAGTAATTGAATTTGTTTTTGATTGTTGAATGAGCTTGTTAAATCTGGTAATTGCATTGATTTAATTGATGAATTCATTAAATTCACAATATGACTATTACTTCTGTAATTTTTGTTTAAGGAAATTATTTCAGAATTAGGATATTTTTCTTGGAAATTAAGGATATAACTTATATCTGATCCTCTCCATCCAAAAATAGATTGTCTTGGATCTCCTACTGCAAAAAGATTTTTTGTTTTTAATAACTCAATAAGATTTATTTGAGAGGAATTAACATCTTGATATTCATCAACTAATATATAATCGTATTCAGGTGTTAATTCTGGGTTATTGGTTAGTAGCTTTATTGTATCTAAAATTTGATCTGTATAACTTCTTAATCCTTGATTAAACATTTGTTTTTGCAAATCTTTGCATATTCTGTAAATCATCCTTGCTGTTTCTTTATTTTTTTCAGTATCTTGTGAAAAATCGTAAAGTTCAATATCTTTTTCTTTAAAATAATCTAATATAAAGAAACAATCATTCATGAAAATATTTGATAATTGTTCTTGTGTTTTTGAATTTTTTTGTGAAGGTGAAAAATAAATATCTAATGCCTGAGTTAGAGATAAATTAATTGAACTTAATGCAGACATCATTGCCATTATTTTGTTTCCATAATTCATAACCCTTGTAGGTGTTGAATAAATTTTGTTTCCATGTTTTTGTAATATTTTTTCTGAAAATGAATTAAATGTTTCAATTGTTGTATTTACGTCTAATCTAAATAATCTTTCTTGCATTTCTTCTCTTGCTTTCCTTGTAAAAGTTATTGCTAATATTTTTTTAGGGTCTATATTTCTATATTTTACTAAAAATTCAATTCTTTTTGTTAAGACAGTTGTTTTTCCAGAACCTGCTCCTGCAATGCATAGAATATTAGGGTTATTAGATATGATTGCTTTTTTTTGATTATCATTATATTTTTCAAGAAAAGGATTTAATTCTTTGAAGATTATCTTATCCTGCTCTGTGATTTCTGTTTCTTTATGATTGAATTTATGATTTATTTTTTTCTTATATAATTGAGGGTTAAGAATTTCTTGTCTTCCTTTAGAAGTTAATTTTAAAAGTTTAAAGAATCTATTTGCTTCGGCGTTTGTTATTTCAATTAATTTGTTTGTAATTAAATTATCAATTATTTCAAGTATTTCTGATTTATTTTTATTTAATGAATCAAAATGCCTTAGTTCATATAATCTATTTTTTATTATAGATTTATTTTTTTCACTTCCTATTAAAAAATCTATTAATAGATTTTTTCCAACTGAGAAGGGAATTTCATTTAATGCTTTTAAAATATTAAGATATTCTCTTTTATTGTCTTTTTCATAAACTGGTATTACTTCTTCCATCTTTTTTATAGGAATTTATAGAAAAAGTGGTTTTTAAGCTTGATTGTTGTTTGGTGATGAATAAATCCCTATAGACACTGTTAAAATTAAGGAAAACAAGTTTAACCTTAATTTTTTTCTATTTATTGATATCAAGGATAGAAAACTACACCCTTTAGGGTGTAGCAGATTACTTACTTTCTATCCTTGAGCATCCTAAAAACAAGGGGCTGACACAAACCACTCCCTTAGGGTGTGGTGCCCCATTGTTTTTTTGATATTTTGATTTTTTGGAGATTAAGTTATTTATGTGCAGAGTTATTGAAATTGCAGAAATTTTTAGAAGTTGTTGAAACTCAAAAGCTATTCTGGATATATTTGATTAGCTTGCTTCCTGTTAATTGAATACTTGCAGGGCCTAATCTTGTATAAAATTCTTCACCTTTCTCTGTTTTTAAGAAAATTGGTTTATCTGATTTTTTGCATTCTATTTTCATGATATTTCTATTTTCTAATAATATTAATTCAAAGTTTAAATTAGGTAAGAACTCTCTTCCTACTTTATCTTTTATTAAGTTGTTAAAATGAAGTAAAAATCTATCTGTGTTTTCAAATTTATCTTTTTCTATTCCTAATATTTCTCCTGAGTCTGAAATTCCTATAAGAAGTGTTCCTCCTTCTGTATTTAGAAAACCTGTGATTGTTTTAAGGACAGCATATTCTATTTTTTTATCTTTTTCATAAGTATAAAGATTTGTTCTTAAGGTTGATTTAAATTCTATTTTATCTGATTCTCCTTTTTTAATTAATTCTAATAATTCTTCTGGAGAATCTGTTTTTTCAATAAATAGATTTGGATTCTTTTTCTTAAATCTTTGAATAAAATCATCCATTAATTCTAGTTTATAGAACCTCATGTAGGTGTATCCAATGATTAAGGCAATTAATGCACCAAATGCTACTAATGTTAAGCTCATCATAGAATATTGATAATCTACTATTCTTAATTCTGTTCCAAGGAATATTTTTAGATAAAATTTAAGCATTTCTGAAATAAGTCCTAAGGATACTGAAAGACTAAATGCAAAAAGCATTATTAATAGGTAACTTGGTTTTATTTTGCTATTTTTATATAGTATAAGCATTGTTGCAAATCCAACAAAACCCATTGCTAATCCGAAAAATGTTTGTATGATTATTCCTCTTATTGAGCCTAAGAAAAAAGTTATTATTGCGAATCCTAAAAGTATAAATTCAAATTCTGAGGGGATTTTTATTTTGTATTTTTTGTTAAAAAAATAAGGTAAGAAAAGAACTAGTAATAATAAAACATCTATAAATAATAATCTCCAAAAATGTAAATAGATTGCATAAATAATTGAAATTATTAATATGATTTTGATTAAAGCAGATAAAGAAACTCTTGCTTTTTCAGAATTGTTTTGGATTAGTTCTGTAAGCCTCATTTTATGGATTTCTTAGGAATTAAGGGTTTATAATTTCTCTTTATCTTTTTAGAGTGGTTAAAATGCTTTTTGAGGCATAAAAAGATTTAAAATCTCTGATTTATTAAATTATTTATGGAAAAAACAATAAAATGCGGAGATTGTGGGAAAGAAGTTGTTATAAATACTAATGCTAGGTATAGAAGAAAGTATTGCAAGGAATGTAGTGAACAAAGAAAGAAAGATTATGAGAATATTCATGAAATCACTGCAGATGAATGTGAAGAGTGTTAGTTTTGCTGAATTTTGATGGTGTAATTAAATTTATAAGTTATGATATTAGTATTAAATTATAAGATGTATGCGCTTATGGTTTAGTGGTAGAATATCTCGTTGCCAACGAGGAGACCCGAGTTCGATTCTCGGTAGGCGCATTTAAACTAGAATCTCACTCTTACAAAAATAACAAACAAATTTTTGTAGACTCAGAGAATTTGAATAATTCTCTGATCTTTCAATTCTCTTTTTGATATCGAATTGAAATCTTCGATTCTCGGTAGGCGCATTTAAACTAGAATCTCACTCTTACAAAAATAACAAACAAATTTTTGTTAATTTTTTTACTATAATAATCTTTATTAATTCTTGAATATGATATTATTAAATGGATGAAGAAAGAGAGATTAGTGTTTTGGTGGAGGGATGTTATGCTCATAATCCTAGTTCATTGTTATTAGTGGGATTAAATTTTGAAGTTTTTGATAATATTACTGTATTAAGTCAGGGTTTTGGAGATCATTTTAGAAGATATTTACTTTATGGGCATGTTGAAGAATTTTTTAATAGGAATGGTTCTGCTATTAGTGATAAGAAAGAAATTGATTGGATGCGAAGAAGAACAAGAAAAATTAGTGCAAGAGGTTTTCCGTTAGAAAGAATGTTTCAAGGCTTTGAATCATTATTTGATTTTCAAAGATCTTTGATTACTAATGATGGTAGAATTTATGTTGAAGAAAGTTATTTTGAAATAAAAGGGGATCAGTATTTAGATGCTGTTCCTAATATTTTAAAATATTCTGGTAAGTTTTTAGAGGGAGATATTGATGAAACTTATTTTGAGGATGAAGAAGTTAGTCTTTTTGATAATGTTTAATTATTTAAATTTTTTAAGATTAGTAAGTTTTAAAAGGCAAGTATTTATTAATAATTTATAGATTGTTAAATATAATCTGAAAGGGCCTATAAGCTAGTGGCAAACTGACTCGTTTACACCGAGTATTCCCAGGTTCGATCCCTGGTAGGCCCATATTGATAAAAAGGAGGTAAAAAAGATGGTGAAGAAAAAAGTTAAGAAAGAAAAAGGAAATGAAGTTAATGTAAAAAGTATGAGTTGTAATATGAGTGGTTGTGGTGGATGTAGTGGATTTGGATATTTTATGGGATTTTTGGGTGCTGCAATATATTATATTTCTACTGCTACTGGTTTTTGGGTAGGAGTTTTAGGAGTATTAAAAGCACTTGTATGGCCTGCATTTGTAGTGTTTGAAATAATGAAATTTCTAGGAATGTAATTTATTTTTTTATTTTTTTATTTTTTTTGTTAAAAATATTTAAAATATTTTCCTTATTGATTAGATATAAAATAAGTTGTTTCTTATTGTTTAGATGGTTGAAGATGATTATACTGAAAGAGTGTCAAGAAGACATGGAGAGAAGTTTTTAGGAAGTTTGTTAGATGAACTTGTTGTTAAGGAAAGTGAATTAGGTGAATTTTTTAGAGAGTGTGCTATTCAAACTTATTGGACTACATTTACTGATGATTCTGATTATCTTTATGATACTTTAGGTTTGATGGCTTTGAAGGATGTTTGGGAAAGTGAACCTAATAAAAGAGATGCAATTGTTTGTTGTATGGATCATTTTTATGGTGCTGGAAATTGGATTGTAAAAATGCATGTTAATGATTTAGCTAGTGCTGTAGGGTTGGAAGACAATTATAAGAGGTTTAGATAGAATATTTATTGGATATTGCAAAAGACTTTTATACCGAATTATCTTTATAAAAATTATAGGTGTTATGTTAAAAAGATGGTGAAAAAAGCACAGGTTTCAATTTTTATTATAATTGCAATTGTCATAGTTTTAGTTGTTGCGCTTTTATTTGTTTTTATGAGGGGTGGGTCTAGTGAAGTTAATCCTCTTATAGCCCCTGTGCATAATTATATTGTAGATTGTATTAAAGAAACAGGTGAGGAGGGTATTTCTGTTATTGGTAAAAATGGTGGTTATGTAAATGTTCCTGAGTCTTCGACAGAAGATAATCTTCATCCTTATTATTTTGTTAATGGTCAGAATAAAATGCCTTCTTATGGGGCTGTTGAAAGGGAATTGTCATTATATGTTCAGGCTAATCTTGATAAATGTTTTGACGATTTTTCTAATTTTCCTGATTTTGAGGTAAGTTATGATAAACATACTGTAACAACTACTATTAAGGATATTCAAACTGTTTTTGAAATCAATCGTCCTATTATTATTTCAAAAGGAGAGCATAAAGAGAGTGTGAAATTTAAGGGGACTGTTAATGTAAGATTAGGAATTATTTTAGATTTAATTAAAAATTATATGGAAAATCAAGAAGAGAATCCAAAAGAAGTTTGTGTAAGTTGTCTTCATTCTCTTTCTATTGATAATGATTTATATGTTGAATTAAATGATTATGATGAAACAGCAATATTGTTTACAATTTATGATGAAAATTCAACAATTTTAGATGAAGATTATATGTTTGAATTTGCTAATAATTATGAGGTGAGAAAAAATGAAGTTTTGTAAATCTTTTTTAGGAATGATTCTTGGGATAATATTAATTTGTAATCTTGGAATTGTTGTAGGGCAAATTGTAGAAAATGAGGTTTTTATTCCAGATAGTGCTTTGGTTTATGGTTATGAAAATTATCGTCCATCTGCTGGAGCTACTGCTTTAGCATTAAAGGGTTCTAATCAACCTGATGAGCCTCCTAAAATTTATAATTTTGATAATTCAGATTTTACTGGATATGATCTTCAACAACCTGGTGGACCTCAAGGAAAGGTTCCTAATCCTTTTCAACAACAACCTGGAGGACCTCAAGCTCCTGGAGAACCACAACAACCTAATCCTGGACCTTATTACCAATCTCCACCAGAACCTTATAATCAACAACCTAATCCCTATGAACGACAAGAACCTCAAATCCCTCTTCCACCAAGTGCTCCTGATAGTGAGGGACTTTATTATATTCCTTATGATCAATATGAATTTAAGCAAGGATGGTATTATATGCATAATGGGAGATTAATGCCTTTGCCTCAAAATCCTTATCAACAATTACCTCCTCAAGGAAATTTGCCTGGTGGTGGAAGTTGTCCTGAGGGAGTTTGTCCAAATAAACCGTTTCCTGATCAAAACCCTTATCAAGGATTTCCAATTCAACCTTCAAATCCTTATGCACCTTATACTTCTCCGAGTCCTGATTTACTAGAACCAGATTCTAGTCCGAGATATAATTTGCCTGAACCTGATGATGATTCTTGGAAATTTGCTGTTCCTGATCCAACTCCAGATCCTACTCCTGAACCTGACAAATCATCTCCATTGCCTGCTCCTAAACTTACTCCTAAGGGGCTTCCTTCTCAACCAAGTTTACCAACTCAACCTAGTCCATATCAATTTAATTTTCCAAAACCTAAGGGAGATTGTCCTGGAGGTGTTTGTCCTATGCCTGGATTACCTGGATTTCAAGGTTTTGATAATCAAGGAGGATTTGGAAATCCTGCACCATTTGGGGGAGGGTGTCCGAATGGTAATTGCCCTAGACAAAGTCAGTTTGAATTAACTCCTTCTTATTTTTCAGATATTAATTATCCTACTTCTGGAGATAAGCAATGTAATGGAGGAGTATGTGCATTTACTCAGGAAGAATCTGCATCATTAATTTCAGGAGAGCGTTTATCTTCTTTAGAAATATTTGTTCCACAAGGAAAACAAATACAATATCTTCCTTCTTTATTAACTGGGGGTTTATTGGGTGTTAAATATTTTGGAGATGGTTTAATTGCTCCTGATGCTAGTGAATTTTCTGGTTCAATGAATTATGAAATGAGAGGTAATCAACTTACAAGTTATGTTAAAAAAGATGAATTTTTGTATAGTAATGGAATTTGGATTAGTAATGTTGAAGAACAAAGAGGTGTAAAACCTGAAATTGAAGAAGATAAAATTAATAATCAAGGTAATTTATATGTGAGTTCTTTAGGTGCTGAACCAATTGTTCCAGGTAATAAGGGTGGATATGCGACAATAGGTGATGAATTTTTTGTTATAGGTTCTGTAGGAGAGTCTGTACATTCTGCTAGTTTTGGTCCTTGGAGTATTTTGCGAACAGAGTTTGATGAACATGTGAGTGTATATGCTAATGAAGATTCTTCAATAAGTGTTGCAGAAAATACAATTATTGGAATGGGTGAATCTTATAGTGCTGTTCTTGGAGATAAAATAATTACTAAAAAAGATGATGATATTTATTTAGTTAGAGATCCTGTTAGGTCTGATGATTATAATTCTCCAAATTTAGTTATGGCATTTTTAGATGAGGGTGGAGAATCTGTTCTTAAAGATGATGAAGTAATGGTTTGGAATGAAAAGGAATTTATAATTGCTAATCTAAATGAAGATAAGGAGAATCCAAGACCTAGGGTTGTTTATAATATGGGTGAAAAAAATGAAAGGTAAATCTTTTGAAAATAATTATTGTAAGAGTGTATTAATTTTAATTAGTTTAACATTGATAATTTTTATGGTTGATGGTTTGTTAGCTCAGACAGTTGATAATCTTGGAGAAAGTTCTGAAAATAATCCATTAAAAGCAAGTGTAAGAATTATAATGAAATCTGGAATGAGTATGGGTTTTTGTTCTGGAACAATTATTGAGATTAATGAGGAACAGGGAATTGCAAAAATATTAACTGCAGGGCATTGTTTAAAAGATGGTGCAGGAGGACAATATTTTGTAGATTATGGTCCGGGAACACCAATGGTTTCAGCAACTTATCTTGGGCATAATTTAAATGGCAATAGTCATGATATTGGATTGATGTCTGTTCCAGTTGATAAAAATGATCTTCCTGGAAAGACAGATTTTTCTAGTAGTTTTAGTGTTAAGAAAGGAGATAATATCTATCATGTTGGACATCCAGGAGGAGAAAAAATTAGTATTGTTGGTGCGAAACTTCGTTCTGAAAATGCTTTGGGTATGAGTCTTGGATTTTCTCAAATTAATTTTCCTCCAAGGGGTGGAAGGAGTGGTGGTGGAATATTTTCAGGAATTGCAGGAGAAGGAGAAATTTATACTCGTGGAAGAATATTTGGTGTAATGACTCATAGAGAAGATATGACTAGAAGCGGATTATTTGCAAATCAAGTACAAATTAAAACATTTTTATCATGATTTGGAATGTGATTTGATAAATGCATTGAGAAAATGAAGAATTTTAAAATTAAATTAAGTATTTTGATTCCAATAATTATAATTTTGGGTATTTTTAGTTTATTGCTTTTTCCAAATCCTGAAAATAATTTTTTCTTATATGTTTTAACTGGTTTATTTTTTGTAGTGTTGGTTGTTGTTTTGTTGAGAACAATTATATTTAAATAATAAAATATAAATTTATTTTTATGATAATTGGAACAAAGAGGTTGTTGGAACTTGTTAATGATCCTACTGTTAACCTTGTTGAAGGGTTATGTGAGAGAGAATTAACTAATCCTGAGGGAGAGTGTTTTGATTTTAGGGTTGGAGCAATGTATGATTATGCAGATACTAGTCCAAAAGGTTTTTTAGGTATTGAAAAAAGAGATACTCCTGATGTTGAATTTATTGCTAAATATGATTTTGATTTGGATAAACAGCAAGTTGTTTCATTAAATCCAAGAGAATATGTATTAGTAGAAACTATTGAAAAAGTAAATCTTCCTGAGAAGATTTCTTTAAGATTTACTCCAAGGACTACGCTTCAGAGAAATGGAATTTTGTTAATTACTTCAAATGCTTCTCCTGGATATTCGGGAGGATTAACTTTTGGTATGTATAATCTTGGAAATGTTCAATTTAAATTAGAAATGGGTGCAAGAATTTGTAGTGCTATTTTTGAAGAAACAAGTGATAATGTTTCTCAATATAGAGGGCAATGGCAAGGTGGAAGAGTTTCAACTAAAGGTAGGAGTGAAAGGCAGGTTTAAAATAAGTTTAGAATCCTTGAGAACCTAAATTAATTAATATTTTTTTAATTTCTTGGATTGTTTGTTTTTGATATTTTTTATCTGACATTCTTACAAATTTTATTAGTAATTCTGTTAATTTTGATTCATCCATTATTTTTAATTTGTATCCATCAGTTATAAAATAAAATCTAAAATTTTTGTATTTTAATTCCTTAATTACTATTCCTCCAATATTTCCTAATGGTTTTCCTTTTTTTGGATTGTCTTTTAAAGAATACATTTGTTTAAAAATTATTTTGGATTCTGATTTGAATTTTTTGAAAATTTCGTTTTTTAATGATTCTGCTATGACTACTTTGGCCATTGTTTATCTGCCTCTTTAATAGCTTCTTCAATGGGAATAAATCCTTCTTCAGACATTATTAATTCTTTTAACTGCTCTTTTATTGCTAAAGCATAAACTCTTTTAAGAATATCATCATAACTTTCTCCTTTCATACCAAAAGATGCAATTTTATCTTTGGTTTCTTTGTTTAGTTGTATAGTAGTTATATCAGCCATTTTATTCTATAGTTACTATAGATACTATAGTTTATAAGTTTTTGTGTAGATAAATCTTTAAAAGTAATGGAATTTTTTTAATTAATAAAAAGATTTGAAAATTGTAAAATGGTTGTTGAAAAAATAAATGTTAAGATTAAGAAATTGCATCCTGATGCAAAAGTTCCACTAGTTGGAAGTGAGCATGCTGCTGGATTTGATTTTTATTCTGTTGAAGATGTAATCTTATATCCTGGAGAGACTAAAGCTGTTTCAACTGGAATTGCAATTCAAATTCCTGAAGGTAAGGCTTGTTTTATTTGGGATAGAAGTGGAATGGGATTTAAAGGAGTTCATAGATTTGCAGGTTTAATTGATTCTGATTATCGTGGAGAATTTAAGATTGTTTTACATAATAGTAATGATTATAGATTTGAAATAAAAAAGGGTGATAGGATTGTTCAGGGAGTTATTCAAGATTATTATCAACCTAAATTTGAGGTTGTTGATGATTTAGAGAATACAAATCGAGGTGAAGGTAGATTTGGGAGTACAGGGGTTTGAATTGTTTGAAACCAAAAACTTTAAATTCTTACTTAATTTTATTATAGAATATTACCAAATAGCTTTGCTTGGCTTATTTGTTGTTTTCAATGAGAGTAATAAAATTTAAAAAATATGAGATTAAAATAAAATGAGAGCTAAATCATCAAAAGAAATTGACTTTAAGTATAATTTTGGAGTTTACTGGGGATTTTTGAAAAAATATAAATTAATTTTATTCTTAGTTGTATTTTTTATTCTTATTAAAGAAGCAAGAAGTGTTTTAGAAAAGTTTTTGTTTAAAATTATAATTGATAAGGGGACTTTGTTTAGTGCTGGAACTCTTAGTAGAGAGGCTTTTATTAGTATTTTATTAATTATTGCGGGAGTTTTTATTGCAACTACTATTATTGGAAGTGTTAATAGTTGGTTAAGGCTTCATTTTTTGAATCGTTTAGAAAATAATATTATTACGGATTTGAAAAGAAAATTCTTTAATCATATTTTAGGTTTGGATCATAATTTTCATACAACTCATAAAACAGGGAGTATGATTTCTAGGGTTGGTAGAGGGGCTGGAGCTATGGAAAGAATGACAGATATTATTACTTTTAATTTTGTAAGTTTGATTTTTCAATTAGCTATTGTTTCTTTTTCTTTGATTTATTTAGATATAACTTCTGCATTAATTATTTCATTTACTGTTGTAATTTTTATTAGTTATAGTTTTATTATCCAAAGAATGCAAGAAAAATCAAATATTGAGGCAAATCGTTCTGATGATATTGAAAAAGGAAATGTAGCTGATATTTTTACAAATATTGATTCAATTAAATATTATGGTAAGGAAAATGTTATTCAAGATAAGTATGTGAAATTAAGTGATAAAACTAGATATTTTCATCTTAAAAATTGGGATTATTTTAGATGGATGAGTTTGGGACAAAATATAATTCTGAGTATTGGAACTTTCTTTTTACTTTATTTTTCATTAAATGGATTTTTGAATGGAAATATTAGTATGGGAACATTGACTTTTATTTATGTTACTTATACCGGATTAGTAATTTATGTGTTTGGATTTGTTCATGGTTTAAGGGGATTTTATCGTTCAATGGCTGATTTCCAAGATTTGTTTTATTATGGAAAATTAAGTAATGATATTAAGGATATTAAGGGAGCTCAAAATTTGAAGATAAAAGAGGGAACTTTAGAATTTAAGAATGTTGATTTTAGTTATGGTAAAAGAAAACTTCTTGAAAATTTTAATTTAAAGATTAAAGCAAATGAAAAAGTTGCATTTGTTGGACATTCTGGTTGTGGTAAGACTACCTTAGTTAAGTTATTGAATAGATTTTATGATGTTAAATCAGGACAAATTTTAATTGATGGAAAAGATATTCGTGATTTTAAACAAAAATCTGTTAGAGGTGAAACTGGAATTGTTCCTCAAGAATGTGTTTTGTTTGATGATACAATTTTTAATAATATAAAATTTTCAAATCCTAATGCAAATCGTAAAGAAGTAATTGATGCAATAAAATTTGCTCAATTAGATGAAATAATTAATAATTTTCCTGATAAGGAAAAAACTATTGTTGGTGAGAGAGGAGTTAAATTATCTGGTGGTGAAAAGCAAAGAGTTTCAATTGCTAGAGCAATTTTAGCTAATAAGAAGATTTTATTATTAGATGAAGCAACTTCTGCATTAGATTCTGAAACAGAACATGAAATTCAAAGAGATTTACAGAAATTACTTCAAGGTAGAACATCGATTATAATTGCTCATAGGCTTAGTACAATTATGAATGCAGATAGAATTGTTGTTTTAAAGAAAGGTAAAATAATTCAAATGGGTAAACATAAGAATCTGATCAAGACTCAGGGAGAATATAGGAAGTTGTGGAATTTGCAGAAGGGTGGATATATTAAGTGAGGTTAACAAACTAATTCTGGAACTAAAACTCTATTGGGTTTAATCCAAAGTTCTCTTTCTGAATCATATTCAAAACCTTCACGTTTTGCAGAGACATCATAAATTAATTTAAGTTGGTGAGGTAGTCCTCTGATATCTTTTCTTTGATGTATCCATTTATTTCTATGACTTGGGAGAACTTGTAATTCTTCAAAATCATATTGACTTGCCCAATCTGTTGCTAGTCTTAATAATGCTCTAGGCCATTTAAATGCCTTTAAATGTGCTTTTTCTCCTGGAACACCTTGGATTTGAGAGACATGTATTCCTTTTTCATGAGCTTCAAATCCAATATTTGCTACAATGCTTTGATCTCTCATTAAGAAAAATTGAAAAGGAGCATCTCTATAAGGCCTATTTCTACTAAATCCTTGACTATTTGGATATCCAATCCCGTGATTTAATCTCACCCAATAATTTGAAAAATCAGCTTTTTTTATTTCTCTAATCATATTTTCATAATCTTGTTTAGATCTGCTTGGGTATTGTTTTTTTAAATCTCTTATATGAGGATTTTTTCTAAATTCTTCTAAAAGTGCTGGAGTGTCTAAATCAAATCTACTTTTATCTCCAAATCTTTTTAATGCTTCTTCTAATTTTGCTTGTTTTTCAGGATCTTCTGAACATATTGGAGTAGTAATTTCTGATCTTTGATTTGAAAGAATTCCTTCAAGAGAGAATCTATATTTTGGTAAATATTCAGGAGATGTATTGTTTATTAATTCAATTTTTTCTACTAATTCACTTTTTTCTAATGCGACTATGTAATGGTTAAGTTGAGTTTTAACTGGAGATTTTTTTGTTGAAGTTTTTGGTTCAGGAAATGGCTTCTTTTTTTTAGGAAGTGGTTCATATGTGAAAGGTTTTGATTTAGAAACTAGTTCGTCATAGAACCTAAGGTCTTTTTCTTCTTTTTTTAGTCCTGTGTCTAATAAATATCTTAAAACTTTTTCTTTTGTTCCTAGGTCTGTTATTTGATATGGAGGGATTCCTTCTAGTGGTTCTATTGTTATAGGGTTTGTTGTAGTTGTCATTTTCTGTAAATTTATGTAGAAAAATGGGTTTATAAATTTGATGGTTTGTTGTTACTAGAAAGTTATTAATTGTAATTATTTAATAATTAGTCTTTAAAAAATTTAATCTTCTATAAATCTATAGGACCTTTTGTTTTAATTTCTTTCACTTATTTCAAGTAGCACTAAGGATAAGATTTAAATAGGGTAGTTCTGTGATTTTATTATGGTTGAAGAAAATAAGCCTGCAAAAGAAATTTCTGGAATGACATTAGATGATAGAAAATATCAAAGTCCTGAGATTAAAGGTAATGTTCCACAAGGAATAACTCCTGAGCAAGAAAAAGAAATGAAAAAATCTCGTGAAAAAATTGATAAATTAAAAAAATGGATGCTTAATAAGTATAAATTTATTGAAGGTATTGGAATTATCCCTCCGCAAGCTGGAGAAGTTTTTGATGATGAAAATGAATTAACAAAAGAAGAGAGAGAAAAGAAGCCGATGCATTTGTTAGTTATTTTAAATGATGATAAAGAAAAAGAATTTAATGCTGTTCGTGGAGAAATTGTTAAAAAAATCCAAGAAGATAAGCAAAATATTTGGTTGAATTTGTTTTTGGCTAAAGATATGTGGGATATTTGCATGGATAGTAAATATAGTACTATTGAAGGAATTGGTATGAGTTTTCCATTATATGATAAAGGAATTTTAGCTTCTTTAAGGGTTGCACAAATTCATAAGTCATTAGTTTTGAAAAAGTTTGAGAAATATGTTTATTCTTATATTATTGGGGGAAGTTTAGTTAGAGGAGAAGCAACTAAAACAAGTGATGTAGATACTTATGTGATTATTGATGATACTGATGTTAAAAGAATGCCTCGTTTAGAATTGAAAGAAAAGTTAAGGAATATTGTTTATTCTTATATAATGCAAGCTAGTGAGCTAGCTGGTGTAAAAAATCAATTAAATGTTCAGGTTTATTTATTAACTGAATTTTGGGAAGGTGTAAAAGATGCTAATCCTATTTTTTATACTTTTTTGAGAGATGGTGTTCCACTTTATGATAGAGGAGGATTCTTGCCTTGGAAATTATTATTAAAGATGGGTAAAATTAAGCCTTCTCCTGAGTCAATTGATATGTTTATGAGTTCTGGTGATAAAACTAAAGAAATGGTTAAGAGACGGCTGTTAGATATCCTTATGATGGATATTTATTGGGGGGTTATAACTCCAACTCAGGCATTATTAATGTTATATGGACTTCCACCTACAAATGTTTATGAGACTGTAAGTGAAATGAAAAGAGTTTTTGTTGATAAGGAGAAAATATTGGAAGAAAAATATTGGAAGATTTTGGATGAAATTGCTATTAAATATTACAAAGGATATGAGCATAAGAAAATTACAGAGATAAGTGGTAAAGAAATTGATAGATTAGCTAAAGATTCTGAATCTTATTTAAAGAGATTAAAAGAATTAAGAATAGAAGTTGAAAAGAGAATGCAAGAGAAGACTTTTGAGGATATTTATGCAAATGTGTTTGAGATTATGAAATCTTTGTTTGGTAAAAAGGCAGAGAAAGCTTTAATTAAGGAATATGAATTAGAAATTGTTAATAAGGCAAAAGGAAATCCTAAGTTTTTGAGGGTTTTGAATGAGTTAGTAGATATGAAGAAAAAGTTTAAAGATAAAAAGATTCCTACTAAATATGCTTTTGAAAGTATGAGAAAAGATAGTGTTTATTTGGTTGAAAGTTTAACAGAATATGCTCAGAGAAAAGATTTAGGATTATTAGAAAAAACAAAAGTTGGAATAAGTTCAAAAGGTAAGCATGGAGAGTTGTTTTTAACAAAACCTGCTTTTTTGGTTTTTGGTGATGATGTTAAGATTATTAAGGATAAGATTGAAGCTAGTGAGATGAATGAATTAAATAAAGTTTTAAGTGAGTATAAGGGATATAAAGTTAGAATGGATGCTAAGATGTTGAAGTTGTTAGAAGAAGAATTAGGTGAGTTTGAAATAAGTTTGTAGGATTCTATGAAAAATTAGGAATCTTTGATAACCTAATTTTTAATTAAGATTTGATAATTGTGTAAATTTTAGATAATGTTAATGATTAAGCAAGAGATGTTTATGATGGAATTTAATTAATATTATGATGATTAAGCAAGAGAAGTTTATGAGGGGTTGAAGAAATGTATTTATGAGAATTTTAATTTAGATAATCTATTACATAAAGGATTATAAATAAAAATAATTTTGTTTATTTATGTTAAATGGAAAAGATGCTATGGGTTGTGTTGTTGGAGGTATATTTAGTTTTGGAGTATTAGGTTTGGGTTTGGTTGGAGGCTATTTTGGAAGGCCTTATCTTGAAAATATTAGGAGTTATTTATCTGCTAGGGAGAGTGTTGAGGTTAAGAGAGAATTAATTATAGAAGGTGATGGAGAGGGTTTAGAAAGATTAGAGGGTATTGCTATTGAAGAATTTAGATATCAGATAGGGAATGATTATTTTTTGTTTTGGGGAACTTATGGTGGTGTAGAATATCAGGCAGGGTTTTATCCTATTGAAGAAGTTGAGGTGAATGATGAAAGTGTTAATGGTTCTGGAGGTTTGGGAGATGTTGTTGGGAGTGTGGTTAATGGTGAAGGAATTGGGAATGGGAATGGAAAGAGTGAGGATTATGAAGGTATTGAAGGGAATGGAGAGGAGGATGATAAAGTAGTAGAAAAAAAGAATAAAAAAAGAGTGATGGGTTATGTTAAGGTTGTTAAAGACTAGGGGGAGAGGTTTGGAGAAGTTAGAAAATAAATTTTATTATGCTTTCTTATATATTAATCTTTGAATAAATAAAATAAGCCAAAGTGTTCCGTTGAACACTGAGACTAATGCAGAAATATAAAGATTCATTGTAAGAAATGCGAAAGCTATAGCATAAAGTCCTATTGTTGTTAAGAATGATGTTTGAATTGCTAAGAATCCCTTTCTTTTTTTAAATCCTAAATAAACTTGATAGATTAAAGAATATCCAAAAAGGACATTTGCAATCGCAATAACAATATCTTGCCAAACCATTTTATTGGTTATGTAATGTGGAGATTGTTTTTAAGATGATTGGTTGGAGGGGTAAATTTAGAGATTTAGAGAAGCCCGGCACACTTATATAATTAGATTGCTATTATGAATTTATGGTTCAAGATTTGCATGTAAAACATCATCAACATATTAGAAAAAGAAAATATAAAAAAAATTTTCAGTCAGATAAAATGAAGAGGATTATAGATAAATTAGTTTACATAGCTGGTTTTTTTGGATTGGCTATGACAATACCTCAAATTCTTATAATTTGGATAGGACAAAATGCATCAGGAATTTCTATAATTACTTGGGCTTCATATTTTATTATTGGTGCAGTATTTATTGCTTATGGTATTGTTCACAAAGAAAAACCTTTGATTATAATCTATATTTTGTGGGAAATTTTATATGTTATAATAATCGTTGGCGCTTTAATTTATGGTTAATGATTTTTTTTATTGAATTTAACGTTTGTGGTTTAATTTAGTTCTGAAACATAAATTGGGATATTGAATAAGTGTGAAGAATTAGGATGGAATGTAATGGAGTGATTAAACCGCTGTTCAAAGACCGAAGGCACAAGCAAAGCGAAGTGAGTTTAAATCTGCGGGAAGAAAATTCTTTAGTTAGTAGTTAGTTAAAATCTTCAGTGGTGGGATGGACACTTGGCCATCCATAAAATAACTGGGTGAGCATATTAAAAAGGAAATTGATTATATTTTAGATAATGATTAAATAAAACTATACTTTCAATATCTGTTATTATATCTGAAAATTTTGATCGAAATTCAATAATTAAATCTTGAAGCTTTTTTTGGTCTTCGATTTCATAAATTATTTCAAAGTTCCATTTACCAACAGTTTCTATACAAAATATAATATTTGGATTATTTTGGCAATAGGAAAATAATTCTTTTTTCCTTTTTTCAGTTATGTTATTTGCACAAACAAATAATTGGTAACTCTCGTATCCAAATTCTTGACAATGAATTTTAGAACTATATCCCTGAATAATCCCTTTTTTTTCAAGTTTTTTTAAATGTAAGGTGACTGTTTGAGGAGAATTCTTAATCTTATTTGAAATTTCCAATACCGAAAGTCTTGCAAATTCAGAAATTTTTTTAAGAATATTTGTATCAATGTCTTCTATATTTTCTTCTTCAATATATTTCCCAAAATAGGGACTTTTATCCATCACATTTTTTTTGTCTAAGAGGTAGTCTCTAGGGTATTGAACAAGTTCCACACGAATAGAAATATTAAAATCTATTAGATAATGATGATATTTTGATGATATTTTTGTGAAAATTTCATTAAACTGAATGATATTTTTTGCCATAATTGCAAAAGCTAAATCATATTTTCCTCCATATTCGGCAATCCAATAGATATGTTTATTCTTCTTTAATTCCCTGATTATTTTTGCTTTTTTTTCTGGATTTACATTTTGAAATCTTGCATAAACTCCATAACCAGTATAACCTAGTTTCCCAAAATTAAGTAAGGTTATATATCCTGAAATTATATTATTTCTCTCAAATCTTTTAAGCCTATAAAAAACACCTTCCTGGCTTAAACCAATTCTTTTTCCAAGTGATGAAGTTCCTAATCTTGCATTAAGATCTATTTCGTATAGTAATTTCTTATCTTTAATATCTAATACCATATTTTATATATTAGTTAACTATCTTTATAAATCTTGCTAATTTATTTAAATTTCTATAACAATTTTTATATATGCTAAATATATTACTACTAATAAGTAAATAATATGGAGGCAAGAAAATGTTAATGATTAAAACAAGAACTACTGAAAGAAGATGCTGGAGAATTCCTGTAGACATGCTTGGGTTAGATGGAAGCATAAAAGAAACTCTTCCATTGATTCAGAAAGCAGGATTAAAAGTTGTAGCTTATGATGGAAAACCAAATCCAAGAGTTGATGGGGAATCCATCGAGTCCTATTTAGTCGATAGAAAACAAGGATTTAAAAGGGAAGATATACAGACTATAAAACACCCCAGGATAGACAGATCATGGAGTTATAGCTATAGATTAATTGATCCAGATGGAAAAGAAGTATTAAGATATACAGAAAATCCCGTCCATTTAATTGGTATCGCGGTTGAAACTGAATAAAGTATTAGTGCTCACCCAGACTATCTGGGGTGGAAAAAAATCGTAGGAAATTGAAACTAACGTTCGCGGGTTAATCTAGTTCTGTAAGAATTAGGGTGAAGGCTGCAAGACTGAATGATTAAACCGCTGTTATGTGTTTTTTATGCAAGAAAAAATCGACGAAGTCGATAGTATGACACAGGTTGTTCCTATACTTCAAACCAATAGAATATATGCTCTTTATCGAATTTGAAGAATTTTTTAACACTCCCAACTTGTTTAAATCCATTTTTCTCATAAAAAATTCTTGCCCAATTAGTTTGGCTTCCAGTATTAACACTTATTCCACGAAAATTTTTATTTTTTGCAAATTTTTTTACATGATCTAAAAGTTTGGTTCCGATCTTTTGTTTTTGGAATTCCTCCAAAACGAAAATCCAATCAAGAAGCAAACGATCTTTTGATGGCTGTAATAAAATCCAACCCTTTACTATATTTTTTTCAACAAATAAAAATTTTTTAAATAATGAATTTTTAAATAATTTCCTATTTTCATTATCCAAATTCGGCCAAACTTGGGCTTTATATCTTTCTTCAAATTCAACAATCATAATTGGTTATAGGCCTATTAACATATAAATCTTTTGGGAACAACCAAGTAATATTGCACATAACGTTTGCGGGTTAACGAAGTTTATTTTCCTCCTGACTGAAAGGAAGAGAGCTGAAAATTAATTTGGGAAAATTCTGCAAGGATTTTCTGTTAAACCGCTGTTCAAAGACCTGAAGAACAAAGAATATTGTGATGAGAGCCTGCAAGGCGTGGCGC
>JABHZE010000004.1 GCA_018653485.1 archaeon | reverse complement strand
TCTCCTTGTGGGAATGTTGTTTGGATTTGGGGAGTGTTCCATTCAAATCTTCCTTCAAGTGTTTGTGATTCTTTTGGTTGAGTCATTTTGTTGTTTTTTTGATGAGGGTGTTTAGTTTGTTTAGTTTGTTTAGTTTGTTTATTGTCCTCTTAAAACTTCTTGTGCTTGAGCAAATCTTTTATCTATTTCTTGTTTTTGAGCATCTGCTTGTTGGTTAAGTTTTGCTAGATGTTGTTGCAAAGTTGGGTTCGCGCCTTCAGTTCCTTCGGCGCTCACAACGACCACCCTGCCATCAGAGTCAGAGCCGGAAAGATACTCGCCGTTCGAGACCAAGTCCAAATACCTGTCAAGGCAAAGCCTAGACAAGCCTTGGTTTCTTGTATAAAATGTTCTTTCTGCTTCTTCATCAAATTCAATAGAATAATCAGAATTTATTCTTGAAAATCTTTTTTGATTGTTTTTATGATGAAAATCAGGTACTTCAATAACCTCTGTATTATCTGTTGGTTGTAAAATTAAACCATATTGAGAGTCTTCATCAGGTTGGATGGTTAATCCTTTTATAATAAAAGGATTTTTAAAATTTCTAAGTTTTAATTTATCTGCTAAAGATTTAGCTAAATAATCATTGGGTGTATAAGAATCTCCTGCACTTCTTAAAATAACTTCTCTTGAATCTTCATAAGTTCCGCTTAAACCTAATCCATTTTCTAAAGCTGATTCTAATTCTGGAAGAGTTGATGTTTGGATTCCTATTTGATTTAAAAAAAGAATTTTAAATAAATTTGAGGCTTTTTGAGGAATATCTAATGTTTCTTTTGCCTTGCCTGTAAATTCTTGAATAGCTTCTTCATATCTTGTTTGTTCTTCAGGTGATAAAAATCTAGCTATAGGTAATAATTCTCTTATTTCTTTTGGTATTAATCTTGCATATTCCATTTGTTTTTAAGGTTGTTTTAGATTTATAAATCTTTGGGTTGTTGTAATTTGTTAATGGTAATTTTATTTTGTTTATTGGTGATGATTGTTATATTAGGAGGTTTTGAATTTTATAATTCTTGAGAAAGAATAAATAACATTTAATAACTTACTCTTATTTATTTAATTGTAAAAGAATTTATTTAAACAAAGTCTAAAAAACATGGTGAAAATAATTGCAACTATTCATCCTTCTATGCGAAGAGGGATTTTAAAAAAATTAGTTAAGGCAGGTGTGGATATTTTTAGGATTAATATTAAATATACTCCATTTAGTGTTTGTAAAAGGATTTGTAAAGATTTGAGGAAGATTGGGGGTTGTGAGATTTTAATTGATATTAAGAAAAGAAGTGTTTTGAAAAAATTAGAAGGAGTTGATTATGATTATCTTGCTGTTTCTTTTGCTGAGAAAGGAAGTGAGATTGTTAAGATTAGGGATAGAATTTCAAAGAAGGTGAAGATTGTATCTAAAATTGAAAGTAAAAAGGGTGTTCGGAATGTTGATGAATTAATTAAAGTTAGTAATGGTATAATGATTGCTAGAGGTGATTTAGGTAGAGAGATTAATATTGAGAAAATTCCATTTATTCAAAAAATGATTACAAAGAAATGTAATAAGAGGAAAAGATTTTCAATTACTGCAACTGAGATGATGCCTTCTATGGTTTCATATAAACGACCTAGTCGGGCTGAAGTTTCTGATGTTGCAAATGCTATTTTAGAAGGAAGTGAAGGTTTGCTTTTGGCTGAAGAAACAGCTATTGGAAAATATCCTGTTTTAGTTGTAAAGACTATGAGGAAGATAATTAGGGAAGTTAAGAGTTATGAAAGGAGATAATCATAGTTACTTTATTTGTGGTTTTTGAAGATAATAATGTTTATTAATGAAAAGGGGTTTATGATCTTATGAGTGATGATATTGAAAATAGAGTTGGGAATGGTTCTGAGAGTGAAGAAGCTAACTTAGCAAGTTTAGAAAAGATTGAACCTCCTCAAACTGATGGAGGGGAATTTAGTGTTGAATCAAGTATGGCAAGAAAAAATGATAAAAAGGGTTGTGGGAGTGTTCTTGGTGTTTTAGGTGGAATTGGTGTTGGGATAAGTTATTTTGGTTCTGAAATATATGAAAGTATTGTGAGGTATTTTTAGATTAAAATGGCAAAAAAAAGAAGATTATATTTATGTGAAAGTGAAACACAGGATGGGATTGAAAGATTTTTAGACCTGACTGCAACTGCAAATCCGGCAGGATATGATAGTATTAGGACAAGTATAATCTTACCTGAGGCTGAGTTGAGAGATTTGTTAGAAAATGGGAGTGAGGCTACAGTATTTGGTAAATTAGGTGTTAAAGATTTAAGTTCAAGTGTTGGAGCTTTGAAGGGGCCTTATTATTCTGTAGATAGAAAATCATTAGATAAATAGGATTATTTCTAACTAATTTTTAAGATAGTTGTTCTTTAGATTAATAATTCTTATAAAGGGTTTTTGGGTGAGGGATTTATGGTAAATTGTTTAGAAGAAGGTTTAAAAAAAGTTTCAGAATTAATTATTGGAGCAGAATCTACACGTATAGGTTATATGCAATGTGGTTATGCCTTCTCAGAGAGTCCTTTCGGCTCTTCTGAATTGGAGTGGGGTGATGTGATGGTTCCAGATGAAGATAAAAGAAGAGAATGTAGAGAAGGGTTAAGAAAAATGTCTGAGTCTTCTGAACTTATGTCTGTTAGATTTGTTGCAGGAAGGAGATTATATGGTGAAAGAAAAGCCTTAGAATCAGGAATAGATGAATGGTGTACAAATCTTAAATTGGGATTATCTATTTTAAATACAATTGAGGTTCCTGGAAAAGCATTAGGAAGTTTTGATAGTGGTAGTGGAAGTAGTTTTGGAGATCAACCTGCAATGGAAATGGTAGAACAAGATGTTCCTTATGTTGAAGCAAGAGTTGATACTATGGTTGATGCAATTCAATTATATAGTTTAATTCATCCACAAAATAAAGAAAGTAAAGAAAAAATTGAGGGGGTTTTAAAGTATGGTTTAAGAAATCAATCTGAGAGAGTTAGGAAAATGGCTCAAGAAAAATTAGGATATACTGATAGAGATGTTAGGCGACATAGATTTTGGAGAAAAACTATTTAAGAATCTTAGATAAAGTTTAAAAACTTATTTTGAGGTAAAATACTACTTTAATATGAAAATAAAAATAGATTATGAAAAATGTTGTTGGAAGGGAGGCAAGTGCCAGAGTTGTGGGTGTGGGAAAGGCAATTGTTGTAATGGTTGTGTAGAAGCTTGTCCTGTTCAGGCATTAGAAAGAAAAGATTTAATTGAAATTGATCATGAAAAATGTATTGAATGTGGTGCATGCATTCCTGCTTGTGAACATGAGGCAATTAATTTTGATGAAGAGTGAGGTGGCTAGTAAATTTTTAGATAAATTATGGAGATAATAGATTTGATTTAAAAGATGAGTGATGACATGGAATTTAATTATGATGATTTGTGGGAAGAAGATGAAGAAAAAGAGGCAAAGGAAAAGATTGAAGAGCTTCCTGCAGGATTGCCTAGAAAAGGATTAAAAGGAAAATATTTGAAAGTTAAGGGAAATGTGAGTAAGAAAAGAATTAAGATGAGTTATTCTAGAAATTTGAAAGTTATGAGGGATGAAGAGTAAGGAAAGATTTATTAATCAATAAAAAGTAGCAATATCATGGAAAATAATAATGAAGAAAAAGTATGTTGCCCAAAATTTAATCCTGAGAAATGGGATAAAAAGACTGTTAATTTTAAGGATAAAAAATTTATTAAAGAAAGAGTTAGGAGTTTGTTTCATATTCCTTTAAATTTTGGAAGTGTTATGAAAAAATCTTGTGATAAGATTGAAAAAGCAAATGCTGGAATGGATATGAAGGATTTTATTTTACTTTCTGATGAAAATTCATTATGGGGTGCTGATATTTATTTATCTGTTCTTACTGAAGTTCCTGGTGCTAATAATGTGAAGATTTCTGGTGAATTTTTAACAAAAGTTTTTGAAGGTTCATACAAAGATATGGGAAAATGGGTAAAAGAAATGGAAAAATATGTGAGTGCAAAGAATAAGAAAATAGAGAAGTTGTATTTTTATTATACTACTTGTCCTAAATGTGCAAAAAAATATGGAAAGAATTATGTTGTTATTTTAGCGAAGGTTTAGATGGGTTGGATGTTTTTGAGGGGTTTGCTTTTTAAGTGGTTAAACAGTGTTTTTTTAGTGTAATCATATTTATAAGTGTTAAATAAATAAGATTATCATAATGGCAGACTTATATGACTCATTAATTGAAGCAGGGTATGATTATGATACTTGTATTGTTGCAAATCCAAATAATCCTGGAATGTTGGCTCATGTTGGAGGCGATTTAGAAGATGAAGTAATGAAGAGAGAGATAGATAATTTTGCATTGATTCCAACTGAATTAGTTCCAAGATTTCATGATCCTGAAAGTTCTGTGAAAAGATATGCTTTGTTTGTTAAAAAGAGCTAGAATTTGAAAAATATTTTTGAGATTAATAATATTTACTTCTTTTTCTCAAAATTTAAATCTTTAGAATTAATGCAATATCTTGAGTTTTTAGGGCCATCTTTGAAAAAGTGGCCTAGATGTATTTTACATTTATTGCAGATAACTTCTGTTCTTTGAATTCCTAATAATTTGTCTGGTTTAAATTCTACTGCATCCTTGAATGGGTTGAAGAAACTTGGCCAGCCAGAACCTGAATCAAATTTTTCTTTAGAATTAAATAAAGGGTTTTTGCAATTTGCACAAAAGTAATTTCCTGTTTCTTTATTATGGAGAAGTTTTCCAGAACCTGCAGGTTCTGTTGTGTGGGGAAGTGAGAATGGGGCTGGGTTGGGGGTTGGTGGAAGTGAGGCAGGAGTTGGATTTTGGATAGGGGGTTTGGGTTTGGGAGTTGAGTTAGACATGAGATTATTTGGTGTTTAGAATTGATAAATGTTTAGGGGGAGAGTTTGATAATTCAATAAAAGCAAAACATTTATATAATGTTATAACAAGTTATAACATATGGAATTAATAAAACAAACAATTAAAGTTGGAAACTCTGCAGGAGTATTATTACCTAAACAATATTTAAACTCTAAGGTAAAAATAATCTTAGAGCCATTAAATATAGAAAAAGATGTTTTAGATATTTTGATTGAGGAGGATTTGTTAAAGAATGTTAAGGGGATTTATTTAACTGGAAGTTATGTTAGAGAAGAACAAACAATTGAAAGTGATATTGATATATTAGTTATAACTGATAAAATTAATAAAAGGTTGAAAAAAGGCAAATATGATATTTTGTTAGTGAGTAGTGATAAGATTGAAGAGAGGTTGAATAAAAATATTTTACCAATTATTCCTATGTTAAGAGAAGCTAAGGTTATTATAAATAATAGTTTAAGAGAGGAGTATTTAGAAGAAATTAAATTAAATTGGAAAAATCTTAAATGGCATGTGGAGAGTACTGAATCTGCTATGAAAGTAGTTAAGGAAGATATTGGTATTTCTCAAGAGTTGAATGAAAAAGTTAGTAATGCTTCTGTGTATTCTCTTATTCTTAGATTAAGAACAATTTATATTTTAGATTGTTTAATAAAAAATAAATTATGGAAGAAAGAAGGGTTGTTAAAATTAATAAAAAAAATTAGTGGTTCTTTGGATTCTTATGAAATTTATGAAGATATTAAAAATAATAAGAAAAGAAAAGATGAATTATCTATTCAAGAAGCTGAAAAATTAATGAATTATATTATTAAAAAGACTGAAGAGATTAAAAAATGGTTAAAAGAGAGAAAAGATTAAAGAAGCAGATTGAAAGTTTAAAAGAACAAGTTGAAAAACATAGAGATAAAATTGAAAATGAAAAAGGAAGATTAGATACAACAATAGATTATTGGGAATCAGAAATAAAGGGATTTGAAGAACAAATTGAGAGGAAAGAGGAATTGTTGAAGGGGATTGGGAAATCAAAGAAATAATTAGTTGAATAGGGATTTTTTGAGATTGATGGGAATATTTATAAAGTTTAATTGATATTGTTTAATATGAAAATACTAAAAAAATGGTGGTTTTGGGTTGTTGTGATTGTAGTTTTACTTTTGATATTTGTGATCCCTGTTGTGCCTTGTGGTATTGGTGGGGGAAGTCCAGATAGTGCTGGAACAACTTCTTTAATAACTATTTTTGAATATCTTATGAATGGCGGATGTTTGGTTTGATGTGAGTTTTTGGTTTTGATTGTTACGACTTCAAATTTGGAAGCTTTGCTAACCAAATTTTCTTTAACTTATTGATATTTGTATTGGTTTAATCTCAGGGGTTTCTGTTTTCTCAATCTCTAGGGTGTTTAAACAGGTGTTTATCGTCGGTGTTTGAATGGGTGTTTTTGTTGTCTTCAGTGTTTAAACACTGTTGGATTTGTTGTTGAATCTCATCTTTATATCTAAAATCATGAAGCATTTTATGGTGATTTGGACATAATCCTATTAAATTATCTTCATTATTGTTATTATGGTCTTCATCTAGATGGTGTAAGTCTACAACTTTGTCAAAGTTGCAGATTAAACAGGATTTTGTTAGTCTTTTGTAGGTTTCAAAATCTATGTTGTGATATTTTTTGTAGTTATGGGCTTTTGTATTATCTATAAAGAATACATAATTGTAACAAGCCTTACAATAACCTTTAGAGTGATGAGGTTTTGTCCTTTTACATCTTGGGCATTCTTGAAGTTTGGGTTTCCAGATTTCTCGTCGGTAACACCAATTACAAACTAGATTTCCATTAACTTTTTTCTCTTTATTACAGATTTTACAGATGTTAATATTATTTGTTGTTACCATAAAATATATAGGTACCCATTCTTTATAAATCTTTTGGTACCCATGCTACTACTTGGAAGTTATAGGTACCCGATAGATTTAAATAATTGTTAGTGTTGATGATTATATGAAAATTCAAAGACAAGTATCTGATAAGAGGGGAGATAAAATTTATTATAAATATGTTGTAGTGTTGCCTGAGGGTGTTGTTAAGGATGCGGGTTTTAAAGAGGGGGAGGAGTTGGTGGCTGAAAGTGATAAGGGAAAAGTTGTTTTGAAGAGTAATAGTTCTTAAAAAGATTAGATAATTAGTGAATAAAAATGGAAGAAGAAATAAATCCTGAAGAAAAAATTATTGAAGAAGTAGAAGAGGATGTTTTAGATGAAATATTTGTAGACAAAAATATTCCTATGAATAAGCAGTTATTAGTAGATATTTTAAAACCATTTATTACTATTGATAATGAAGGAGTTATTAATTTTACAGAAGATTATGATAAATTAAAAGATAATCAAAAAGTTCTTATTTATTTAGCCTCTAAGAAAGCAAAAGTTGCTAAAGAGATTTTAGAAAAAGATGAAGAGGCCGCAGGTCCAAAAGAAATTTCAGAAAATGCAGGGATTGGATTAAGTAGTGCTAAGGTTACAGTTTCTCAGGGTTTTAAAAAATTTCTTACAAAAGTTGCAGGAGGATATATAATCCCAAACTATAATTTAAGAAAGATAAAAGAGATAATTCTAAAAAATGGAAATTGAATTAGAAGATTATTTTGATAATTATCAGAAATTAAGCGCTTTAGACTTATTTGTTAAAAATCAGGATAGATTTTTTCTAAAAGAGGAAATAAACAACAAGGATTCGTTAATAATAACTACCTTTATGGTTTCCAATAAAATAAAAAAAGCGATTGTTCCAAGAAAAGAGGTAGAACAGCTTTATTTTATGCTTGGTAGGAAAAAAGATAGTTTTAGAAAAGTCTTATTTAATCTTTCTAAAGAAAGAATTTTAGAATATAATGATTCTGTAATTATGCTATTAGTTAAAGGAATAAATTTTATTAATAAAATATTTGGTAAAATAAATAAGACAAAGGTTATGATCATAAAACAGGGTTCAAATTTTAGTGCAATTAAAGAATTTGAAAAATTTCTTGAGGAAGAAATTAAAGGTGAAGAAATAAAAATTATAGATTCACATATTAGTCCAAATACATTGCATCCCTTGATTTCTGTTTCAAATAAACATATACAAGAAATAAAAATTTTAACCTCTGAAATATATGAAAAACAAAAATTAATAGATTATCTTCAAAAATTTGAAAAAGAATCTAATGTAAAGATTCAAATAAAGATTAACCAAAAAATTCATGATAGAATTATTCTTTCAAAAAAATCATGTTGGAGTATTGGTACAAGTATAAAGGATTTAGGAAATAAGGACTCACTCATAAAAGAGATAAAAGAAGTTAAGGAATATATGGAAGAATTATTTGATGAAAGGTGGGATGAAAGCAAAACTAGAATTTATCCCATTTTAACCACTACAGCCCCTGTTTAAACACCCCTTTTACCCACTACAACTACATGCAGGAAGTTTTTAGCGTTGCTTAAAAGTTTTAGCTAGTGTTGTTTAGGCACTACTTGGTGTATTTTGTTTGTGTTTAAATAGTGTTTAGGCACTACTCGGTTGTGTTAGGTCGCGGACAGGTTTTCGCTTCCTTGGGCAGACTTGTCGGCCCAGTCGCTCGGAAGGAAGTATTGTTAATGCATAAATTTAAATAATATTATTTAGTGAGATTGTTTAAGATGGAAAATAGATTAGAAAATTCGGTTGAAGTAAATCCGTATCAAAGTCCTATTTGCAATGACAATCCAAATCAAGATGGAGATTCTTATTTGAGAAATTTTCTTTGGGGAGTGATTATTGGTTCTCCGGTTTTGGGGACTGTTTGTGGTATTATTTATGGAAGAGGATTGATAGAAAAAACTAGGCAAGTTTTTGAAAATTTTTTTTGATTTCTGCCCCATTTTCCTAAACTACTGGTAATATACCTTGTACGAACTTCTTACACATAAAAATGATAGTTGTAAAAGATGTGAATTTTTTAAGCGATTTTAAGGGCTTTTTTAGAATTCTGAAGGGTTTGGGTCGCGGGGATTTGGGTTTTGAAGTGTAATTAGAAGGTAATCTCGGGCCTTCTTCATAATGACAATTTCTTGGAAAGTTTCCCTTATGAACCCCATTCCTTACTCCTCCCCTTTTACACTCAAAATGAATTTCTCCACAATATATGCAACTTGGGATGCATTCTTTTGTTGGAGGGTTTTGTGTTGGTGTTTGGGTGTTTGGATGGTTCATCTTAAGTTTTTAGAATAATTTAGGTATTTAAATATTGTTGTTTGGTTTAATCTGTAGTGGGTAATTTAGAGTTTTATTTGGATTTATTGAATTTGTAGTGGGTATTTTATGTATGCAGAAAGTTTTAGGTTTTGCTAAAAAGTTTTTGCATGGTGATTGTTATGATTATTATGGGCTATTGATTTAATCTGTGCATACGCCTAGGGCTAATCTTCTTTCTGACTCTAATGCTTCGGGAGTTAAATCTTCAAATTGTTTAGACATTTCTTCTAATTCTTCTGCGTATTCTGGAGAAGTTGTTAAAAAAAGATAACTTCCAAAAGGACCTATAGAATTATCTGTCATACTTCTTGGAGTTATTGAATCTACCCTATAGACTTCAATAAGTCTGCCTTGTTTTGGATCTATATGAGCGTAAAATCCTGGTCTTAATCTCTCTGATTCACTAAAAATATGGGTTTCTAATTTCATAAGAACCATTAATTACTGAAGTATAAAAAGATTATCCTAATGTGTTGTTATAAAAATCTGGAAGGGGTTTGTCATAATGCTCTTGATTTTGGGGTTTTATCGAGGGTGTTTGGGGTTTTTGGTTGGTTTCTGAGGGGTTATAGGCTTGATTTATTATGCAACCTCCAATTCCTGCTAAAAATAAGGCTATTGTTGCAAGTTCTACTCTGTGAACTAGGGTTTTAGTATATTTTTCATTCTCTTCTGGAGTAAATTGTCTTTTTTCTTTCATAATTATATAACAAATAAGATGGTTTTTAAGGGTTTTGGAAAAAAATAGAATTTTGGTAAGAAATTTTTAGGGTTTTCTACTTTTTTTCTGTTAAATCTAAGACTTTTCCTTTGCTTTTTTTGAAAAAGGCAAGAATTATTGAAACTAATGCAAAAAAAAGAAAGAATTCTAGGATTAATCCTGCAAGAGGTTCTGTAAATTGGCTGAAATATTTGGTTGAAACCCCTACAATTTGCTCTTGAAAGGGGTTTGCAAGCTTGCAAAATGCGAATTTATACTCTGGATTTGCAATTACAGGGGCCTTTGTACATGGAATTATGGGCACTATAAATGAAAGGGCACTAGCTAAAACTCCTGCAATCAGCCCTTTGTTTAGAATTTTCAATATTTTTGTCTGATTCATTTTCCTTAATGGTGGTGTAATTTTATCTCTTTTTGGCTAATTATAATTAGTTTTTTTATTATTTAAAGCTTATTATTTGGCTTTTTTCTGAGTTTTTATTTTTAATAAAAAGTTAGTAAAAAGGCGTTTAAGCGCTATTCTTAACGCGTTTTTAGTTAATTCTTAGCTAATTTTAACTTAATTATGTAGTGTAATTCTTAACGCGTTTTTAGTTAATTCTTAGCTATTTTTTGATTAATGGAGGGTGATTTGTAGTGCAACTTTTGAGGTGTTTAGGGGTGTTTTTTGGGTGTTTTTTGGGTGTTTTTGGCTATTTTTTACATGTTTTTGGCTAATTTGGAGGTGTTTAAACAGGTGTTTATGGGTGTTTATGTACCTTTTTGTGGGTGTTTTTTGTTAAAATTAATTTTTATTTATTTTTTGAGTAAAAAAACAGTGTTTTTTTGGGTGTTTAAACAGGTGTTTAAAATAGGGTTTTATCGACGATAAAGAGTGTTTTTAATGTGTTTAAACAAGTGTTTGTGGAGAAACATTTATAAAGTAAATTTGAATAGATATATTATGTTAGGATTTTTTAGTAAAAAAGCGGAAAAAAGAGAAGTTGCTGAGTTAAAACAAGCTGTTCAAACAGGCTTCAACACTGTTAAACAGGACATTGGTAAAACAAGCAAATGGATTAAACACCTTGATGGGCAAGATTCTAAGTTAAATGATGAGATCTTGGAGTTAAGAGAAGAGTTATCGTCGGTTAAAAATGAAGTTGAAGAATTAAAAAATTTGCTTTCAGTTGTTGGAAACCAGCAAGCGTTTAAACAGCCACAAACAGTGTTTAATAAACAAACAGTGTCTAAGGGTGTTTTAAACACTGTTCAAACAGGTGTTCAAACAGTATTTTTAGACAATTTATCAGCTACTGAGAGAGCAATTGTGTTTGTTTTATTGAATTCTGATATGAAATTAAGTTATGAAGATATTGCAGCTATGTTGGGTAAAACAAAGGCTACAATAAGGGGTCAAGTTAATAGTATAAAACAGAAAAGTGAAGGTTTAATAGAAGAAGTGATAAGTGAGAATAACAAGAAAAGAGTGTTTATTCCTGAAAAAACTAAGGAAATATTGCTAAAAACCAGAAAAGTGAGTACTAAGAGTAAAAAAAGGGCTGAAAACTAGGTTTTAAGGTAAAAAAACGGAAAAGTGAGAGTTAGGATATATAAAAAATGGTAAAAAATAACAAAACACAGCGAAAAAGTGAGGATTTCATAGGGTTTAGTATTCAGAAAACCCAAAGTGAGGATAGATCATGTTTAAAAACTAACAAAAAGAGAGAGTTTGGAATAACAGAGATAACAAAAAGAGAGTTTAGAGTTCCAAATGAGAGTTAGGGGTTAAAGCCTTAATCTGCTTAAATTTAGGTATTTAAGAGGTTAAAGACCTTAAAAATTAAAAACAATTTGATTAGCTTTAGCAATAGCTAGTTTAAATTCGTTACAACGAAAGTAATCTCAAACAAATAATGATGGGTTTTGTTACTAAAACTCGGATGTACTTAACTAAAAATTTAGTGCTAATATGCCTAAATTTGGGGTTTTAAAGCTCTCTAAGTTGAATAATAGTGGAAAGCGTAGCTATTTTCCGTAATTCTTGAGAAATAGATAAAATAACTTGTTTATTGTTTATTTTCTCTTTTTTCACAGGAATTCCTTTATTTATCATTCTTTGGACATAATCCCTTATAGAACTTTGACTTAAATGCAGTATTTTTGCTATTTGTTTATAAGTTGTATTTGAAGGATCTTGCTCTTCTAATTGATATATCGTCGAGAAAACAGCCATTTCCCTATTGGTTATTTTTTTAAATTTAAGCCTAATTTGCTTTTTTAACCTATCAAGAGAGTCTAAGATTTCAGTGGCTTCCTGGATGTTTGATTCAATGTTTTTTGATGAATTTTGTGTTATTTTTGTCGAATTATGTGTCGAATTGTCTGTCTGTCTGTCTGTCTGTCTGTCTGTCGAAACCCCTTCATTTCCTATGGAACTACTTAAATTTGGGTATTTTAACCCCTCTATTTCCTGTGGAACTGTCGTATTATGTGTCGTATTAGCAGAATGTGTCTCATTTATCTGTCTTATTGTCGAATTGTCTGTCTGTCTGTCTGAAAATGTGTCTAAATCAGTATTTTGAGCTAAATTATGCATTTTTTGAGTACTTATCTCTTCATGCATGTTTCTAAGAAGGGTTTTAATTTCATGTATTTCATCCTTAAGATGAGCTAATTCATCTGTAAGATAATAGATGTCTTCCTTTACTCTTGAGAAGGCTAATTTGATATGATCATCTTCCATAAGATTGAGCAGGTGTAGAATGATTTAAAGATTTGTATTATTGTTTAGAACTATAAACATCATATACTTGTTTAGATATTCTCCATTTGATTCTTCTTGAGAATATCTCTCCTTGTTTGTTTTTCCTTACTGGGATGACTAAGTTTTTTTCTTTTAGTTCAAAAAGCATTTTTTTAATGAATTCCTCATCCCTTGCAAGTTCTCTTGCAATTTCGGCAGTAAATGGTTGAGTAGGGAATGAGTGATATAAAAATGAGAGTATCTGTTCAGAAATTCTATCTTTTTTGTCTTGACTTAGCCTCATCTTCATTGTATAAAATACCGAATAAGTTTTTAAAGTTGTTGTTATTAAATAAACTATGAAAAGAGGTAGAAAGAGGGGCAAGGTGAATGATAATTTGTTTGAAAGAATTAGAAAAAGATTTACTTTCAAGTTATTAGTATTAAGTGTAGTTGTTTTATTTTTATTGATTATTGTTTATACTAGTTTTGATAGGGGGGATGAGAGGTTGAGAGGTGAGTTGGGAACAATAGGGGCATTTGGAATTGATGATAGGATTATACCTTTGGATTGTAGTAATGCTAGTCTTAGGGCTAGTTGGGATGAAGTGTTTGAAGAAACTTCTGAAAATGCGGGAATAATTGCTGAAGATGATTGTGATGAATTTGAAATGTATAAAATAAATCCTGATTCAAATGAAATGTGGTTTTTGACTGGGCAGGTTTTGAATTTTGAGAGAGAGTATTATGAAATTGAATCAGCACATTTGGTGGCAGATAATTTATTTTTAGAATGTGTTGATGTAAGGGGTACTCAAGGTCTATCTCTTGAGTCATTAGAATTTTGTTTAGAAGATGGGGAAGATTTGGATGATTATCTCCTTGTAAGAAATATTGAAAATCTTGATGAGGCAATAGGGGTTTTTGAAACTATTTATAATGTTGAAATTGAATATCTTAATTGGGGTGATCAAAATTATGAATTTCTTTTAGGTAATTTAAATGAGGGGGTTGCAGGAAGAGTTTATTCAGAAAAAAATATTGAACGTTTCATGTATGTGATAGAATTTGAAGAACCCGACCCATTAGCCTTAGTAAATCAAACTGCAAATATCCCTAATTTTGAATTTAATCATACTGAACTTTATACTAATGTTTTAGATTTAGATGATTATTTTTCAGGATTAAATGATGTTACTGGATTAGAGATTGGAGATATTAGTTTAGACACAAATGAGCATATATTTGTTCAAAGTCATCTTGTTAATTCTGAGAGTGTACTTGATGTTGATTTAAGAGATATTGCTCCAGGGAATTATCGAATGAAGATTAACATATATTATGATGGAGGGGGGAGTATTGAAAGTAATGAATTTACATTAAATGTTTATAATTGTAAAGAGAGTGATAGTGGTGAAGACCTTGCTGTAAGGGGAATCACAAGTAATAAAACTCAAAGTTATGAAGATCATTGTTATAATGATTCAGGGGTTTGGAAATTAACAGAATATTATTGTGTAAATGAAAGTGATGTTATTGAGAGTTATATTATTTCTTGTGAATCTGATTATTATTGTTCTGGTGGAGAGTGTATTGAAAATGTTAGTGTGAACCATGCTCCTTTCTTTGATTCTGATGAATGTGGTGAAATTGAATGGGAAAAGAATAGTGATTATGAATTAGATTTAGATGATTGTTTTTCAGATAGTGATGGAGATAATATTAGTTTTAGGTATGATACTAAAAATAGTAGTGATATTACTATTGCCAGATCTGGAAATATTTTAACTATTACTTCAGATAGTGATTGGATTGGGACTGGGGATTTTTATGTTTATGCTAATGACTCTAAGACTGAGGTTAGAAGGGATGTTGATTTTGTTGTTAGGAATGTTGTTATTCCTTATGTTTTTGAAATTAAGGGGGCAAGTCCAGAAAATGAAACTCAAACTTATTTTGTTGGAGATAATAAAACCTTTTCAATAGATAATGAGGATTATGATAATATCTCGTGGTATTTAAATGGGGTGATATTGGATGAAGATTCAAATAGTTATACTTTAGAGGATATGGAGGATGGTACTTATAATTTAGAAGTGGAAATTGAAAGAAATGGGGAAAAGAAAATTAAAAAATGGGTTATTGAAGTTGAAGGAGATGAGATAGGTAAGGAAAACTTATTTGATACTCAGACTATTATTTTGATAACGATAATTGTGGTTATTTTGATAATTATCATGTTAGTTGTATGGTTATTTATTGCTGAAATGAATTCTAGAAATAAAAAGATAAATAATAGTATGAAGATGAATAAAAATGTTCTTGAATTAAACCCAGATAAAAAACCTCTTTATAGATAGATTTTTATAGGGTATTTTTCTCAATACATCGGTGTTAGATTTCTATTTAAATATTATTTTAAGAAAATGGATGAGAAAAAATATTCCCGAGCTGAATTAAGGAAATCTGCAGAAATAGTTAGAATTCTAGATCCTTTAGTAAAGGAATGGTTTTTTAGTAAGTTTAAGGATTTTTCAGAAAGTCAATTATATGGTGTGATGAATGTTTATGAAAGGAAAAATATACTAATAAGTGCGCCTACTGGAAATGGTAAAACTCTTACTAGTTTTCTAGCTATTTTGAATTATCTAGTTAGTTTAGCTAAGAAAAATGAATTAGAAGATAAGATTTATTGTGCATATTCTAGTCCTTTGAAGGCATTGAATAATGATATTTTTGTTAATTTAATGAGGCCATTAGAGGAGATAGAAGCACTTGCTAAAGAAAAGGGTATTGAACTTCAAAAGATTAGAGTTGGTTTAAGAACTGGAGATACTACTAGTTATGAAAAAACTAAAATGTTGAAAAATCCTCCTCATATTTTTATAACTACTCCTGAAAGTTTGGCAATTGTTTTGACAACAAAGAAATTTATAGAATTATTTTATGGGGTTGAATTTATGATTATAGATGAGATTCATTCATTAGGTAATAAACGAGGTGTTTATTTGAGTATTAGTCTTGAGAGATTAGAAGAAATTAGTAAAATAACTCCTGTTCGAATTGGATTAAGTGCAACAATTGCTCCTATTGATGAAATTGCTAATTTTTTAGTGGGGGATAAAAGGGATTGCCTAATCGCAGAAGTAAATGCTAGTAAAAAAATGGATGTAAAGGTTTTAACTGGAGTGAGTGATTTGATTGATACTAGTAAATATGATTTACATTCTTCCCTTTATACTTTGATGGATAAATTAATCCAGGAACATAAAACTACGGTTATTTTTACAAATACCCGGGCTGCAACTGAAAGAGTAGTTAATCATTTGAAAGATATGTTTCCTGAAAATTATTCTCAGGAATTTGAAGTCATAGGTGCACATCATTCTTCATTAAGTAAAGAACATAGATTTTCAATTGAAGAAAAATTAAGAAAGGGAGAATTAAAGGCAGTAGTTACTTCAACAAGTTTAGAACTTGGGATTGATATTGGGTATATTGATTTGGTTATTTTATTGGGAAGTCCAAAATCTTCTGCAAGAACTTTACAAAGAATTGGTAGAGCAGGGCATAAATTACATGATATAAGTAAGGGGAGGTTTATTGTAACTGATAGAGATGATTTAGTTGAATCTGCAGTAATAGCTAAAGAAGGTATTGAAAGAAAGATAGATAAGATCCATATTCCAAGAAATTGTTTAGATGTTCTTAGTCAGCAGATTTATGGAATGGCAATACAAAAAATTTGGGATATTGATGAAATGTTTAATGTAATTAAAAGAAGTTATTGTTATTCTAATTTATCTAGGGAGGATTTTATGAGTGTTATTAGTTATTTATCTGGGGAGTATGCCTTAGAACATAGGAATGTTTATGCTAAAATTTGGTATGATAAGGATAGTAGGGAGGTTGGTAAGAGAGGTAAGATGGCGAGGGTAATTTATATGACTAATATTGGAACTATTCCTGAAGAGAGTTTTATTAATGTGGTGATTAGTGCAGGAGAAAAAAGGGGAAGTCAAGTAGGTATGGTGGATGAGGGATTTTTAGAAAAAATGAAACCTGGAGATGTTTTTGTTTTAGGTGGAAAGAAATATCAATTTATGTATACTAAAGGAATGAAGGCTTATGTTAAGGCAGGAATTAAGAAAAATCCTACTATTCCTAGTTGGTTTTCAGAAATGTTGCCATTAAGTTTTGATTCTGCATTAGAAATTGGAAGATTTAGAAAATTACTTAATGAGAAGTTTGAGAGTGGGAGTGGAGTGAATTCATCAAAGATGAAGATTGCTAAAAAAGGGAAATTGGAGAAGAAAAATAAGAAAATAGGGAAGATTACAAAAGTGGAAAAGGAAAAAATTCTTTTATTTATCCAAGAACATCTTTATTGTGGAAAACATGTTGCAAAAAGCATTTATAATTATTTTTATGAACAATATAATTTTGCAAAAATACCTCATTCAAATAAAATGTTAATTGAATATTATAAAGGGGATAAAAACTATATTATATTTCATTCATTATATGGTCGAAGAGTAAATGATGCTTTATCTCGAGCATTAGGATATTTAATGGGGCAAAAGGTTGGAAGAGATATTGAAATTGGTATTAATGATAATGGATTTTATTTTGCAGGTGAAAAATTACCTATTGATGAAGCATTGAAAGTTTTGAAACCAGAAGATTTAAGAAATATTATGGAAGAAGCAACAATGAAAACTGAAATTTTAAAAAGAAGATTTAGACATTGTGCTGCTAGAAGTTTAATGATTTTAAGGAATTATAAAGGAAGAAGTAAAAGTGTTGGAAAACAACAAATGAATTCATTTTTTTTATTAAATGCAATTAATAAAATAAGTAAAGATTTTCCAATTTTAAAGGAGGCTAGAAGAGAGGTTTTAGAGGATTTAATGGATATTAAAAACACTGAGCAAGTTGTTAAATGGATAAATAATGGGAGAATAAAAATTGAAAAAATAGAGAGTAAAATTCCAAGCCCTTTTGCATTAAACTTGGTTTTACAAGGATACAGTGATTTATTAAAAATGGAAGATAAAATTGAATTTTTGAAAAGAATGCATGCAGAAGTTATTAAAGAGATTGAGAAGGAATAAATAAGAATTATGTGTCTAAATTTGTGTCTGATTATCTGTCTTATTGTCTTCGACAGACAGACAGAGAAATAAATTAGATAATTATTGGTTCTTTTCTATATTCATAGTGTTTAAATATAGGCCGTAGTTAATATTAATAGTCTAAATAGTGTTTGAGTTAATAATAAAATGTTTACAGAAATATATGGAACTGAAAATCCAGGAGAAGAAGGACGAGATTTTTTAAATGAATTTATAAAAAGATTAAGACGTTATTCTGATGATTCTAGTAATTGGGATACAGGTGTTGAGGGGGTGAGAGGTTGGTCTGGAAGGGTAGAAGATTTAAAATCAAATATTGCAGTTATAGTGGATCCTGAAAATATAAAAGCATATTTTGAGCATCCAGAAAATATTGAAGGAGTTCATAAAGAAGAATTAATGCAGATTAGAAGGAGATTGATATTACCAGGATATTCTAGATCTCAAGGGATTCTTAGACCTGGATTACAATTAGAGCTTTTAGATATTAGTGGTGCAGATGATGATGTTTGGAGATTTATTGAGGGAGAATTATTAGGGCTTTATTTTGAAGCTAGAGAAAAAACTGGAGAGGAATTGCGTTTGCCCAAATATCTTATAGACTATCAGGAAGAAATTAGGAATGTTGGAATGAGTATTATTTGAAGTTTTTACATAGTTTTTTAAATGAATTTATAGAGGTTTAATTATGGTTAAAAAGAATAATAAACCTAAAATAAGATTTTTGAATGATTGTCTATTAATTGATAATGAGATTTTGGTAATCGGAGATATACATATTGGTTATGAAGAACATATTGCTCAGGAAGGGATTATTCCAAGAATTCAATATAAAGAAATAGTAAAAAAATTAGATAAAATCTTCTTGTTATTAGATAAGGGAGGAATTAAGATTAAGAAAATTATACTTTTAGGGGATTTGAAACATGAATTTGGAGGAATATCTAATAGTGAATGGAGAGAAACACTTCAATTATTAGATTATTTAGATGAAAAGATTGATAAGAAGAATAAGGGCAACCGAATTGTTTTAATTAAAGGTAATCATGATAATATATTAGGGCCTATTGCAAGAAAGAGGAATGTTAAATTAAAAAAATATTATTCTATTAGAGGTATTTGTTTTTTGCATGGGAATAAGGTTGAGGGAGGTTGTTGTGGTAAGGGAATTTTAGTTATGGGGCATTTACATCCTTCAATTAGTTTAGGAGATAATTATAAAAAAGAAAAATATAAATGTTTTTTAAAGGGTAAATGGAATAGGAAGATTGTTTATATTCTTCCAAGTTTTAGTGGAATTAGTTTAGGTTATGATTTGAGGAAGTTGAATGAGAAAATGAAAGAAGAAAGGAGTGGAATGAAAACAAAAAATTTTGTTGTTGTTGAAAATAAGGCGCTTAGAAATTTTGAAATAATTATTTATAATGAGAAAGATGAAAATGTTTTGAATTTTGGAAAGTTGAGAAAAATGAAATAATTATTTTAGTGGTATTAAGAAAATTAGGATTAGCGAAGAGAATTAATTATTTATCAGACTCTGAATCATTATCTTTTTTTGAATCATCTGATGAAGATTCTTCAGTAGAATCATTTGTTGGTTCAGGTTGAAGAGGTTGTTGATTTTGTGCAGATAATTTAGGCATAGGGATATGGGGTGGAAGATTTAATTCATCTTCAAGAGCTAATGCTCTAATATTACATTTATTCATAATAAAATTAAAAAGAGGTGTTCTTGCACCATCTGGAAGTTGTTTGTCTTTCCAAGAATCCATGAATTTTTTAATTTCTTCTTTATCTGGAATAACAATCAAAAGTCCCTCAAATTCTACATTTGCAAAATCATTTGCATAATTTATTTGAAAACTAAATTTAATATTTAAAACATCTTCGTTAGTTATTGGAATGTTTTCTTTAGAAACATCTTTAATATCAATATTTTGAGATATTTTCATCTCTTCTGTGGTGTTCTCTTTTCTTTTTATTGAAATTTTTCTTAAATTAAATCCTGCAACTTTCATAATGTCAAATAATGTTTAGGGTTTTTAAAGATTATTGTGGGAGAGAAGATAGGGTTTAGAAAAATAGGAGTTATAGTTAAAATGTTAGAGGGAAACAATCTCTATCCCAACCTTGTTCTTCACATTGTTGAGTTGTTAACCTTGTGTATCCATTTCCTCCGGCTGTTCCTTGATATCCTCTTTGTTTTAAGAAAAACCCAATTATATTTTCTCCTTCTAAAAATTCTGAAGAAGGGCCTGATTCCTCTGTTGAATGTATTGGTTCTAATTCTGAGAGAATATGAGCTACATTAATATAATCTCCATGATGATCAACTAAGGCCTGAGCAATATCTTCATAAGGATCTCTTAACATTTTATATTATCTATCATAAATTTATTACATTAAATCTTTATTTATTAGGGTCCTTATTACATAAGGTCTTCTTCAGAAACAACTACAAAATCTCCAATAGCGATAATTGCACTATATGGAATAAGAACTTCACTTTGATTAGATCTCTCAAGGTTTAATTGAGTAGAATAAGGGCTTGGTTCTTTAATAACTATATGAATTAACTCTCCTGTTCTTGTTTCAAAAGTAATATCCTTGATAGTTCCTAATTTTTTACCTTCTTTTGTTACAACAGGTTTGTTTAGAATTTCTCTATGTGGTTTTTTCTCAATAGACATATGTTAAATATAGGAAAATTCTTTATAAACTTTTCTGTGATTTGATAATAATGGTTGAATTGGTTGTTGAGTGAGTAATGGGTTAGTTAGTTGGAATAAATGTTTATACCCCCTGACCCTTTGGTTTCGTATGGAAATATATATATAGGCTTGATAGTGATTTTGTCTTTTCTTTTTTATTTTTTATTTATAAATATTATTATATTATATTATATATATTATATTGATATATTCATTTTTATTGTATTTTATTGATTTTTTTAGAATATTTTTTTAATTTATTCATTTATCAATTAATTTATTTGTTTTTATCATATTTTTAATTTTTTTGAGTAATTTTTAGAAATTTATCATATTTTTAATTTTTTTGAGTAGTTTTTGAGTGAATTTTAAAATTTGTTATTTTTTTGAGTGGTTAGACCTTATTTTTAACTTTCCATTGGAAATAATGGTGTCAGGGGTTATGTTATCATTGGTTTTAATGAATAGTGGTTTATCGACGAGATTGCATTGGAAATGAAGGGGGAGTATATTTTATTGTAATTATATTTATAAAGTATGATGGTTATATTTTTTTAATTACTAAAAAAGGTGTAAAAATTTCAAATATAAGATTTTAATGAAAAAGATGGCTGATTTAGATAAGATTTTTGATTCTGTAGGTGAGAGAAGTTTGTTTAAAAATAAACAGATTCTTCAATCAAATCATACTCCTGAAGATATTCCTCATAGGGATAAGCAGATTGAACATGTTGCTTCAATACTTGCACCTAGTTTGTTAGGGGAGAAGACTAGTAATTTGTTTATTTATGGTAAGACTGGTTGTATTGCTGGAGATAGTTTGGTTTTTACAAGTAATGGTTGGAAAAAAATTAAAAATGTTGATAATAAAAATGATTTAGTTTTAAGTTTTAATATTAAATCTGAGAAATATGAATGGTCTGATTTTATTTTTTTAGAATTTATGAATAAAGATAAACTTTTGAAAATTAAATTAGATAATGGTTTTGAAATTGTTGTCACTAAGGATCATCCTTTGTTACTTTCTTCGATGGTTTGGAAAAAATCTGATGAATTATCTATTGGAGATGATTTAGCAATTGGTTATGATTTACCAAATATCAATAAAAATGAAATTTCATTAAAGATGGCAAGATTATTGGGTTTTATTATTGGAGATGGAAGTTTAAATAAACAAGAAAAAAGGGTAAAAGATTCTAAAGGCTATTGGTATAATTCAAATAGGCAAAGATGTAGATTTTTTAATGAGGAAGATGAATTATTGAATTTAGTTCAAAAAGATTTATCTGAATTATTTCAATGTACTCCTCAAATAATTTCTCCAAACAACAGATGTAGGCATGTTAATGTTATTTCTCAAGAGGTTTGTATGACTTTAAATAAACATCAAATTCCTTTTGGAAAAAAATGTAATATTGTGGAGATTCCTGAAATTGTTTTAGAATCTTCAAATATTATCCAGAGAGAATTTTTAAAGGCATTATTTTCGTGTGATGGAACAGTGAGTCAAAATACTTACATGGTGGAATATTATTCTAATTCTAAAAAATTATTACAACAAATTGCTTATTTGCTTTATCAGGAAGGTATAAAATGTAAAATTAGATATAAATCTGCTGTTTGTAACGGGAAATCTTTTGATTCTTATATGCTTTATTTAAGTGGTCAAGAAAACCTGATTAAGTTTTTTTGTAAAATCGGATTTTATAGTTTTGCTAAACAAGAAAAACTTAAAAAAATGTTATCAAAATATGTTAAAAAAATGAAAATTCATGATAAAAATTATATGACCTCTAAAATTATAGAAATAAATGAAACTTATGAAGAACTTGTTTATGATTTGACGATTCCAAAAAATCATAATTTTATTGCCAATGGGATTATTTCTCATAATACTGGCAAAACAGTCTGTGTTCAACATGTTGCAAATGAATTAATAAGAAGGTCTAAAGAAAGTAAGGTTTTAAGAATAGAATATATTAATTGTAAATTAAAAAAAGTTGCAGATACTGAATATCGTATTTTAGCTGAATTAATTAAAAAATTGGGAGGGAGTGTTCCTGCAACAGGGCTTCCTACAGATCAAGTGTATTTGAAATTTTTAGAAATTTTAGAAGCTTCTGAAGAAAAATTGTTTATTTTGATTTTAGATGAAATTGATCAAGCTGTTAAGAAAATTTCAGATGAATTTTTGTATAATCTTACTAGAATAAATTCTGAATTAAATGATATGCAAATAATTGTCGTGGGAATTAGTAATGATTTAAGATTTTTAGATATGATTGATCAAAGAGTAAGGAGTAGTTTATCTGAGGAAGAGTTAGTTTTTCCACCTTATAATGCAATGCAATTACAAGAAATTTTGAAAAAAAGATCTGATGAAGCATTTAAGGGAGATATTGTTTCAGAAGGGGTTATTGCTAAATGCGCTGCCTTTGCTGCTAGAGAGCATGGAGATGCAAGAAGAGCATTAGATTTAATGAGGGTTGCTGGAGAAATAGCTGAAAGAGAGTCTAGTAATAAAATTCAAATGAAACATATTGATAATGCAAATGATAAAATAGAAAGAGATAAAATTTTAGATATTATTGAAACAGAGCCTAAGCAATTTCAAATAGTTTTGTTTTCTATTTTTGAACTTGTTAAGAATAATAAGGATGAAGGGATTTATACGGGGGATATCTATTCTTATTATCAAGAATTATGTAAGAGCATAAATATTGATGCTTTGACTCAAAGAAGAGTGAGTGATATTTTAGCTGAATTTGATATGCTAGGGTTGATTAATGCAAGAGTGATTAGTAAGGGTAGACATGGAAGAACTAGAGAGATTAGATTGGTTGTTCCAGAAAATATTATGGAAAAGAGTAGACAGATATTAATTGATTCTTTAGGATTATAAGTAATGTGAGTAAAATTTTGGTGAATTTAGGGGGAAAATTGATGAATGAAAAAATATTGAAATTATTTATAGAGAAAGGGTTTTTGTTAGATAGGGAAATGTTAGATTTTCTTAGTGAGTTAAGTGATGAGAGTATAGCTGGTGAAATAATTGATAAAATTGCAATTGTTTCACAACAAAAATTAATTACAAAAAATTTAGTTAATCAAAATATTGATAAAATAAAGCCGATTTTATATGAATTAGATAGTGAGAAAAAGAAATTGGTAGAGAAATTTTTTGTAAATGTTTCTATTTCTGTGGAAGTGAAAAGAGAAACGCAAATCCAAGAGGATGATGTGGTTGTGAGTTTTGAAGACTCTAAACCTGACGGGCATCAAAATTCTGTTAAGGTGTTATCTTCTCCAGTTATTGCGGCTCAAAAATTAGTTGTAAAAGATTTTGTTAAACATTTTCGTAATAGATTTAATTCTTTAAAAAATATCCTTCAACTAAGGCCTGAATTAGAGGGTTTAACTTCTATTGATAAAATTAGTGGGAATAATAATAATTTTTCTATTATTGGGATTGTGAATAGTAAGAGTATTACTAAAAATAAGAATATGCTTTTAGAAGTAGAAGATTTGACTGGAAAAATAAGGGTTTTGATTAATCAGAATAAGGATGAGATTTTTGAAAAAGCTAGTGAGATTCTTGAAGATGATATTATTGGGTTTAAATGTGCTGGTACAAGGGATTTTTTATTTGTAAATGATTTTTTTTATCCAGATAGTTTTTTAGGTGAGAAAAATAGAACTGATGAGGAAGTTTATGCCTTATTTGTTTCTGATTTTCATATTGGAAGTGGAAATTTTTTAGAAAAGAATTTTAATAAATTTATAAATTGGTTAAATGGAGAAGGTTGTAATCAAAAACAAAAAGATGTTTTGAAAAAGATTAGATATATGTTTGTTGTTGGAGATTCTATTGATGGAGTGGGTATTTATCCTGGACAAGAGAAAGATTTAGTTATAAAAGATATTAAAGAACAATATGTAAAATTAGCAGAGTTTTATAAAAGGATTCCAAATTATATTAGTATTATTCAATGTGCTGGACAGCATGATGCAGTTAGAGTTGCTGAGCCTCAACCACCTATTGGGGAAGATTTTGGAGAGCCTCTCCATACAATAAATAATCTTTATTTAGTGAGTAATCCGAGTTTGGTTGAAATAGCAGGTAAAGAGGATAAAAAAGGTGTTAAGGTTTTGATGTATCATGGAGCAAGTATGCATCATGTTATTAATGAAGTTGGGGAATTAAGATTAAGTAATGCTCATTCAACACCTGCAAAGGTTGTTCAACATTTATTATTAAGACGACATTTAGCTCCGTGTCATGGGGCAACTGTTTATATTCCTAATAAGGATGAAGATCCAATGGTTATTAATGAAGTTCCAGATGTTATAACTACGGGGGATTTACATAGGACTGATATTGAAAAATATAATGGGACTTTAATTATTAGTAATTCTTGTTGGCAATCTATTACTGCGTTTGAAGAAAAAGTAGGGAATCAACCAGATCCTTGTAAGGTTCCTATTTTGAATTTACAAACAGGAGCTATTAAGATTTTAGATTTTAGTGATGTTGAAGAGATTGAGGAGAGTGAGAAAGAAGGAATTAAAAGTGGCGAAGGATGTAAAATTGATGGTGAGGAGGTTGTTTTGGAAAATGGATGATAAATTACATCATGTTGCAGTTACAGGGGTTGTGATTAAAGATGGAAAATATTTGATTACTCGAAGGAGTTTGAAAAAAGAACCTTTTGCAGGGTTGTGGACTGTTCCTGGTGGAAAGGTGGAGATACATGATTATATTAGTAAGCCTAGAGATACTAGTATTCATTGGTATAATGTTTTGGAAAATGTTTTAAGAAGAGAGATTAAAGAAGAAACTGGGATTGAGATTAAGGATTTTGGTTATTTAACTAGTTTAACTTTTTTGAAAAAAGAAATTCCTGTTGTTGTTGTAAGTTTATATGCACATCATGATTCTGGAGATGTTGTTTTAAATGAAGAGAGTATGGATCATGCATGGGTTTCATTAGAAGAAGCTAAAAATTATGATTTAATTGAAGGAATTTATGATGAGTTGGTTATGTTGGATAGGTTGTTGAATGGTGGGAAGGTTGGTGAGTGGGGGAGAGGTATTTCAAAATCTTATGGAGATTTAGGAGATTCAAATAATGCTGAGGATTTGAAAAATGTAAATTTTGAGGATAATGAAAATGGCATTCACTAAAGAAACTGAAGAGTATTTTGATAAATTAGGTGATGAGATTCAGAGGAATTATAAGGCTGCTGAATTAGCTCGTGCTAAAGGGCTTGATCCTGTTGGTAAGGTGGAAGTTCCATTAGCTATGACAATGGCTGAAAAGGTTATTAGATTAATCTCAACTGTTTATCCTCAATTAGATAATCCTGAGGTTATTAAGCGGTTGTTGGATTTAGAGAAAGAGTATGGAGCGTTAGAACCTCAAGTTAGTTTTAAAATTGCTGAAGAAATTGCAAAAGAAAAATATTGTAAATTTGAAACTCAGTTAGAAGCAATGGATGCAGGTATTAGGGTGGGTTTTGCATATGCTACATTAGGAGTTGTGAGTAGCCCTATTGAAGGATTTACTGAAATTAGAAGTGGGAAAACTCAAACTGGGGAGACATATATTAAGGCATTTTTCTCAGGACCTATTCGAAGTGCAGGAACTACTGCTACTTGTTTAGTTTTAATGATAATTGATTATATTAGGCAGCAGTTTGGTTATGCAAGATATGATCCTACTGAACAAGAAATAAAAAGATTTGCTACAGAATTATTAGATTATCATGAAAGAGTTACTAATTTGCAATATTGTCCAACTGAAGAAGAAATGTTTTTTATTGCAAAAAATATACCTATTCAGATTTGTGGAGATCCTACTGAAAAAAGAGAAGTATCTAATTATAAAGATTTGCCAAGAGTTGAAACTAATTTTATAAGGGGAGGGTTTTGTTTAGCTGCTGCAGAAGGATTAGCTCAGAAAGCTCCAAAAGGTTTGAGATTGTTAAAGAAAACTCAAAATTCTGGAATTAAAGTTCATGATTGGGAATGGTTAGATGATTATGTAGAACTTCATGAGAAAAGAACTACTGGAAAATCAAGTGGAGGAGATAGTCCTACTTATATTAAGGACTTAGTTGCTGGGCGGCCTGTTTTTGGACACCCTCAAAAAGGTTTTAGGTTTAGATATGGTAGAAGTAGGGTTGCAGGATTTTCAGCGGTTAGTGTTCATCCTGCTACAATGGGGATTAGTAATGATTTTATTGCAACTGGGACTCAACTTAAAATTGAAAAACCAACTAAAGGGTGTATAACTACTCCTTGTGATGATATTGATGGACCTATTGTTAAATTTAGAAATGGAAGTGTTAAAAAAATTACTGATTATGATGAGGCAAAAGAAATTTATAATGAAGTTGAAGAAATTATTTATCCTGGAGATTTATTATTCCCATTAGGAGATGTTTTGAATAGGAATGCTATGTTGGTGAAACCAGGGTATGTTGAAGAGTGGTGGAATTTAGAATTAAAGAAGGCAAAAGGGGCTGGACTAGATGATTATTATAATGTAGATTTAAATCGTGCAATTAAAATTTCTGAAGAATTGAAGATACCTTTGCATCCTAATTTTATTTATTATTGGAATCAAATTGATATTGATGGATTTTTAAGTTTTATTGATTGGTTTAATCATTCAAGAGTAAATGAAGGGAAATTATTATTTCCATATAATTCTAGTGAAAAAGAAAGATTTCAAAAAGGTAAAAGAGTTTTAGAATTATTAGGAATCCCTCATGATGTGAGTATTGAAAATGTAGTTTTAAGTAAGTATGAAAAAGAAGCGTTATTTGTGAATTTGGGTTTGGATAAAGATTATGAGGGAGAGTTGGATATAAATTTTAATTTTAAAGAATTTTTTTCTAAATTTGGATGGAAGGGTAAAAATACTAAGGGTGTTGATGAAATTAATGAGGCAGATGTTAAAAAAGAAATTAATGAAGGTGAAGTTGTTTTGAAGGTTATTAATGAATTATCTAAATTTATTATTAAAGATAAGGCAGGAGAATTTATTGGAAGTAGAATGGGGCGTCCTGAAAAAGCTAAATTAAGAAGATTAATTGGAAGCCCTAATGTTATATTTCCAGTAGGTGAAGAGGGAGGAAGATTAAAAAGTGTTAATGAGGCTATGAGTATTGGGAGTGTTAAGGCAGATTTTCCATTTAATTATTGTAAGAAGTGTGATAGGGAAAGTATTTACAATCTTTGTGAAATTTGTGGGAGTGAGTGTGAAAAAAAGAATTATTGTAGGATGTGTAAACAAGAGGTGGAAGGGAAATGTAAGGTTCATGATTCTTCAGAGAGATATAAATATGGGCGAATTGATATGAAACATTATTATGATAATGCTAGAGGTAAATTAAATTATCTTAAAACAGATGTTCCGGTTTTAATTAAAGGTCCTAAGACTACTAGTTCTGGGGAACATAATATAGAGAGATTAGAAAAGGGAATGTTAAGGGCTAAGTATGGATTATGCGTAAATAAGGATGGGACTATAAGATATGATATGACTGAGATGCCTTTAAGTCATTTTAAGCCTTGTGAGATTGAAGTTAGTGTTGAAAAATTAAAAGAGTTAGGTTATTATAAGGATTGTTTTGGAAATGAATTAGTTAGTGATGAACAAATTTTAGAATTAAAACCTCATGATGTTTTATTGCCTTGTAATGAAAAGTGTGGGGATGAAAAAGCAGATGATGTTTTTGTAAATATTTGTAAGTTTATGGATGATTTACTTGTAAAGGTTTATGGTTTAGAGCCTTTTTTTAATGTTAAGACTCGAAGTGATTTAATTGGGCATTTATGTGTTTGTATGGCCCCTCATAATTGTGCAGGAGTTATTTCAAGAATAATTGGTTTTTGTAAGGTTCAGGGTTTAATGGGAAGTCCTTATATTCATGCAGCGATGCGTAGAGATTGTTTTGATTATAGTAGTTATATTCCTATCAGAGATAATAAGGGCTGGAGAATTATTAAAATAGGAGAATTAGTTGAAAAATTGAAACCAAATAATAAAGTAGATAATTATGGAACAAAAGAAAAAAAAGTGGATGAATTTTATACTCTTAATGGAAAAAATTTAAAGGAGGTTAAAATTAATAATTTTACAAAACATACAAAACTTCCTATGTTAGAAATTAAAACTGCATTGGGCAAAAAAATACAAGTTACTGAAAATCACAAATTTTTAGTTAATGGAGAAATGAGAAGAGCTTCTAATCTAAAAATTGGAGATAAACTACCTCTTCTTAGAAATATTAATATAAAATCTAAAAATTTGAATGAAATAAATTTATTAAATGAGTTAATGGATGAAGAATTAATGATTAGAGATATTAAAGGAATCATTAGTTTATTAGATAGGGATAAAATTTATCAGATTATTGATAAATTAAAGATAACTAAGAGGCAATTTCGGAATTTCCATGTTAGAGATAGTTATCCCATAAAATTTGTTTTAGAATTAGATGAGAAAGTTAAACAAGAGATTTGTAAAATTGGGCATATTTCTGGAAAAAGAGATAATGTTAAACATCCAATAATAATTAATTTAACAGATGAATTATTAGAGGTGATAGGATTATATGTTGCAGAGGGTTATTCAAGAAGTATTGATGGGAAGAAGGGATTAAATCAAGTTTATATTTCGTCTAATGATAAAAAGATTAGAGAATTTATCAAAAAAACTATCAAAAATTCATTTGGATTAGTTCCAAGTGAAAAAAAGGAAGACAGAGTCACATTTTCTTCAAAAATATTTTATTTATTTTTCACAAAAATTTTAGAAAGTGGAAGTATTGCTAAGGAAAAGAGAATTCCAAGTTTATTTTTAAATTTGAAATTAGGAAGATTAGCTTGTTTATTAAGGGGTTATTTTGAAGGAGATGGAAGTTGTGAGAAAAAAAGGAAAAAAGTTAGTTGTGATAGTGTTAGTGAGGGATTATTGAATGATTTGGAATTTTGTCTTGCAAGATTTAATATCTTTGTAAAGAGATATGAATATGAAAAAGAACCTGGGAGTAAGTTAAAAGAGTTTTATATTAGGAAAAAGAGAGATATTCCTAAATTTAAAATAACTAAACTGATTATTGGAGTGGATTTTATTAAAAATTTTGAGAAAATTGGATTTTTATCTGATAGGAAAAATAATATCTTGAAAAATTATAAAAATATGAAAAAGAGTAAGATGAGAATTGAATTGGATAAGGACTATGTTTATGACCCTATTGTTTCTATAGGTGAAATGGGAGAAAAAGAAAGTTATTGTTTAAATGTAGATTCTAAAGAACATTTGGTTGTGAGTAATGGGATAGTTTCTGCACAATGCGATGGAGATGAAGCAGCTATTATGTTATTATTAGATGTATTAATTAATTTTTCTCGAAAATTTTTACCATCTCATAGGGGTGGGACTCAAGACGCTCCGTTAGTTTTAAATGGAAAGATTTATGCTAAAGAAGTAGATGATCAGATTCTTGATTTTGAATTAGTTGATTCTTATCCTTTAGAATTATATGAAAAAGCAGAGCAGAAAAAGCATTCTAGTGAAATTGAAATTGAAATGGTTAAACAGAGAATTGCTAAAGATGAGGATCCTTATGTTAATACAGGATTTACTCATAATTCTAAAAATTTTAATTTAGGTGCTACTTGTAGTTCTTATAAAACTTTACCTACTATGAAAGATAAGGTTGAAGCACAGATGTTGTTATGTGAGAAATTAAGGGCTGTTGATCAGGGGGATGTTGCAAGGTTGATAATTGATAGGCATTTTATGAGAGATTTGAAAGGTAATTTGAGGAAGTTTAGTCAACAAAAGTTTAGGTGTGGTAAATGTAATACTAGTTTTAGAAGGCCTCCATTAAATGGTAAATGCCCTAATTGTCCTGGAAAAATTATTTTTACTATTTCTTATGGAAGTATTGTGAAATATTTAGAGCCTGCAATTGATTTAACTAAGAATTATAATGTTCCTGCATATATTGGGCAAGATTTGCAATTAACTAAAAAGTATATTGAAAGTATTTTTGGGAAAGATAATGAGAAACAAGAGGCGTTGGGTAAGTGGTTTTAATATTGTGAGGAGTAAGTGGTTTTGAGAATAACATTTAAATAGGATGTTGTTTTATAGTTTTCATGAAAAGAGGTAAAGCGCAAGCACAGATTATTACAACAGTATTAATTATTTTAGTAGTTCTCGTCGCTGTAGTTATTGTTTGGAATGTTGTTCAAAATATGATTACTGAAAGTGCAGATGATGTTGATGTTCAACCTTTTGCATTAGATGCTGAATTAAGTTATTATTTAGAGAGTGGAAGTGGTAATGCTATTTTAGAGGTTCAAAGAGGTGCTGGCGGAGGAAATATTAGTGAGGTGAAATTAATTTTTACATTAAATGATGGAAGTTCTATAACTTACTCTAATAATGATGTTCCTGGTGAATTAGAAATTAGAACTTATAATATTAGTAGTTCTGAAATTGGTTTACCTAATTTTGATGATGTTGAGTCTGTTGCTGTTCATTATGGTTATGGAGATGATGAAATAACTTATGAATTAGATGATGCTTTAGAAAGTTCTGAGCCTGCTGATTCTACTCCTACTCCAATTCCAACTCCTACTTCTGTTTGTGATGATTTGAGTTTAAATGTTAGCGCTTTGATTGATGCACCTCATCCTAATGCTGGAGATGGAAGTAAGTATATTTTGAAAAGAGGAGAAATTGGACATTATAGGGATTCTTTTGTTATTCCAGATTCTGTTTG